>DATKEG010000190.1:0-5636 GCA_035544515.1 Vicinamibacteria bacterium | reverse complement strand
GTCTTCTCCACGTGCGCGCGCGCCGTCGCCGCCGAGTCCTCGTTGGCGCGGATCGAGTCGTCCCACAGGCCGAGCCGCACGAAGATGTGGGAGGGCATGTGCAGCGCGTGCGGAGACGACTCGGCGATCTTCGAGTAGGCGCGGGCGGCGGGAAGCGCCAGCTCGGCCAGCTGCGGGTAGTCGAAGCTGTGGATCAAGTAGTGCGCGACGCCCGGATGGTCGGGCTGCGCGGGCAACACGCGGTTCAGGATCGCGCCCGCCTTCTTCTGGTTCGCGTAGGTCTTGTCGGCCGGCGGCGCCGTCCCCAGCAGGGCGAGCGAATAGAAGATGGCCGCCTCGCGGTCGTCGGGGTGGCGCGCATGGACGCCTTCCATCGCCTTCTCGTAGGCCGTGGCGCGCGCGCGGTGGTCCGCCGTGTCGGCGTCGCGGAAGAACGTCTCGATGGCCGCCACGTAGTCGCGCTCGCGCTCGGTGGGCGCGGCCGCGGCCTTGGCCTTCGCCACCGCTTCCTGCCCGCGCTTCAGCTCCGCCGGCGTGGGCGGGGCCCAGATCGGGTGATACAGGCTCATGGCCACGCCCCAGTGCGCCATCGCGCACGAAGGGTCGGCCGCCGCGACCTCGCCAAAGGCCTTCTCGGCCTCGTCGTACCAGAACGAGTGGAGCAAGGCCACCGCGCGCGCGAACGGCGCCTGTACGGCCGGCGCGCAGGAGATCGGGAAGCTCACCGTGCCCAGCTTCTCGGGCCGGGCATGGTGGTGTGAGTGGTCCTGCTCCTGCGCCCTGGCGGTCACGGCCAGCGCGCAGACGAGCAGGGTGGAGAGCGGCGAGCGACGACGCATGGCACCTCCTGATCCGGGCGGCCCCCGAGTGTATATGCGGATCGGCGGGACCACTACATATATCGCCGTTTGGCCGGCGGCACCGCCACACGAGGCTTGGAGTCCGTCGGAGCAGGCCGTCAGTTCGCCGAGATGCGGTACAGGTATTTCCGGCCGCGCAGGTACAGCTCGTCGGCCACGGGCACGGGCGAAGCGTCGAAGCCGTCGTCGAGCCGGTTGAGGGCCAGGAGCTTGAACGCCGGCCCCTGCTCCACCACGGCGACCCCGCCGTCGCGGCCGGCGATGTAGACCCGGCCGCCGGCACCCACCAAAGACGCGTACACGTTGGGCACGCCCTCGATGCGCTGCTCTCCGTAGAGCTTTCGGCCGGTCTTGGCCTCGAAGGCCGACAGCACGCCGCTGTTGCTCTTGAGGACGTAGAGCGCCTCGCCGTAGAGCAGCGGCGACGGCACGTAGGGCGTGTCGCGGTCGTGGCGCCAGATCACCGCCGGCGTGTTCGTGATGTCGCCCCGGGCCTCGGCGAGCTTCACGGCCATGAGCGCGTTGCCCCGGAAGCCGCTGGTCAGGTAGACGATGCCGTCCGCGTGCACGGGGGTGGGGATGGCGTTGGCGGTCATGCCGCTGGCCTGCCAGACCAGATCGCCCGTGGCCAGGTCGTAGCTGCGCACCCGGTGGGTGGCGCTCGTGATCACCTGCGCGCGGCCGGCGTGCTCGACGACGAGAGGCGTCGACCACGACGTCTTCTCCTCGCGCGGGACGCGCCACCGCTCCTGGCCGGTCCTCTTGTCGAGCGCCACGATGAACGACTCGCCCTCGTGGTCCCAGTTGACCACCAGCCGGTCGCCGTGGAGCGCGGGAGAGGCCGCCTCCCCGAAGCCGAGCTTGATGTTCATGTCCCCGAGGTCCTTCTCCCACTTCAGGTTGCCCTTCAGGTCGAGCGCGTAGAGGCCGCGCGAGCCGAAGAAGGCGTAGACGTGCTCGCCGTCGGTGAGCGCGGAGGCGGAGGCGAAGGTGTTGGTCGCGTGGTGTCCCTCGTGCGGCACCTCCTCGCGCAGCACCTTGCGCCAGAGCGTCTTGCCGTCCCGGCGGCCGATGGCCAGGATGGTGAACTGCTGCGCCCCGCCTGCCGCGCCGGTGGGCACCGCGGTGAGGACGTAGATCGCGTCACCCCAGACGACAGGCGTGCCCGAGCCCTGGCCCGGGATCTCGACCTTCCACTTGACGTTCTTCGTCTCGCTCCACTCCACGGGCGGGTTGCCCTGGGGAGCCACGCCCGTGTGCAGCGGCCCGCGCCACTGCGGCCAGAAGCGGTCGCGGTCCGCCGCCCCCGCGCTCGCGGCCGAAAGCAGCACCACGACCACTCCGCACGAAAGAAGCCTTGCTGTCATGCCCGTCCTCCTGTGGACCGTGCCCCGGGGTCCCGAACGACATCGTACCCTCGAACCCGGTGGTCCTTCTCCCGCTCAACCGAGTCGCGTGGTCGCCAGCAGCCCGCGCGGATCGAGCCGCGCCTTGAGCGCGCGGCAGACCTCGCGCACCAGCTCCGGCGTGTAGCGGTCGTAGAACGACTGGTTGTGGGGGCCCACGCCGTGCTCCGCGCTGAAGCTGCCGCGGAATCCGCCGACCGCGAGGTCGTAGACAAGGGGCTGCAGGAGGGCCTTCATCTCCGGCGTCGGGCAAGGAGCGTCTTCCTTCTTCCAGATCAGGTTCAGGTGCACGCCCCCGTCGCCCCAATGGCCGAAATCGGCCACGGTGACGTAGGGGTACTCGGGGGCGAGGCGCTCGCGCGCGGCCGCGACGAACGCCGCCATCGAGGAGCGGGGCACGCTGATGTCCAGCCCCAGCACCTCGCCCAGGTGGCGGTGGCTCTCCGAGACGTGGTGCCGGATGTCCCAGAGGTCCGCCGGCTTGCCCGGGAAGATGTCGGTGATGCCCGCGGCAGCGTCCTCCAGCAGCTCGCCCAGTGTGGTCTCCAGCAGCTCGTCGAGGGCCAGCGCCTCGGCCGGGAGCGTGGTGGACAGCTCCACCAGCACCGAGTACGGCGGCAGGCCGGTCCCGAAGGGGTTGCGCAGCCGCGGCTGGTAGGAGAAGACGGGAGCCAGGGAGGCGGCGCTCATCACCTCGAAGGCCGTGAGCACGTCCCCGAGCCCGCGCTCGAAGCGCGAGAGCAGGCGCAGCGCCGCGGCGCCGTCGCCCACGCCGAGGAGGGCGGTGGCGCGCTGCGCGGGGCGGGGCGCCACGCGCAGCACCGCGCGGGTCACCACGCCGAAGACCCCCGAGGTCCCCACGAAAAGCTGCTTCGCGTCGAAACCGGTGTTGTTCTTGCGCAGGGCGGTCATGAGGTCGAGGACGGTGCCGTCGGCGAGGACCGCCTCCAGGCCGAGCAGGTTCTGCCGCACGTCGCCGTAGCGCAGGACGCGCGTGCCGGCGGCGTTGGTGGCGACCATCCCGCCGACCGTGGGGTCCGCGCCGAGGTCGATGGGGAAGAGGAGCCCCTCCTCCGCGAGCGCGGCGTCGAGCTGGCTCAACAACACCCCGCCGCCGGCCGTGACCGTGCGGTCCACGGCGTCGACGTCGAGCGGCCGGGACAGCCGCTCCAGGCTCAGGACGAGCATGTCGCCCGAGGCATCGGGCGTCGAGCCACCCACCAGGCCCGTGTTCGCGCCCTGGGCCACCACGCGCACCCCCCGTGTGGAGGCGAAGGCGAGCACGCGCGACACCTCCTCCGTGCTCGCCGGCCGCACCGCCGCCAGCGCCGCGCCGCGGCCGTAGCGCCACCCCTGCTCGTAGCGGGCCAGGTCGTGACGCTCGGTGAGCACCGCGTCGCCGCCCAGGAGCTCGCGCAGGGCGCCCACGGCGTTCTGCCGCTCCGCGGCCGTCACTTCCCCGTCTCCGCATCCATCTCGAGCGTTCGTCCCGCTGCGCTGCGCCACATTCCCGAATACCCTAAGCTTGCCACGTGACCACGTCGCACGAGAAGACGCGCATGAGGGTCGTCCTGCTCGAGGGCGTGCACGAGCGCGCGGTCGAGAACTTCGCCCGCCACGGGTACACGACCATCGAGCGCCACCGCAAGGCCCTGGCCGGCGGCGAGCTGAAAGCGGCCATCGCCGACGCCCACTTCGTGGGCATCCGCTCCCGCACGCGCTTGACCGCCGACGCCCTCGCGGGCGCCCGCAAGCTGATGACGGTGGGCGCGTTCTGCATCGGCACGAACCAGATCGACCTCGAGGCGGCCATGATGCGCGGCATCCCCGTCTTCAACGCGCCGTTCTCCAACACGCGCTCGGTGGCGGAGCTGGTGCTGGCCGAGATCGTCTTCCTGATGCGGGGCATCCCGGCCAAGAACGCGCTCCTCCATCGCGGCACCTGGCTCAAGTCGGCCGACGACGCGCGCGAGGTGCGGGGCAAGACGCTCGGCATCGTGGGCTACGGCAACATCGGCTCCCAGCTCTCGGTGATGGCCGAGGCGCTGGGCATGGAGGTCGTCTACCACGACGTCGTCACCCGGCTGCCCCTGGGCAACGCGCGCATGATGCCGACGCTCGACGAGCTGCTCCTTCGCTCGGACGTGGTCACCCTGCACGTCCCCGAGACCCCGCTCACCCAGGGCATGATGGGCCGCGCGCAGTTCGCGCGCATGAAGGCGGGCGCTTTCTTCGTCAACGCCTCGCGCGGCACGGTGGTGGACATCGAGGCCGCGGCGGAGGCCCTGGAGCGCCGCCACCTGGGCGGGGCCGCGTTCGACGTGTTCCCGGTGGAGCCCGAGGGCAACGACCAGGAGTTCGTCTCGCCCCTGCGCCGGTTCGACAACGTGATCCTCACGCCCCACATCGCCGGCTCCACCGTGGAGGCGCAGGCGAACATCGGCACCGAGGTCTCGGAGAAGCTCGTCCGCTACAGCGACAACGGCTCGACCCTGTCCGCCGTGAACTTCCCCGAGGTCGCGCTGCCCTCCCACCCGGGCAGCCACCGGCTGCTGCACATCCACCACAACGTGCCCGGCGTGCTCAGCAGGGTCAACGGCGTCTTCTCCCAGAAGCGCATCAACATCAGCGGCCAGTACCTGATGACAAACGCGCGGATCGGCTACGTGGTGATCGACGTGGAGGCCGCGTCGAGCCGCCTCGCGCTCAAGGCGCTCTCCGCCATCGAGGGCACCATCCGCGCGCGCGTCCTCTTCTGAGGGACGGGAGCGCCGGACCTCGCCTGGCCGGGCCTCGCTTACCATGGCGGCGCGCGTGCCCTTTCACGCGCCGGCCGGGAGGTGCCTATGGTGCCGTTGACGTCGTTGTGGCTGCCCATCCTGGTGGCCGCGGTGATCGTGTTCGTGGCCAGCTTCATCCTGCACATGGTGCTGCCGCTGCACCGCAGCGACCTGCGCAAGCTCCCCCAGGAAGACGCGGTCCTCGAGGCGCTGCGCCGCTTCGACGTCCCGCCGGGGGACTACGCGGCCCCGCACGCCGCGTCGCCCGCGGCCATGAAGGACCCCGCCTTCGTGGAGAGGATGCAGAAGGGTCCCCTCGTGCTCCTGACCCTCTCGCCCGGCCAGGCGCCCTCCATGGCCACCGCTCTCGTCCTGTGGTTCGTCTATGCGCTGGTAGTGGGAGTGTTCGCGGCCTACGTCGCCGGGCGCGCCCTCGGTCCGGGGGAGAGCTACCTCGAGGTCTTCCGGTTCGCGGGGACCACGGCCTTCCTCGGTTACGCGCTGGCGCTCGCCCAGCATTCCATCTGGTACCGGCGCAGCTGGGTCACCACCTTCAAGTCCATGTTCGACGGGCTGGTGTACGCGCTGCT
>DATKEG010000189.1:0-2505 GCA_035544515.1 Vicinamibacteria bacterium | reverse complement strand
GTCGATCCCGACATGTGGGACAAGATCGTCCTCAACCTCCTCTCCAACGCGTTCAAGTACACGCTGGAGGGCGGGGTGGTGGTACGCCAGCGCAACGATGGCGGCGTCATCGTGCTCGAGGTCTCGGACTCCGGGATGGGCATCGATCCCAGGGACGTCCCTCACCTGTTCGAGCGCTTCTTCCGCGCCAGCACGCCGCAGGCCCACAGCCAGGAAGGCACCGGGATCGGCCTCGCGGTGGTGAAGGAGCTCACCGAGCTGCACGGCGGCAGCATCTCGGTGGACAGCCGGCCGGGGGAGGGCAGCACCTTCCGCGTCGAGATCCCGATCGAGCCGGCGCCCGCCGCCACTCTAGAGCCAGCGCTTCCCTTCGAGCCGGGCCGCACGGCGGACGCGTTCGCCAGCGAGGCTCTGAGCTGGCTCGGACAGGACACCGGGCCCGCGTCGGCCGTCCGCTCGCCGGCCGGCAGCGCGCCAGCGCCCGCGGTGGCGGACCCTTCCGCCTCGACGCCGGATGGCCGTCCGGACGCGGGGGATCCGCCGGTCATCCTCGTCGCGGACGACAACGCGGACATGCGCGAGTACCTGCGGCGGCTGCTGTGCGATCGATACCGGGTGCTGCTGGCGTCCGATGGGGAAGCGGCGCTAAAGTCGGCCCGCGAGGGTCGTCTCGACCTAGTCCTCGCCGACGTGATGATGCCGCGGCTGAGCGGCTTCCAGCTGCTGGCCGCGATCCGCGCGGACCAGGAGCTCAGCGGGCTGCCGGTGATCCTCCTCTCCGCGCGCGCGGGCGAGCTCTCGAGCGTAGAGGGGATCGAGGCCGGCGCGGACGACTACCTCGCCAAGCCGTTCTCGGCGCGAGAGCTGCGGGCCCGCGTGCACACGACCCTGACCCTGGCGCGGGCCCGGGACGAGGCCCGCCAGGCCGAGCGGGACGCGCGGAAGAAGGCGGAGGAGGCGGTCGAAGCGCGGGCGCGCTTCATGGCCAACACGTCGCCCGAGCTCCGCACGCCCCTGAACGCGGTCCTGGCCTACCTCGAGCTGCTTTTGTCCGGCGCGTCCGGGGAGCTCGCGGACCTGCAGCGGAGCCACCTGGAGCGCGTGCGGGCCGGCGCGCACCACCTCAGTCAGATCATCGAGGAGATCCTCACGTTCGCGCGCCTCGAGGCGGGCTCCGAGCGAGGGCGCCTGCGCGCGCTGGATCCGACCGAGCCCGTCCGGGAGGTGGCCGGCCTGCTGCAGCCGCTCATCGAGTCCAAGGGCCTGGGCTTCGAGCTGCGAGTGCCCCGCTCCGCACGGCCGATCCGCACGGACGCCGCGAAGGTCCGTCAGATCCTGCTGAACCTCCTGTCCAACGCGCACAAGTACACCGACGCCGGAACGGTCGAAGTGCGCCTGGAACAGGCTCGCGACGGCGCCGTCACCATCGACGTGTCCGACACCGGGCCGGGGATTCCGGAAGAGGTCCGCGGCCGAGTCTTCGAGGCCTTCTGGCGCGGCCCCGCGTCCGACGCGGGCGGCGGCACCGGCCTCGGCCTGAACGTGGCGCGCGCGCTCGCCCGCCTGCTGGGCGGGGACCTCACGTTCGCGAGCTCGGAGGCCGGGAGCACGTTCACGCTGGCGCTGCCGGGAGGAGGAGACGGCGGTTCCTGACAGCCGTCCGGCGCCCCGGGTTCAGCCCCCGGCCAGTTCCAGGGCGAGGCGATGGCCGCCCGTGTTCTCGAACCGCGCTGCCGTCTTATCCGGGTCGAGGTACAGAACGATCGCCGGTTTCGTGTCACGCGGCCTGCCCCTTAAGCACCATCCCCGTCCATGCGACCCAGACGGTGAAGGCCAGCATCACCAGACCCCCGAAACCGTGGAGCGTGAGGCCGGCACCGTGCACAAGGCCCGTGAGCGTGAAGACGCCGACTGCCGCACCGAAAATGGCGAGTGTGCGCGAGAAGCGAGTCCGCCACATCGCCACGGACCACAGGACCATGGCGACGGCCGCAAGCCCGAACCCTACGGTGGCGAACGAAGCATTCAGCGTCCCCGCTGCGGGTGGATCGATCCAGCCGGCGGCGACCGCGGCGATGATCAGCGACATCGTCGCCGCCGCGTAGGTCACGAATGCGGCGAGGGCGGTGTCCCGCGCGCCCCGGAGGTGGACGCTCAGCCCGAGCGCGCCGAGCAGCACCGTCAACTCGGCAAGGATCGCCACCGCGTGCACGATCGTGGAGATGCCGTAGCCGGCGCCTGCGGCCTCGCGGCCCGTCGGATGCCAGATCATGACGCCGAGGATGGCGACGGCACCTGCGATGAGCGCGAGTCCTGCGCGTCGATTCGTGGTCATGGGAATGGGTCCAGGGTTGCCGGAGCAGGGTCGAATGACAATTGTACAGCCGCGTTCGCGGCTCCGCGCGCACTCTCGAACAGCACCCCCATGAACGTTCGGAAGAAGGCCCCCCGGAGCGATCCGCGCGTGCTGCGGAGCAGGCGGGCGCTCGGCGACGCGCTGGTCGA
>DATKEG010000188.1:0-5159 GCA_035544515.1 Vicinamibacteria bacterium | reverse complement strand
AGCGACGGCGGCTCGTCCGACGCCGTGGGCACGAGCACCGGGAGCCCGGCGGCGGCGACGTCGGCCGCGTGGGCGGACGCGGCCGGCGCGTCGGCGGCCGCCACGTGCCACCGCACCGTCGCTACGCCGAGGCCACCGATGGCCCGCAGCGCCTCCGCCGTCAGCCACGCCCGCGCGCCGAGGCCCTCCACCGACCCGACGAACGCCGGCACGATGACGGTGCCGGCCGCCTCCAGGACCTCCCCCGCGCCGGCGAAGCGGGCGTCGCCGATCTCGGCGATCCGCGAGCCCGTGGGCTCCGGCGCGCAGCCGGCGCGGAACTGGTCCGAGGTGCGGCGGTCGAACGCGACGTCCGCGCGATAGGGCCGCGGCGTGTCGGGCTGGACGACCTCCCCCCCGCGCAGGACGACGTCGAACCAGACGTTGGTCTGGTTGCGCCGCAGCGCTTCGTAGGCGGAGGGGTCGTGCCGCTGCGCGTCGTCTTGGGCCAGGGCCACGAGCGCCGTGACCAGGCCGACGAAGTTCAAGCGCGTCAGGTCCGCCAGGGGCAGCGCGGGCGGCAGCCCGCCGCTCTCGATCAGGACCACGGGCGTGCCCCACGCCGTGAGGTTGTCGCCGAACGCGCGCGGGCTCCAGTCCTCGTCGTAGCGGGCGAGGCCGCCCGGCACCAGGGGCGAGAGCGCGGCCACCAGCGCCGAACAGACCCGCCGTGCCCGGAGCCGGCCCGGCGTGACGGTGCCCTCCGGGTCGCCGGCGACCGCGAGGAGCGCGATCGTGGCCAGCGCGCCGGTATCGCCCACGGCCGTGCGGCGGTTCTGGTCGTGGAGGTTGAAGCCGAGCACCGGCCGGTACCGGTCACGGAGCTGCTTCAGGAGGTGGCCCTCCGGGGTGGCCAGGCTGAGCGCGTCGCGGTTGACGTCGATCGCCTGGGCGTTGCGGCGCTCATACCGCTCCGCGCCGTCCGGGTTGAGCATCGGCACCATCAGGAGCGTCAGCTCGTCGAGCACGCGGCGGACCGCCGGCCCGTCCGCGGTCGCCAGGTAGCGCGCCACGTCGAGCAGGGCCGGCGTGGCCGAGGGCTCGTCGCCGTGCATCTGCGACCACAGCAGGACGTGGCGGCGGCCGCGGCCGACCTTCAGCAGGTGGATGGGCCGGCCCTCGAACGAGCGGCCGACCTCCTCGAGCGTCAGGTGGCCGGGATGCGCGGCGCCGAGCGCCTGGAGCGCCCCGGCCAGGTCGGCGGGCCTCAGGCACGGCGCGGGCGTCTCCACGGCGCGGGCGGCGGGCCACAGGTCCCACAGCGCCTGGGGCGACCCCGCCGGACCGGACGAGGCCAACAGGAGCGCGAGCGCGAGGACCATCCAACGATTGTATCGGCAGGCGCGGGGAGGTGAAGTCGCCGGGGTTTACCGTAAACTAGGAGGCGTCATAGCCGGAGTGGCGGAATCGGCAGACGCCCGAGGCTCAAAATCTCGTGCCGCTCACGCGGCGTGTGGGTTCGACCCCCACCTCCGGCACCAGACCGCTCTTGACACGCGCCTCAGGAACCTCACCGGCCGCAGTGAATGCCCCAGTGAGCCGCGAGCGTCACGTGGCGTTGCCGCCGGTCCCGCACCGTCGAGGCTCGCGCCGGCGGCGCGAACACGACGAGAACCTGACGCAGAGCCCGCGCTCGCGGGGTCGGGGAGTTGCACGCTGGCGGCCGCGCATTCCGCCCCGCCAGTGGTACGCAAGCGGGAGGGGATCCGGCGTTCCGAAGAACCCCGGATCCCCCTTCCGGCGCCCCTTCCCTGGGAGGGGCTAGACGGGGATCTTCAGCTCCTGGCCCGGCTTGATCTTGTCGGGGTCGCTGAGCTTGTCGCGGTTTGCCTCGAAGATCTTGTTGTACTGGTTGGCGTTTCCGTAGAACTGCTGGCTGATCCCCGAGAGCGTGTCGCCGGCCTTGACCGTGTAGGTCCGCACCGCCGGCGAAGCGGCTTCACCCGACGGCCCGCCCTGGCCCGGCGCCACCGTCACCTCGGCGGAGAGGTCGCGATAGCCCGAATCGACCAGCTTGATCTGGTCCCAGACCTTGTTCTTGACCTCCTCGGACGGAGCCATGGCGCGGATGACGAGCTTGCCGTTCTCGACGTGCAGGTTTTGCACCTTGACGTGCCGCTGCTCCATGAACGTGAGCACGGACTGGTACTTCTGTTTGAGCGCGGCGAGCTGCGGCTGCGGATCGGCCACGGCAGCGCCGGACTTTGACTCGGATTTCTTGTCGAACAGACCCATGGACGCACCTCCCCTGAGGGCTCCGGCAGAGGAGCCCGGCGGGAACGCGTGCATGATCGGTGCCGCCGCCTCTCCGCCGTCAGGTCCAGGACGGATGGTGTCGGTGGTCGAAAGCCCTACCGCACGAACCACTTGCACGCGTGGACCGTTTCTGGTAGCCCTATGGCGTCCGTCCCACAACCGAAAGGGCTCATGGATCATCGGCTGCACACGCGGTTCACGGTGGAGGGCATCCACGGCAAGATGATCCTCGCCTCGCACGTGGACATCCTCAACATGAGCATCAGCGGTGTGGCGGTAAAGGTCGATCGCGCCCTGCGCGTGGGCGGCGAGTACGCGCTGAGCCTCCAGCTCCAGAACCGGCAGATCACCGTGCACGCGCTGGTCGTGTGGTGCGTGCTGGGCGAGATCCGCAAGGGCACGGGCGGCGAGGCGGTGCCGGTCTATTCCGCGGGCATGAAGTTCACGGACGTGCTGAGCCCCAAGCTGATGGAGCTGATCTCCTTCATCGACCGGCACAAGATCGTCGAGGAGCACAGGCTGGGCGGCCTTCGCGTCCACATCGACGCACCGGGCAAGGCCTTGCTCGACGTTCCCCACGCCTACCGGGTGAAGGTGATCAGCATGTCCGGCATGCTGATCGAGATGGAGGAGGGCCTCGAGCTCGACCGGATCTGTCCCATGGAGTTCTCGCTCAAGCCGGGCGGCGAGCCGATCCGCTGCTCCGGCCGCATCGTCTACTGCGTCGAGACCGTGGACCAGGAGACCCGGCGCCACGAGATCGGCGTGGCCTTCGAGGACATGGACCTCGAGGAGCAGAAGCGGCTGGCCGAGTACATCGAGAGCATCTCCAAGTAGGACGCTCGGGGGTTGCCCGGGCGCGACCGGCGCCCGTAGCGTCAGGCCGCTAGACTTCGATCACGCCCTGCATGTACCTGACGGCGCGGCCGGCGATGGCCACCCGGTCACCGCGCGGCATGCAGAAGAGCTCACCGCCCCGGGCGGAGACCTGCAGCGCGTGCAGGCGCTCCTTGCCCAGCCGCTGCGCCCAATACGGGGTGAGCGTGCAGTGGGTCATCCCCGTCACCGGGTCCTCGTCGATGCCGAAGCTCGGCGCGAAGTAGCGCGACACGAAGTCGGCCACCTGGCCGGGGGCGGTGACCACCACGCCGAACCCCGCCATGGTCCGCAGGAGCGCCATGTCCGGCCGGAGCCGCCGCACCTCCTCTTCGGTCTCGTACACGGCCATGTAGTTGTCCCGCGCGCGCCACACTTCGCGCGGCGCCGCGCGAAGGCCCTCGCCGAGCGCCGGCGGAGCGTCGCAGCGCTCCGCCGGCCGCGAGGGGAAATCGAGCACGAGCAGGTCGCCCGACCGCGCCACCCGCAGGGGGCCGCTCTTCGACTCGAACGCCGCCACCTGCTGCTTCGGGTCCAGGAACCGGAAGATCACGAAAGCGGAGGCGAGCGTGGCGTGACCGCACAGATCCACCTCGACGGTGGGCGTGAACCACCGCAGCTCGTGGTGCTGCTTCCCGCTGACGAAGAAGGCCGTCTCCGAGAGGTTGTTCTCGGCGGCGATCGCCTGCATCGTGGCGTCGTCGAGCCACGACCGCAGGGGACACACCGCGGCCGGGTTGCCGGCGAAGACGCGGCCGGTGAACGCGTCCACCTGGAAGATCGGGATGCGGAGCGTCATGACGTCCGATTCTACGGGAGGGCCGGCCGGGCGTGGCGTTGACGATTCCGGGGCCGCGCGGAATGATCGCGCCATGAGCCAGACCGACGCTTCCGCCGCCGCGAGCTTCCAGGGCCTGGTCGAGCTGATCGCGCGTCTGCGCGCGCCGGGCGGCTGCCCCTGGGACCGCGAGCAGACGCACCGCAGCCTGAAGCCGATGACGATCGAGGAGGCGTACGAGGTGCTCGAGGCCATCGACTCCGGTGACGACGAGCACCTGGCCGGCGAGCTGGGCGACCTCCTGCTGCAGGTGGTCTTCCACGCCCAGATCGCGGCCGAGGAGGGGCGCTTCACGGTGGCCGACGTGGTCCAGGCGGTGGCGGACAAGATGGTCCGCCGCCACCCACACGTGTTCGGCGACCGGAGCGCGTCCTCCTCGGGCGAGGTGCTCCGCAACTGGGAGGCGCTCAAGCGCGCCGAGCAGGCCGCGCGGGGGGAGGACCAGGCCGCCTCCATGCTCGACAGCGTCTCCCACCGCGTGCCCGCGGTCATGGAGGCCTACCAGATGGCGACCAAGGCCTCGCGCGTCGGCTTCGACTGGCCCGACGCCGGCGCGGTGCTCGAGAAGGTGGAGGAGGAGCTGGCCGAGGTCCGGGAGGCCGTCGCGCAGGGTGACGCGCGCGCGGCCGCGGCCGAGGTCGGCGACCTGCTCTTCGCGGTGGTGAACCTGGCGCGGCTCATGGGCGAGGACCCCGAGTCCGCCCTCATGGCCGCCAACCGGAAGTTTCGGCGCCGCTTCCGCCATGTGGAGGACCGGCTGCGCGAGCGCGGCCTTTCGCCGGCCGAGTCGAACCTGGGGGAGATGGAGTCTTTGTGGACGGAAGCCAAGGAACGCGAGCGGGAGTGAGCGACCCCGCACGGTGGGTGCGCACGGCGGCCGACCTCCCCGCCCTGGCGGAGAGGCTGCGCGGCGCCGCGGCCATCGCCCTCGACACCGAGGCCGACAGCCTCTACCACCACCGCGAGAAGGTGTGCCTGATCCAGCTCGCCACCGCGCAGGGCGAGCCGCTGCTCATCGATCCCCTCGCCGTGCGCGACCTGGCGCCGCTGGCAAGGGCGCTGGCCGACGCGACCGTGGTGAAGGTGCTGCACGGTGCCGACTACGACGTCACCAGCCTCAAGCGCGACTTCGGCTTCACGATCACGCGCG
>DATKEG010000187.1:0-23992 GCA_035544515.1 Vicinamibacteria bacterium | reverse complement strand
GGGCGCGGAGGCTGGCGATGGCCGGGGCGTCGTCGCCGCCGGCACGCGCCGCCGCGGCGTCCTGCGCGCCCACGCTGTGGAGGGAGGCGCCGCCGCCCGCGACGAGGCCCAGGGAAGCCAGGGCGAGCACGGCCAGCGGCGGCCTCATGGCCGTGCCTCCGCGGCGCGCCGGCGGATGGCCTCGTCCTTGAGCGCCAGCTCCAGAAGCAGGCCCTCGAGCTGGGCCTCGTATTCGTCCGCGGGGAGGGCCGCCTTCTTCCCGCGGAAGGCTTCGAGCCTCCGCTCCACCTCGCGGCGCTCCTGGCGCAGCCCGGCCAGAGCGGGGTCGCTCGCCTCCGCTGCCGTCACCGCCTCGCCGCCCGTGCCCAGGAACACCCTCCGCGCCAGGGCGCCCTTCCGGCCGTCCTCGAGGACCGCATGCTCGGTGAGCAGCCGCCGTTCCTTCTCGTAGAAGCGTTGCACCTCGCGGCGAGCGTACTCGAAGGCCTCCAGGAGCGAGACGCGCTGGTCCTTGTCCGCGTCGGCCCCTTCGCCCGCGAACGCGTCCACGAAGTGCCGCGCGAACACCGTCTGGTTGCGCTCCAGCGCGCTCTTGGTGGCGGTCACCACGGCGCGGTCCTTCCCCGCCAGCACCTTCACGAAGTCGCCGCTGGCGCTGGCCGCGTTGACGAAGACCACGGTCTGCGCGGCGAGCGCGTCCAGGAGCGGAGCGAAGTCGGCGGCGCCCATGTCGGGGCCGGCGAGGTTGAAGCGCGACTCGCCCGCCTGCGCGCTGCCGTGCCCGATGAGGAGGATGAAGACCAGGTCGCCGCGGCGGGCCCGGCGCGCGACGTCGGCCAGCGCCTTCCCCACCGTCTCGCGCGAGGAGCGGCCCCGGTAGACGGGCAGCGCCGGGTCCGCGGGCTTCTCCCCCAGGTAGACGATGCGGGCCGGGTCGATCCCGAGCTTCTTCTCCGCCGCCCCCACCATGGAGACCGCCATCTCGTGGAAGGCATCCGTGTACTTCTTCTCGCCCCCGAGCCCCACCACGATGACGAGATGGCTTTCCTCGGCCGCCGCGGGGGCGGCCAGGACGAGGAGCGCGAGCAGGACGGCCGCGCCGCGGGTCAAGCCAGCCCCCGCCGCTTGCGGATCGCCCACTCGGCGGAGAGGAGGGCGACCACGGCCAGGAAGAGCGCGGGCATGTCCCAGAGCGGCTTCTGTTCCTGGACGGTGGCTCCCCCGCCGCTGTAACCCACGTCCGAGGGCAGGCTGGCCACCGTCTCCGGCGTGTAGAACCGGCCGCCGGTCTCCTCCGCGATGCGCTCGAGCAGCGGCCGGCGCATCTCGGCGCCGAAGAACTCCGCGTCGGAGTCCGCGGCCTGGACGTGGGCGGTGGCGCTGCCCAGCGCCTGGCCGGCGCGCCGGGCCTCCACGCGGACCTCGTGCGGTCCCGGCTCGCGCGCGGTGAAGGTGGCGCGGTACTCACCGTCCTTGCCCACGGCCCACTCCAACGGCAGCGCCCGCGGCGTCCCCGAGGGCTCGGTCACGTGCGCGACCACCTGCGCGTCGTTGACCTTCACGTGCCGCTCGTCGCCCACGGTGGCCACGAGCGTGACCGCGGTCCCCGGGGCCGTGCGCTCGGGGGAGACGGACAGGGCCACCGGTCCGGACACCCCGCTGATGAGCCAGCGCAGGAGCTGGCGCCACAGGTTCTCGTGCGTCATGTCCTCGAGCGGCACGTCGGCGTGCATCTGCCACAGCCACGAGTCCTGGGCGGTGAAGGCCAGGGCCTTGCCCGCCCCGTAGCGCTGGTAGGCCAGGATCACCTGCGGTGCTTGCAGGCCCTCGCCCCGGCCCACCAGCAGCGTCACCGCGCCCGGCCGCGTGCGCCGGACGGGGTTCATGGTGGAGACGGGCGGCAGCGTCTTCCAGCGCGCCGCGCTCTCGTCCTCCGTGGCCGCCAGCTGCGTCACCCCGTGCGTCATGCCGAAGGCCGTGGGCTCCACCTTGAGGGGCGCCAGGAAGCCCGGCTCCGCCCGACCCTCTTCGAGCACCACCGGCAGCACGTCGGCCAGCGGCGTCTGGCCGTAGCCGCCCTCCGCGAAGGAGTGGCGCCCGCCGAGCATGAGCAGCCCGCCCCCGCGCTGGCTCACGAACTCCGCCAGCATGCGCAGCTGGTCGGGGGTGAAGAAGCTGGCCTCCACGCTGCCCAGGATCACCCCGCGGTAGCGGAAGAGCTCCTCACGCGTGCGGGGAAAGCCGCCGGCCAGCTCCTCGCCGTCGTCCACGTCGAGCCGCAGGAACTTGTTCTGCGACGTGCGCTGCAGGCAGACCACCTGCACGTTCCTGTCTTCCGACACCGCGCGGCGGATGAACTTCAGCTCGAAGCGCGGCTCCCCTTCCACGTAGAGGATCTTCTGGCGGTCGTCCGTCACGTGCACGAGCACGTCCTGCTGGTTGTTCTCCGTGATCGGCTCGGAGGGATGCGCGGCGACCTTGAAGCGGAACGTGCGCGGGCCCGGCTCGGACGCGGTCAGGTGCACGCGCGCGACCGCCGACTCGCCCTCCGCGGGCAGAATGACCTCCTGCGTCTGCACCACGCGCCCGGCGTCCTCCACCTGGAGCCGCACCGAGGAGCCGCCCAGTCCGCGCTGGGCCAGGCGCACCTCCACGGTCACCGACGTGCCCTTGAGCACGCTGGAGGGCACCTCCACGCGCGTCAGCTCGACGTCGCGCGCGAAGCGCTCGCGCCCCAGCCCCACGGTGAAGACCGGGACCGAGCGCGCCTTGAGGGAGAGCAGCAGGTCGGTCATCTCGCCGCCCTGTCCGTTGTCGGCGCCGTCGGTCACCAGCACGAGGCCGGAGAGGGGCACCGCGGACAGCTCCTGCCGCGCCGTGTCCAGCGCGCGCGCGAGGCTGGTCTGGCCTCCGTCGAAGGCGAGGTCGGAGACGCGGGAGAGGCGGCCGGCCGACTCCGCGAAGCGGAAGAAGCGCAGCTTGAAGCGGTCGGCGAGCTCCCTGGCCAGCGCGGCGTCGGGAGAGAACGCGCCGGCCACGAAGTCGCTGCGCGGCGTGCCGTCGTCCGCGATGCGCATGCTGCGCGAGTCGTCGAGGAGCACGCCCACGAAGCTCTGCTGCGGCACGGCGGTGGAGAGGACGAGCGCCGGTTGGCAGAGACAGAAGACGAGGACGCCCAGGGTGGCGCTGCGCAGGAGGGCCAGCGCCGCGCGGTCGCGCCGCTCCATGTCCCGCGCCCGCCCGTAGCTCCAGAGCACCGCCGCCACCCCCACCCCCAGGACGGCGAGCGCGGGCCAGGGCGAGCCCATGACGAACCGGCCCTTCTCGTACAGGTAGGGGCTGTACTTGAACAGGAACTCGAACGCGCGGTCGAACACGGACGACATCAGTGGCTCATGCCGTACACGATGAAGTTCACGCCCATCTGGAAAGCGAACGTCGAGTACTTGAGCGGGTACTCCGGCCGTTCCGCCCACTCCCAGGCGTCGCCCAGGTCGGTGTTCGCGTTGATGACCACCATCAGCCGTCCCTGGTCGTCCGAGATGCCGCGATAGAACGCGGTGTAGCCGTCGCGCTCCGACGTCCGGCCCATCATGGCATTGCCCACGTTGGGGACCTGCAGGAACTCCTTGACGTCGTAGAACGCGCTGAAGAGCGGGTGCTCGGGCGGCAGGTCCTCGATGCGGCACCCGGGCAGGACGCGGCGGATCTCGCTCTCGAAGTTCGCCCATTCGTACGAGCCCCAGAAGTCGTCCACGACCAGGAAGCCGCCGGCCAGGAGGTAGCGCCGGAGGCCCTCCACCTCCGGCTCCGAGAGCGACATGTGCCCGACTTCCACCGCGTAGAGGAAGGGGTAGAGGTGCAGCTCGGGGTCGTCGAGCCGGACGGGGTTCTCGTGCTCCGAGGCGTCGAGGTGGCTGAGCAGGCGGCGCACGCCGATCATGAACTGCCGATCGGCCTTCGGGAAGTCGGTGGCCCAGCTCCGCCGGAAGTAGCCGTCGTACGCCCCGCCGTAGACCGCGCGCGTGAAGCGGAACTCGCGCCGCTCGGCCTCGCGCGGCGGCACGTACCGGCCGCGCCGGGGGAGCGCCTCCGGGATCTGGACGAGCGCGCCCAGGAACACCAGGATTCCGAGCGCGAACCGCATGCCGCTCCATCATACAACCGCGCGGCCGCGCCCCCGGCGACGCCCGCGGTCAGTCCAGCGTCTTTCCCTTCGTCTCGGGCAGCGCCAGCGCGAAGAGGGCCGCGGCGAGGAACGCGGCCGCTTGCAGAAGGAAGGCGGACCCGAGGCCGTAGCGGGTGGCCAGCGCCCCCACCACCAGCGGCGCGAAGGCCGAGAGCCCGCGGCCGATGTTGTAGCTCAACCCCATGGCGGTCGCGCGCACCTCGGTCGGGAACAGCTCGGACGTGAGCGCGGCGAAGCCGGAGAAGTACCCGGTCCCGAAGAAGGCCACCAGCGGACCGAGGACGAGCAGCCACCCGGGCCGGGTGGCCAGGCCGTAGAGGGGGACGAGCAGCGCCGCCACCAGCAGGTAGCTCACGTAGGCCCGCCGCCGGCCGAACCGGTCGCCGGCGAAGCCGAACAGGACGTAGCCCAGCCACTTGCCCGCGCCCATCATCACCAGCCACGTGGTCGTCGTCATGAGGTCGAGCCCGCGGCCGCCCTCCGACACCGGCAGGGACAGGTAGGCGGGGATCCAGGTGAACAGGCCCCAGTAGCCGAACATCGAGCAGGCGTTCATGGCCGTGGCCACGGCGCCGTGGCGCCGGAGGTCGCCCCGCCACAGGACGCCGAGCGGCACGGCGCGCGTGATCTGCGGGAGATCGCTCGGACCGGCCGCGCCGCGCGCGGCGCCGCGTCGTGCGCGGCCGGACAGCCACAGCGGCGACTCCGCCACGTCCCGGCGGATCCAGAACACGATGAGGGCGGGCAGGACGCCCACGAAGAAGACGGCGCGCCAGCCGAAGGTCGGCAGGACGGCGGCCACCACGCCCGCGGCCACCACCTCGCCGATCGCCCAGGCGGACTGCATGAGGCCGAGCGCCTTGCCGCGATGCTCGGGCGGCCACGTCTCCGCGATGAGCGCCGCCCCCGCCGTCCACTCGCCGCCCATGCCCAGGCCCAGGACGAAGCGGAAGATGGCGAGCTGTCCGATGGTCGTGCTGAGGCCGCAGGCGCCGCTGGCCAGCGAGTAGATGAGGATGGACAGCATCAGCGCGCGCGTGCGGCCGACGCGGTCGGCCACCAGGCCGAAGAGCGCGCCGCCGATCGCGGAGGCCACCAGGGTCAGGGAGTTCAGCAGCCCGGCCGTGGGCTTGTCCATGCCCAGGTCGCGCATGAGGTGGGCGAGGACGAGCGAATACAGCATCACGTCCATCGCGTCGAGCATCCAGCCCAGGCCGCCCGCGAGCAACGAACGGCGCTGGGCCGGCGTCACCACCGCCGGCCAGTCGAACACGCCGAGGAAGCGCCGGCTCGCCGCGTCCGGCCGCGTCGTCATCACAGGCAGGGAGATGCGGCCTCCGACTCGGTTCGGGCCGAGCTCACCGCGGTTCACGGCGCGAGCAGAGGCTATGCGCCGGGGCGGGGACGGTCAACCGGCGCGGGTGGAGCGGCTGCAGGCGATGCCGGCCTTCGCCGCGCTGGCTCGGCCAGGCTAGCGCGTCTACTCGTACGGCAAGGCGGAGACCGGGTCCACGCGCGCCGCGCGCAGCGCCGGGCCAGGCAGGCCTGGGCGCCGACCACCAGGAGCACGGCCGCCACCACCGCGAAGGAGAGCGGGTCGAACGGGGAGACGCTCCAGATCAACTGCCGGAGCGCCCGCGCCGCGGCCGCGCTGCGAGCAGGCCGAGCACGATGCCCAGGCCCACCAGCCGCCAGCCGTCACCACGCCCACGACCTCGAAGAGGGGGTCGGCCACGTCGAGCGGCGCGGAAGCGAGGCGCGGCACCACGCGGCTTAGGAAGGAGCCGGCTCGGATGCTAACAGGCCGGCACGGACCCGAGGAGGACTGCGTCCGTGGTCCAGGAGCCTTGGAGAGCGCCCCTGGACCACTTCCTCAGACGACGCCGCGCCGGCCGCTCAGCACGTTGAAGAGCAGAACGACCACGGCCACGACGAGCAGCAGATGGATGAGGTTGCCACCCACGCTGCCGACCAGCCCCAGGAGCCACAGAACGAGCAGAATCGCGAATACGGTCCAGAGCATCGGCGCCCTCCTTGCCCACCGACAGAGCAAGCGGCATGCCGCCTCCGGAACCCCGTGCGCTCGCGCGACCGAAAAGAGGAAAGCCCTCGTTCACGCCGGGTTGCGCGTCGCGACCAGATGCGCGCGAGGGACGAGGAACGCCCGGCGGCCGCCGCCGTGTCAGCTTTACAAGCGGCCGCGTCCCATCCGCGCTTCCAGCTCGCGCCGGCGGCTCCGGCTGACCGTCAGCTCCTCGCCCCCGCGCAGGCGCACGGCCAGCTCGCCCCCGGGCCGCTGCCGGAGCGACTCCACGCGGTCGAGCTGCACGATGGCCGAGCGATGGATGCGCGCGAAGAGCCGCGGGTCGAGACGCCGCTCGAGGGCCTGCATGCGCTCGCGGATGAGGTGCGTCTGGCCGCCCACGTGCAGCTCGGCGTACGGGCCGCTCGCCGTGACGTAGTCGATCGCCTCCACGGGGACGAAGCGCACCTGGCCCCGCGTCTCCACGGTGATGCGCCGCGCGTAGGGGGTGGAGGCGGCCGGGGACGGCGGGCGCGGGGCGGTCGGCTCGCGATCGGCCGGCGCCTGGCCCAGCACCGCCAGCAGCCGCCGCGTCATGCGCTCGACCTCCTTCATCCGCACGCGTTCGCGCGCGCGGCGCAGGGCCTGCGCGAACCGCTCGTCGTCGAACGGCTTCACCAGGTAGTCGACCGCCGCGACCTCGAAGGCGCGGAGCGCGTGCTCGTCGAACGCGGTGACGAAGATGGTGGCCGGCATCCGCTCGGGACCGATGCGGGAGACGACCTCGAGGCCGGTGGCGCCCGGCATCTGGATGTCGAGGAACACGAGGTCGGGCCGCAGCGACCGGATGGTCTCCACCGCCTCCAACCCGTCCTCGCTCGTGCCCACGACCTCCACGTCCGGCTCGTCGCGCAGGAGGTCCTCGATGCGGTGGCGCGCCAGGGGCTCGTCGTCCACCACGAGCACGCGCAGCGGCGCCTTATCGCTCATGACCCGCCGGCGCGGCGCGCAGGTCGCCCGGCGCGGCGACGCGATACGGCAGTTCGACCAGGGCCAGCGCGCCGCCCTCCTCCGCCGTGCGTACGGAGAGCCGCTGATCGTCCCCGTACATCTGGCGCAGCCGAGCCGCCGTGTTGCGCAGGCCGATCCCGCCCACGGAGGCGGAGGCGCCGTCCGGCGGCGGCCCGGGCCCGCTGTCGTGGACGGAGAGCTGCAGCCGATCGCCCCGCCGCCGCGCCGCCACCGCGATCCGGCCCCCGCGCCGCCGCCCCACGCCGTGCTTGACCGCGTTCTCGACCAGCGGCTGCAGGATGAGCGTGGGCACCAGCGCCTCGCGCGCGCCCGGCTCGACGGAGGTCTCCACGGCGAGCCTGCCCTCGAAGCGCACCTGCATGATCTCCAGGTAGCGGCCGATGAAGTCCACTTCCTCCTCCACCCGCCGCTCCGCCGGAGAGCTCTCGTCGAGCGTCGCGCGCAGGAGCTCGCTCAGCCGCGCGATCATGCGGCGCACGCCCGCGGGGTCCCGGCCCACGAGGGCGGAGATGGCATGCAGCGTGTTGAAGAGGAAGTGGGGATTGAGCTGCATGCGCAGCGCGGCGACCTGCGCCTCGGCGAGCTGCGCCTGCAGCGCGGCGGCCTCGGCCCGCAGCCGGAGAGCCTCCTGGTGGCGCGCCTGGTAGCGGCGGGAGTACTCGCGCGCGAAGCCGGCGGCCAGGACGCCGAGGTAGATGATGAAGTCGTTCAGGAACCACAGCCGAAGCAGCCCCGGCCAGAGGCCGGGCGACGGGCGCCGACGCGGCAATCCCTCGAGCAGCTCCGTCCGCACCAGGCTCACCGCGAGGTGAACGAGCACGGCGAGGGCGAGGCCGACGAGGAGCAGCAGCGGCAGCTGCCAGAGCCAGCGCCGCGGGGCCGGGTGGAACCGGGACGCCAGGCGGAAGACCAGCGGGGTCAGCGCGGCCCAGAGCCCGGTCTCGCAGAGCGTCAGGATGATCGGGACGGAGGGCGGAACGACGGAGAGGCCGGGCCCGCGCGGGTCGAGGAGGCGGTTCGCCACGGAGACGGCGGCCAGGAACGCCCAGAACGCGACGATGAGCGCGACCTCGCGCCCGGCCAGCCGCCAGCCCGGCTCCACCCCGATCTCTCGCTGGGCCAAGCGCCTCCGTACCTTTTAAGTTTCAGCCCAAGTACGTCGCGGCGACCACCAGGACGCGCGAGAAAGTTGGATGCGGTGACGATATATGATATACGACCTATCGCCTCATGCCTCCCGATCGCGCCGGCGCGTCGACGCCCGGAGTCCCGCCGACCTACGCCACGAAGCAGGAGCTCGTCTACCACAGCCTTCGCGACGCGATCATGCGGTGCGAGCTCCCGCCCGGCCAGCGGCTGGTCATCGACGATCTGGCGCGCCGCCTCAACGTGAGCGCCATCCCCGTCCGCGAGGCGCTGCACCTGCTCAGCTCCGAGCGCCTGGTCGTCAACGTGCCGCACGTGGGGGCCACCGTCGCGCCCATCGTGCCCGAGTCCGTGCACGAGGTGTTCACCGTGATGGAGGGTCTGGAGATCGTGGCCGCGCGGGAGGCGGCCGCCCGCGTCGACGCCGACTGGACCGCCGAGCTCGAGGACCTGCTCCAGGTCATGGACCAGGCCGTGCGCGCCGGGGCCTACGCGGAGTGGAGCGCGCTCAATCGGCGCTTCCACCTGGCCATCAGCGCCATGACGGAGATGCCCCTGCTGCGCGACATGACGGAGCGCGCGCTCTCGCAGTGGGACCGCATCCGGCGCCACTTCTTCGAGGGCGTGCTCGTGCGCCGGGTGGACACGGCCCAGCGCGAGCACCACGAGATATTCGCGTCGCTGGTCGCGCGCGACGTGCCCCGCCTCGAGGAGATCGTGCGCCGGCACAACCGCGGAGCGCTGCAGGACTACACGAAGTTCATGCGGGAGCACGAGGGACATTGACCGCCCCGCGCCGCGAGGGGACGGCGTGAGCTGGCCGAGAGTCGCCACGCTGCGCACGCCGGAGGACCTGCGCGCCCACCTGGCGGCGGCCGGCATCCTGCTCCCGTTCGACGCCGCGCTCGACCCGCCCTCGTCCACGCCTTTCGCCCAGGCGTTCGCCGCGGACGGCGTCCACGCCGGCAACCGATTCTGCATCCTGCCCATGGAAGGCTGGGACGGCACGCCGGAAGGGGCACCGAGCGACCTCACGCGCCGCCGTTGGCAGAACTTCGGAAAGAGCGGAGCCAAGCTGATCTGGGGCGGCGAGGCGGTCGCGGTGCGCATGGACGGGCGCGCCAACCCCCACCAGCTCGTGCTGACGGAGCGCACCGTGGGGGCGATCGCGCGCCTGCGGCAGGACCTCGTGGACGCGCACGTCGAGCGCTTCGGTTCGGACCGCGACCTGCTGATCAGCCTGCAGCTCACGCACTCCGGCCGCTACGCCCGGCCCCGCACGCACGACCGGCCGGAGCCGCTCGTCGCCTACAACCACCCGATCCTCGACCGGCGCTTCCCGGGCGGCGTGCGCGTGCTCTCGGACGAGGATCTCGACCGCCTGGTGGCCGAGTTCGTGCACGCGGGCCGCCTCGCTCTCGAGGCGGGCTTCCCCTTCGTGGACGTCAAGCACTGCCACGGGTACCTCGGCCACGAGCTGCTCTCCGCGCACGATCGCGCCGGCCGCTACGGCGGCAGCTTCGAGAACCGCACGCGGTTCCTGCGCGAGGTGGCCGCGGGACTCCGCGCCGAGGCGCCCGGGCTCGGGATCATGGTGCGGCTCTCCTGCTTCGATACCGTGCCCTGGCGGAAAGGGCCGGACGGCGTCGGGGAGCCCGAGCCGGCCAGCGGCTACCGCTCCGCCTTCGGACTCCTCGACGACGGCCTCGAGGCGGCGCTGGGCGACGCGCGCGAGATGCTGCGCCTGCTCGAGTCGCTCCAGATCCGCTGGGTCTGCCTGACCGCGGGCAGCCCCTACTACAATCCCCACGTGCAGCGGCCGGCGCTCTTCCCTCCGCTCGACGGCTACACGCCCCCCGAGGACCCGCTGCGCGGCGTGGCCAGGCACGTCCAGGCCACGGCGCTCCTGAAGAAGGAGTTTCCGCGGCTGGCCGTGGTGGGGTCCGGCTACAGCTACTTGCAGGAGTGGCTGCCCCACGTGGGCCAGCGCGTGCTGCGCGAAGGCGGGGCGGACTTCGTCGGCCTGGGCCGCATGGTGCTCGCCTACCCCGACCTGCCCGCGGACGTGCTCGAAGGGCGGCCCCTCCGGCGCAAGTCCATCTGCCGCACGTTCAGCGACTGCACGACGGCCCCGCGCAGCGGGCTCGTCTCCGGCTGCTATCCCCTCGACCCGTTCTACGCCGCGCACGCGGACGCCGAGCCGCTCAAGCGCGTCAAGGAGGGCCTGCGAGCATGAACGAGCTGCGCGGCGGCGCGCTGCTGGCGCTGGTGACGGCGTTCCTGGCGCTCTTCTCCATCGTCGGGTTCGCCCTCTACGGGCTGCCGTTCTTCTACGACTTCATGGTGCGCGACCTGGGCCGCCCCTCCGCTGCCGGCCGAGGGCGCGCGCTGATATCCTTGTCGCTTCTCTCAGGAGCACGACCATGAGCACGGATTTCCCCAACCGGCGCGAGTTCATGGCCGCGGCCGGCGCGGCCGCGGCGGCTTCCCTGATCCCGGCCGCCGGGTGGGCCGCCGCTCCGGGCGGACGCCGCCGCTATGCGCTGGTGGGCACCGGCGTGCGCGGCGTGGCCATGTGGGGACGCGACCTGAGGCAGAAGTACGCGGACGTGGTGGAGTTCGTCGGCCTGTGCGACGTCAACCCGCTGCGCCTCGCGGTGGGCAAGCGCATCATCGGCGCCGATTGCCCGACGTTCACCAGCCTGGACGCGATGCTCTCGCAGACCAAGCCGGACGCGCTGATCGTCACCACGGTGGACACCACGCACGCGGACTGCATCGTGCAGGCGCTCGAGCGCGGGATCGACGTCATCACCGAGAAGCCGATGGTCATCGACGACGCCCAGCTGCGCCGGGTGCTCGACGCGGAGAAGCGCACCGGCCGCCGGGTCATCGTGACCTTCAACTACCGCTACGCGCCCAAGCACCAGAAGATCAAGGAGCTGCTCCTCGCGGGCGAGATCGGCCAGGTCTCCTCCGTCGACTTCTCCTGGTACCTCGACACCAGCCACGGGGCCGACTACTTCCGCCGCTGGCACCGCCTGCGCGAGAAGGGCGGCTCGCTCTGGGTGCACAAGGCCACGCACCACTTCGACCTGATCAACTGGTGGCTGGACGCGGAGCCGGAGGTGGTGTCCGCCGTCCAGTCCCTCAACAACTACGGCCGCAAGGGCCCGTTCCGCCACACGCACTGCCGGCCCTGCCCTCACCAGGCGAAGTGCCCGTTCTACTGGGACATCACCCAGAGCCCTCGGCTGGTGGACCTCTACGTGGGGCCCGAGAAGGCGGACGGCTACCACCGCGACGGGTGCGTGTTCCGCGAGGACGTGAACATCCCGGACACCATGAACGCCGTGGTGCGCTACGCGAACGGCGTCCACATGACCTACTCGCTCAACACGTTCATGCCCATCGAAGGCTACCGGCTGGCCTTCAACGGCACCAAGGGCCGGCTCGAGGTGCGCGACTACGAGCGGCAGCCCTGGGATCCCGGCGAAGAGACCGAGATGCACCTGATCAAGAACTTCGGCGAGCGCGTCAAGGTCGAGATCCCCAACCTGGGCGAGGGCGGGCACGGCGGCGGTGACGACCGGCTGCGCGACCTGATCTTCCGCAACCCGGCCGTTCCCGCGCACCTGCGCCTGCCCGACTCGCGGGCGGGGGCGATGTCCTGCCTCACGGGCATCGCCGCGCTCAAGAGCGGCGACCTGGGCCGGCCGGTCGAGATCTCCGAGCTGCTGCCGGCCTGAGCGGACGATCGCGGAGCTCTTCAACGCAGAGATCGCCGAGGAGCGCAGAGGACGCAGCGGCGTGAAAGCGTTCGCTTCCGTTCTCTGCGTTCTCGGCGGAATCCTCAGCGGTCTCTGCGTTTCATCCGTGGGCTGGTCGCAGGGCATGGGGGGCAAGCGCGCGCCGCGGCGCGTGACGCCCGTGGAGACGAAGCTGCCGCCCATCCAGGTGGACTTCCGCGACCTGGCGGTGGAGGCGGGCCTGACCGCGCTCCACGTGTCGGGCGGCGAGCTCCGCAAGAAGTACATCCTGGAGACGACGGGCAGCGGCGTCGCCATCTTCGACTTCGACGGCGACGGCCTGATGGACGTGTTCCTGCCCAACGGCACCACGCTCGAAGGCGACGACCCTCGCGCGCGCGCCACCGCGCACCTCTACCGCAACCTGGGGAAGCTCCGCTTCGAGGACGTCACGGAGAAGGCCGGCCTCGCCCGCGCCGGCTGGGGCCAGGGGGTGTGCGTGGGCGACTACGACGACGACGGGCACCGCGACCTGTTCGTCACGCATTACGGCCAGAGCGTCCTCTACCGCAACCAGGGAGACGGCACGTTCAAGGACGTCACGGAAGCGGCCGGGCTGGCGCGGCCGGCGGTGCGCTGGGACACCGGCTGCTCCTTCGTGGACTACGACCTGGACGGTCGGCTGGACCTCGTGGTGACGGGCTACCTCGAGTTCGAGCGCGCGAAGGTCCCCGAGCCGGGCAGCGGCGGTTTCTGCCTCTGGAAGGGCCTCTCGGTGATGTGCGGCCCGCGCGGGCTGCCCTTCACGCGCAACCGGCTCTTCCGCAACGACGGGCAGGGCCGGTTCGTGGACGTCTCGGAGGCGAGCGGGATCAGCCGGCCAACGAGCTGCTATGCGTTCACCGTCGTCGCTTCCGACTTCGACGACGACGGCTACCCCGACCTGTACGTGGCCTGCGACTCGACGCCCAGCCTGCTCTACCACAACCAGGGGGACGGGACCTTCACGGAGAACGGGCTGCTCGCGGGCGTCGCCCTGAACGAGGACGGCCAGGAGCAGGGCGGCATGGGCGTGGCGGTGGCCGACTACGACGAGGACGGCCATTTCGACATCGCCAAGACGAACTTCAGCGACGACGTCCCGAACCTGTACCACAACCACGGCGACGGGACGTTCGAGGACCGCGTCTTCCGGGCCGGCCTGGGCGGCTCCATGGACCAGGTGGGCTGGGGAGTGCAGTTCGTGGACGTGGACCACGACGGCCGCAAGGACCTGCTCACGGTCAACGGCCACGTCTACCCCGAGGTCGACGCGCTCCCCGAGGTGGACTATCGCCAGCCGCGGCTCCTCTTCTGGAACGTGGGCGGGGGCCAGTTCAAGGACATCTCGGAGAGCGCGGGGCCCGCCCTGGCCGAGAGGTGGTCGTCACGCGGGTCCGCGGTGGGCGACCTCGACAACGACGGCAGCCTCGAGGTCGTGATCAGCAACATGGGCGCGCGGCCGAGCCTCCTGAAGAACCACGGCCCGCGCCAGAACTGGCTGCTCGTGCACTGCCTGGGCGGCCCGGCGGGCAACCGCGACGCGGTGGGCGCGCGCGCGTACGTCCACGTCGGCGACCGCCGGCTCTCGGGCGAAGTGCAGACGGGCGCGAGCTATCTTTCCCAACACGACCCGCGCCTGCACTTCGGCCTGGCCGGCGACCGGGCGTACCAGCGCATCGAGGTGCGCTGGCCGGGCGGAGCGCGCGAGACCTTCCCCGGCGGCGCCGCCAACCGCATCGTCACCCTCAGGCAGGGCGAGGGAACGCCCGTGCCCGCCGTCGCCGGCGGACGCCCCGCCCCTCGCTGACGGAGGTGAAGGTCGGGGCGGAGGCGGCGACCGCCGCTCGCGCCGCGGTTGGTAGAGTAGGAGGAGGGAGCGGGGGGGAGGGCGGCATGGCCGACCACGCGGCCGACGAGACGGTACGAGCAGGCCTGAGCGAGGCCGAGATGCGAGCGCGCGTCGTCCAGCTCGTGTTCGGCGCCGAGCCTCGACGGCTGGAGGAGTTCTGCGCGGCCATCCACCAGGCCGTGCCCGCGCACACGGCCGCGGTGCTGCGCGGCAGCGCGGTCACGGGCGTCCGACACGACGACGGAGCGCCGTTCGACGCGGACGGACCCGGCACCAGCGACCTCGACCTGACGCTGGTCGGCAGCGAGATCCTGGTGTGCTACAGCGCGATCGGCGGGTTCTACATCCCCGGCATCCATTCCAAGCCGCTCAGCGAAAAGGATCCCGACATCGCGCCCGCCCTGCTGCCGCTACGCGGGCAGCTCATGCGGATGGTGGGAAGGCCCGTCAACATCCAGGGCACGCGCGACTGGGTGATGTTCCTGCGCGAGCACGTGATGGGCCAGCCGTACCTGACGCTGATCGGCAAGGTCGAGAGCGCCTGAGTCCGATTGCGTCTGCTCACCTACAACATCCGCTACGGCGGCGTGGGACGGGTCGGCGCCCTGGCGTCGGTGGTCAACGCCTGCGCGCCCGACGTGGTGGTGCTGCAAGAGGCGACCCGGCCGGAAGTCGTGCGGCAACTGGCCGGCCAGACGAGCATGACCGCCTGGGCCTCGCATGCCGGCCACTCGGTCGGCTTCATGAGCCGGGTGGAGATCGCGCACCACCAATGGCACCGGCCCGCCTCGAGCCGCCGCGCCTTCCTGGAGATCGTGCCCGCCGGAGGCTCCCTGCGCATCTTCGGCGTCCACCTGACCGCGGTGCACTCCAACTGGACGGAGCGCCGCCGGGTGCGGGAGCTGCGCGCCGTGCTCGCGGGCATCGAGCGCCATCAGCAGGGCTTCCACGTCATCGCCGGCGACTTCAACACGCTCGCGCCCGGCGCGACGCTGGACCTCGGCAAACTGCCGCCGCGCCTGCGCGCGGTGGTGTGGGTCACCGGCCGCCAGATCCGGTGGCAGACGATCAAGATCATGCTGGACCGCGCCTACCTCGACGCGTACCGTTCGCTCCACCGTGACGAACCGGGCCACACCTTTCTCGCGGCGGATCCCCACGTGCGGCTCGACTACGTGTTCGTGCCGGCGGCCTGGGCCTCCCGTCTGCGGTCCTGCGAGGTGGTGGACGGCCATCCCGCCGCGCCCAGGGCCTCGGACCACCTGCCGGTGCTCGCGGACCTCGACGTCTCCTGAACGCTATACTCCACGCGTGCGCGCCGTCCTGCTCCTCTCCTGCGCCGACCAGAAGGGGCTGGTGGCCACGGTGGCCGAGTTCGTCTACCGGCACGGCGGCAACATCGTATCCGCGGACCAGCACACGGACACCGAGCAGGGCGTGTTCCTGCAGCGGGTGGAGTGGGAGCTGGACCAGGGGCCGATCATCGAGCAGGACGTGGCGCGCGTGTCGCACCGCGACTCGGTGGAGGACCTGCTGCGCAAGGGCCGCGACCTCGAGAAGGTGGTGCTGGCCCGCGCCGTGGACCTGCACCTGCGCCACGGCGTGCTCGTCTACGGCAACAAGACCGTCGTCTTCGACTGAGAGAGCGCGGCGGCGAGGGCCGCGCGCGTGGCCGCGTCGGCCGGCTCCCAGGCCAGCGCCGCCTGCAGCTCCGCGACCGCGGCCGCCCAGTCGCCGGACTTCGCGGCGAGCCGGGCCAGCTCCCGGCGCGCGTCCACCAGGCTCGGCCGGACACCCAGCGCCCGGCGGAGCTGCAGGACCGCGCTGTCCGTCTCGCCGAGCGCGGCGAGGATCCGGGCCGTCTCGTAACGGGCGCGCGCGTGGCCGGGATCGAGCTCGAGCGTGCGCAGGAAGGGCGCCTGCGCCTCCCGCGGGTCCGCGCCGGCCCGCCCCAGCGCCAGCCCGAGCCGGTAATGCGCCTCGGTGAGCGAAGGGCTCGCGGCGGTGGCCTCGCGCAAGCGGCTCACCGCGGCGCCGGCTCGCCCTCCTGCCAGCTCCGCGGACGCCGTCTCCATCAGGATCATGGCGCGGCCCACGCCGGCTTCGGCCGCCTTGAGCCGCTCGACCTCCTGCGCCTCGGAGCGGGCCTCGTCCCGGCGGCCGGCCCGGACGAGCGCCTGGGCCCGGTTGACGCGGGCTTCGGTGAGCGACGGATCGAGGCGGACCGCCTGGCCGAAGGCGTCGATGGCCGCCGCCACGTGGCCCCGCCGCAGGAGCACGGTCCCCAGCACGTTGTGGCCCTGGGCGTCGCCCGGGAGCAGCTCCACCGACCGCCGCAGCTCCGCGAGCGCGCCGTCGAGGTCGTCCTTCTGGCGGAGCACGAGACCCAGCGCGCGGCGCGCGTGGCCGTGCGCCGGGTCCAGGGCGATCGCGGCCCGCAACCGCGCCTCCGCCGCGTCAAGGTCCCCCCGCCGCCTCAGCACGAGCCCGAGGTCGTAGGCGTGCGTGGCGTCGCCAGGCGCCAGCTCGACGGCCCGCTGCAGGCTGGCCGCCGCCGCCGCCAGGCTCTGCTGCTCCGCGAGTACCTGTCCGAGCGTGGCGTGGATGCGCGCCTGTCCGGGCGCCAGCCGCTCCGCTTCCGCGAGCTCGCGCGCGGCCTGCTCGAGGTCGCTCCGGGGGGGAGGGCCGGCGGCGGCGCGGTACCTGTTCCACAGGTTCAGGCCGAGGTTGTAGCGCGCCTCGGGGTCGGACGGCCGCTTCTCGACGACGCGGGCGAGCAGGCGCACCGCGCCGTCGAGGTCGCCCAGGCTCGCGCAGACGCCGCTGAGGCCGTCGGCGGCTTCGACCAGGTCCGGCTCGAGGTAGAGGGCCATCTCGTACTCGGAGACGGCCTCCGCCGCCGATCCGGCGCGCCGCGCGCGCTCGAGGTGCGCGCGGGCCGCCGCCACCTGGGCGTCGGCCCCGCCGCCGTCCGCAGGTCGCGGCCCGGCTTCGCTGGCGGCTCGCGCGGAAGGCGCGGAACCCTCGCGCACGAGCCGGACCACCATGCGTCTCATCTCTCCGTCCGCGTCGTCGCCGCGCTCCTGCGCGTTGAGGCGGCTCACCCGCGCGGCCATCTCCGCCGCGCGCGCACGATCGCCCTTTTTCATGTAGGCCTGGGCGAGGTTGTAGAGGGCGGCCGAGCTCTCCGGGTCGAGGGCCACCGCCCGCTCCAGCTCGCGGACCGCTCCGTCCACGTCGCCCTGCTTCAAGAGCAGGCGGCCCAGCTCGGCGCGGGCGGGCGCGAAGTCGGCGCGCGCGCCGAGCGACGCCCGCAGCGCGGTGACGGCCTCACTCGCCTCGGGCGCGGCCGGATCGACGCCCGCGCGCATCAGCGCCAGGGCGAGCATGTAGGGCACCATGTGGCCTCGTCCGCGGCGGGCCTCGTCTCTCAGCACGGCGACGGCCTTCTCCGCCTGGCCGGACTGCATCCAGGCCATGGCCAGCGCGGCGAGAGGCGCGGGCTCCTCCGGCGCGAGGCGGCGCGCCGCCTCGAAGTCCGTCTCGGCGTCGCCGAGCCGGGCCTTCATCGCCTGCAAGACGCCCTTGTGCAGGTGGAGCCTCCACGACGCGGGCCGGCGGAGGAGGCCGACGTCCAGGATCTCGAGGCCGAGGTCGTAGTTGTGGTGGTCGAGCGCGATCGTGGCGAGGTCGAGGTAGTTGTCCTCGGCCTCGGGATCCAGGCGGGTGGCCGCGCGGAGCGCGTCGTAGGCCTGCTGGACCCGGCCCAGGCCCAGGTAGGCGCGCGCCGCCAGGTTGTGCAGCTCGGCCGGCTGGGCGCCCGCGGCGAACAGCTCCTCGGCCACGCGAGCGGCGGCGGCGTGCTCGCCCGCCTCGATCAGCATCAGCGCCTGGTTGTAGGCGGCGGAGTAGGGATCGGCATGTCCGTGCCGAGCGCTGCCGAAGAACCGCGCGGCGTCGGCCCGGCGTCCCGCCCGGCCCAGGGCGACGCCGGCCTCGAAACGGCTGGCGGCGTCGCTCTCGGGCAGCTTCTCGAGCACGGCCACCGCCCGGGCGCCCTGTCCCCTTTCGAGCAGAGCGGAGGCGTGGTGGAGCGTCCAGGTGGGGTTCGCGGCCACCCGGGCCGCGCTCTTCTCGTAGTGGGCGAGGGCGGCCTCGAACCGCCGGCCTTGGAAGTGGATCTCGCCCAGGTGCACGTGCGCGATCTCGTCGTCCGGCGCGTGCTCGAGCACGGCCTCGAACTGCCGCTGCGCCTCGGCCAGCCGCCCGCCGGCGAACGCGTTGACCGCGACGTTCTTCCGCGCGGGATGGAAGGCCGGGTCGATGGCCAGGGCCTCACGGAAGCGCCGGCTGCCCTCCTCCGCGCGGCCGGCGGCGGTGAGGGCGATGCCGAGAAGGTTGAGCGCCTTGAGGTCGCGGGGCGCCACACCGAGCAGGCCCTCCAGTACCGCGATGGCGGCCGTGAACTCCCGCTTCGTGACGTGCGACACGGCGCAGTCGTACGGCGTCGGACCGCAGGGGGCCGCCGGCGCCGGTGCGGCGGGGAAGGAGAGGAGGGCGAGCACGATCGCCGCGAGGCTCACACGGCGATTCTCGCTCGCTCGATCCACGAAGCCAACGGCAGGCTCAGCGCGGCGGCGGCGTCGCACAGGTGGTGTCGGGATCGCGCCCCAGCAGCCGGACGGAGCGCGCCTTGACGGAAACGGCGTCGCCGTGCCGTTCGACCTTGCCTTCCACCTCGACGTTCCAGACACAGTCGCCGGGCGCGGCCGTGTCGAGGCGCCAGCCGGGGCCCCGCGGCTCGCGGCCGGTGATCCACACGAAGAACGGACCGTCGCGCAGGACCCACGCGTTCCGGACGGTGGAACCGGGCGGGAAGTCGCCGAACAGGTTCGCGCCGCGGAAACGGCCGCGGACGGTCACGGTGCGTCCGGTGAACCGGTCGGGTCGCGTCGTGGCTGGAGAGCCGCGTGACGTGGCCGGCACCGCCGACACCCTGGATGGGGACCTGGGAAGCGGGAACGGACGGGACGAGCAGAAGGGCCGGCCGGGGGAGGAACCACCACACGAGACGATTCTGAAGCGGGAGCGGCGAAACGGAAAGCCCCGGATCGGCCGGCTACGCCGATCCGGGGCTGAGAGCTAAAACGCGAACCGCGCCGAGAACTGGATGATCCGCCCCTGCAGGGCCTGGGTGGACCGGCCGAAGAGCGGGTTGCCCATGTCGTTGACCGGGTTGAAGAGGTTCAACGTGTTGAGCGCGTTGAAGGCCTCCAGGCGGAGCTGGAAGTCGCTGCCGCCGGCCAGGCCGCCGACGCGGAACGACTTGATGAGCGCCAGGTCCACGTTGAAGTACCGCGGGCCGCGGAACGTGTTGCGGCCGAGGTTACCGCTCGTGCCCGGCGCCGGCGTCGGGAAGTCGGAGGCCCGGAAGATCCCGGTGAGGAAGTCGTCGTTGGAGAGGCCACCGAGCGAGTCGCCGAACGCCGGCGTGTTCGGCCGGTCGCCGCTCGTCCCGTCGGCGTTGTAGTCGCAGCCGCTGTTGCCGGTGACCGCTCCCGCGGCGTCGCGGATGGGCGCGAACGCGCGGTTGCAGATGACGGAGAAGGGGCTGCCGCTCTGCCGGATCAGGACGCCGGCGAGCTGCCACCCGCCCAGGATCGCCCTGCCCGCCCCGCTGGACGGTCCGGGCAGCTTCCAGTTCATCGACACCGCGATCTTGCTGCGGATGTCGAAGTCGGACGGGCCCTCGTCCTGGTCGTCCGGGCCATAGGCATCCTGGCGCTGCGGCGGTGTCGCCGAGATCGACCGGTCGATGGCCCGGCCGAGCGTGTAGGCGGCGCCGAGCTGGAGGTCGCTCCGGTTCACCTTCACGGACAGCGTCCCGCCGTGGTAGTGGCTCTTGTCGATGGCCTGGGCGTACTGGATGGCAGTGAAGCCGGGCAGGATGCGGTCGAGCCGGCCGTCGAAGAGGTCACCGGCGAAACGGTTGATGTCCCAGCGCGTGTACATGTTCCGCCCGCGCGAGCCGATGTAGTTGGCCTCGGCCACGACGTGGCGGCCGAACCCGCGCTGCACGCCGAGGAACCAGTTGTCGAGGTACATGGCCGGGATGTCGCCGTCCACGGTGATGACCTGCGCGGCGCCCCGCGCCAGGCCGCCGTGCTGGTTGACGCCCGCGCCGATCCCCGCCGGGTACGTGTAGCCGTAGGGCGGCTCCTTGGCCGTGCCCAGGCTGAAGATGGGCGCCACGGCCGTGCGCCGGTCCGCGGTCGCGCTGGCCACCCGCGGCAGGTTGTTGTGCTCCCCGTCCCAGATCTGGTTGGACATCCGCTCGTAGGCGCGGCCGATCCCGCCGCGGATCGAGAGCTTGCCCTCCTTGGTCGGGTCCCACGCGAAGCTCACCCGCGGCGCGAGCGTGTGCTGGCCGCCGCCGAAGAGCCCGCCGTCGAGGTAGTACTTCCGGGGCACCATGCGCGCGGTCAGGATGTCGTTGCGCAGGTTGCCCGTGGCCGGCCCCAGCTCCCCGAACTGGAGGTTGGTCATGTCGTTCGCGGCGTTGTAGATGTTGAGGAAGCCCTCGTAGCGCACGCCGAAGTTGAGCGTGAAGTGGGGGTTCACCTTCCAGTCGTCCTGGACGAACGCGGAGAGCGATTGCGTGCGGTGGAAGCGGACGATGGACGTGAGCGGCGTTCCCGTGATGGGGTTCACCGCGATCTGGCTCTGCGTGAGCGGGTCGTCGTTCGCGAAGTCGAAGACGCTCTCGAAGCGGTAGGTCGGCCGGGTGACGGCGCGTCCCGAGTCGTTGTCCGCGTGCTCGCGCGTGTAGGCGCCGCCCACCTTGAGGTTGTGCGAGCCGCGCGTCCAGGTGACCACGTCGCTGAAGATGAAGCTGTTCTGGACGAACGTGTTCGGGCCCCACCCCACCTGGATGTTCTGGCTCAGGCCCTGGACGCTCATCCCCGGGATCTCCGGGTAGGGGTTCTCCAGCTCGCCGTACGGCCGCACCCACGAGAACGAGAGCTCGTTGACCACGTTCGAGCCCCAGATCTTCGTCCAGTTCGTGGCCAGGTGCAGGCTGTTGGTGGGCGAGGACGCGGTGAAGTCCGGGTAGACCTCCGGAGCGCCGAAGCCGACCTTGTCCGTCGTCGTCCGGATCACCGAAGCGTAGAGGCGGTCCTTGCCCTCGTTGAAGTGATGGTCGAGGCGGGCCGACCACTGGAATCCGTTGCGCGGCGAGGTCTCGTTCCAGGTGCCGACGCCGGTCACGGGCAGGTTGCAGGGGACGGGCCCGATGGGCGACGAGATCAGCGTCGCGCCCGAGCAGGAGGCGCCGAGGTGCTGGCCTGCCGTGCGGAAGTCCTGGGTGGGCGTGAACGAGGCCGGGAAGTCCCTCGCGATCCGCGTCGAGATGTTGTTGGGGCGCGCCTGCTGCATGAAGCTGATGAACTGCGGCGTGATGATGGAGCGGTTCGCGCTGATCGCCACGTCCGAGCGCAGCACGTCGCCCGACACGAAGAAGAAGGTCCGGTCCTTGAACACCGGCCCGCCCAGGCCCCAGGTGAACTCCCTGCGGTCGAAGTCCGGGAGGTTGGCGCCGGACTGCTTCTGGAAGTGGTCCTTCTCCTGGAGGGACTGGTTCGTGTAGTAGGCGCCGACGCTCCCGTGCCAGTCGTTGGTGCCGCTCTTGGTGATGACGTTCACGAGGACGGAGCCGTTGCGGCCGTATTCGGCCGAGAAGTTGTTCACGGAGACGCGGATCTCCTCGACGCTCTCCGAGTTGGGGTTGACGTTGGCCACGCCGCTGCGCTGGCTGGAACTGACCGTCGCGGAGTCGATCATGAAGTTGTTCGACTCCGTCCGGGCGCCGTTGGCGTTCATGCCGACGCCGAACTCGTTGTTGTAGAGGTCCGCGTGTGCCTGGGCGTAGGACTGCGATCCGCCGGTCGCCCGGCCGGTGACGCCGGGCGTGAGCACGACCAGGTTGAAGAAGTTGCGGCCGATGAGCGGCAGGTCCTTCACCTGGTCTTCCTCGATCAGGCCCGAGATGCGGCCCTGCGCCATGTCCACGAGCGGCGCTTCGGCCGTGACCGTGACTTCCTCGGCACCCGCCTCGCCCAGCTCGAGGGCCACGTTGACGGTGCGGATCTGGCCCGACTCGACCCGGAGGTGCTCGAGGACCGAGGCCCGGAAGCGGTCGAGGGAGACGCGCACCGTGTAGAGGCCGCCCGGCAGCGCCGGGAACCGGTAGTAGCCCGCGCCCGTCGTCGTCCGCGTCTGCGCGACGCCCGTCGCCTCGTTGGTGACCGCGACCGTCGCGCCGGGAAGGACGGCCCCGCTCGGGTCGGTCACGGTGCCCTCGATGGCGCTCGTGAACTGCGCCCAGGAGGGTGTGCTATCGAGGCCCAGCACGACGAGCAGCGCGCCCGCCACGGCAAGTCGCTTTGCGATCGGCATCGCTTCGACCTCCTCTGAAGACAGCCCCACGACGGTTCGGATGAGGAAAAGTTCCTATGAGTATGGCTTGATATCATATATTCTAGCCCTGTCAAGTGATATTTCAGTCCTTGCGTCCCGTCCGCGCAAGTCGCTCGCGAACGTCCCCGCCTGCCCCGCGACTCCCCTGAATCGGTCTTTCCCGACGCGAGACGCCCAACCGTGACCACACAGCCGGCGTTCGTGATTGCGGATGCAAAGGCGGGCGGCCCTCCACCGTCTATCTGATGGCGGTGTTTTCCGGGCGCGTGTGCCCGACGAACGGGGACAGGGAATGGCCAAGAAGCGCGTTGGGCCGGCAAGCCGGGCGGTGACGGCCCTCGGGGCCGTGTCCCTCGTCCTGCTCGCCCTCCTGGCGGGCGTCGAGCGCGCCCAGGAGCGTTTGCGAGACGAGGGCGGCGTGCGCCTGGAATCGGTCCTGCCGGTCTCCGCGGAGAGCGCACCGTCCGAAGCGGGCGGCTGGGACCTGGCGAACCTGGACCACGAGCAGGTGGACTACTGGATCCGGCGCTTCCAGACGGACAAGCGCGACGACTACCGCGCGTGGCTCGCGCGCATGGGGCGCTACGCCTCCTTGATCTCCGCGGAGCTGGCCGAGAAGGGGATGCCCCAGGACCTCGTGTACCTGGCCATGATCGAGTCGGGGTTCAACCCCAAGGCCTACTCGCACGCCCACGCCGCCGGAATCTGGCAGTTCATCAAGGAGACGGGCATGCGCTACGGCCTCGACGTCAACCGCGCCGTGGACGAGCGCAACGACCCGGTGAAGTCGACCGAGGCGGCCCTGCGTTACCTGACCTACCTCCACAAGAGGTTCGACTCCTGGTACCTGGCCGCCGCCGCCTACAACACGGGCGAGAACCGCGTGGGCCGCATCATGCGCGAGGTCACGGGCAGCGAGCGCGGCACCGACCTCGACTACTACCGCATCTGGCCGCGCCTGCCCCGCGATACGCGCGACTACGTGCCGGCCATGATCGCGGCGGGCCGCATCGCCAAGGACCCGGCCGCCTACGGATTCGACGACGTGGAGTCGCTCGCGCCGTGGTCGTTCCGCGAGGTCGTGGCCCGTCCGGCGACACCGCTGCGGACGCTCGCGAGGACCGTGGGCACCACGGTGGACGAGCTGAAGAGCCTCAACCCGCACCTCAAGCTCGACCGCACGCGCAACGACGAGGACATGGTGGTGCGCGTGCCGGACATCCTGGCGGCGGATTGATGACGAGCGGCGCCGCGCGCAGCGCGGCGTCGCGAAGTAGGGGGGTTCACGCCAGGGCGGGGTCAGGGCCTTTGACACGCCCGCGTGCGATCACCACAATCAACCCTCGACGACGCCCGCCGCAGCGCGAAAGGACGCCTCGGGAAAGGCCGCGGTGCGCTCGCCGGCCTCCTCCTGCTCGCCGCGGCGCTGCTCCTGCCCGGGCTCGGCGCGGCGCCCTTCGAGCGGGCCGAGATCTACTTCCTCG
>DATKEG010000186.1:0-6033 GCA_035544515.1 Vicinamibacteria bacterium | reverse complement strand
GCGGCGTCCGGCGCTTCGGCCTCCTCGGCCAGCACCGCGCGCGCCGCTTCGCCGTCCGTCTCGAACCGTGCCTTTTGCCGGCCGTGGAACGCGAGCAGGGGAGCCAGCTCCTCCGGTCTCGGCGTCCGTGCGGTGCACAGGCGGAACGCGCGCGTGGCGCGCGCCTCGGCCTCCGGCCCGGATTCGCGGATCGCTCGCGCGGCTAGCGCCCGCGCCGCCTCGAGGTACACGGGGTCGTTCAGCGTGGTGAGCGCTTGCAGGGGCGTGTTCGTGCGGACCCGCCGCGCCGTGCAGAACTCGCGGCTGGGCGCGTCGAACACGGTGAGGCCCGGATACGGCGCGGTACGCCGCACGAACGTGTAGAGGCCGCGCCGGTACCGGTCCTCGCCCGGGCTCAGCTCCCAGCGGTCGTCGCTGTACGGGTTGTCCCAGATGCCGTCGGGCTGGAAGGGGAACACGGACGGGCCGCCGACGCGCGCGCTCAGCAGGCCCCCGGCCGCGAGCGCGATGTCGCGGACCATCTCCGCCTCCACCCGGAAGCGCGGCCCGCGCGCGAGAAGCCGGTTGTAGGGATCGCGCTCGCGCAGCAGCGGCGTGACGCGCGAAGACTGGCGGTAGGTCGCGGAGGTCACGATGAGGCGATGCAGCGGCTTGAGTCGCGTCTCCTGCCGCTGGAACTCGGTGGCCAGCCAGTCGAGCAGCTCGGGATGGGTGGGCCGCTCGCCCTGCGTGCCGAAGTCCTCGCTCGTCTCCACCAGCCCGCGGCCGAAATACTGCTCCCAGATGCGGTTCACGGTGACGCGCGCCGTGAGGGGGTTGCTCTCGTCGGCCAGCCAGAGGGCGAGCCCCAGCCGGTTGGGCATGGCCTGCTCCGGCAGCGGCGGCAGCGCGGCGGGCACGCCGGCGTAGACGCGCTCGCCTGGCGCCAGATAGCTGCCGCGCACGCGCAGCGGCGTCGAGGGCCGCTCGCCGCCGGCGCGCTCGCGCAGGACCATGGCGGTCGGTATGCCCAGGGCCGTCACTTCCTGGCGCAGGGCGCGCAGCGTTCGCCGGTCGGGTTCGAGCGCCGGCGCGATCGAGCGGTAATAGGCCGCGAGTGCCTCGCGCTGCTTCCCGGCCTGCTCGGGCGTGCCGGGTGCGCCGCCGGTCCGGAGACGCTCGGGGAGGGGCAGACCGCCCCAGGGATTCGCGTCGGAGGTGACCGAGAGGCGGAAGCGGCGCAGGTTGTGCTTCGGCTGTCGCCCGTAGTGCTCGAGCATGAGGGTCAGCGCCGCTCCGGCGGCGAGGGGCTCTCCCGGCTGGAACACGGCGGTCTGGGACCGGCTCGGGTCGAAGCCGCCCCAACCCGTGGTCGCGTCGTCGTCGAGCGCTCCGCCCACGCTGCCCTCGTCCGCCTCGGCCCGTATCAGCGCGACCGCTTGCGGGCGCCCGCCCGGCGCCGCCGCCTGGAGGGCCAGCCGCGTGAGCAGGAAGAAGCCGAAGTCGGACCGCCCCGGCGTACCGCGAGGGGGCTCCGCGATCGCCTCGAGCCGCAGGCCCGTCACCGTGCCGGCAACCGGCAGGCGCGCGGCCAGCGTATACACGTCCTGGTCGGGGTTGCTTCCACCCGCCGTGATCGTGCCGTCCGCCGCGACCTCCAGCGCGGCGCCGCCCGAGGAGGCCGCCGTGTCCGGCCGCAGCGGCGTCCAGCGCGGGAGGGGGGCCGCCCGCTCGCGCTCCCAGGTCGCCTGCGCCGCCTCGAGCGCCGGCGTCTTGGCCTCGAGCCGCGCCTGCACGCTCGCGATCTCCTCCTCGAGCGTCTTCTTGCGCGCGGCCTGCTCGGGCGTCCCCAGCTCGAGCTCGGGCTCCACGATCCAACTGTCCATCACGCGCGGGCCCAGGCCTTTCGCGGCGTACTCGCCGTTGTCGAAGAAGGCCAGCATCCGGTAGTAGTCCTTCTGCGAGAACGGGTCGAACTTGTGGTCGTGGCACTGCGCGCAGGCCAGGGTGGTGCCCAGCCATACGGTCGCCGTGGTGTTGACGCGGTCGACGAGCGTCTCCCACCGCGCCTCCTCGATGTCGATGCCGCCCTCCTGGTTGAGGAGCGTGTTGCGGTGGAAGCCGGTGGCCACGCGCTGATCGATGGTGGCGTCCTTCAGCATGTCGCCCGCCATCTGCTCGATGGTGAACTGCCGGAACGGCATGTCCGCGTTGAACGCCGCGATCACCCAGTCGCGCCACTTCCAGGCGGTCCGCCGATTGTCCTTCTCGTAGCCGTGCGTGTCCGCGTAGCGCGCGAGGTCGAGCCAGGGCCGTGCCCAGCGCTCGCCGTAGTGCGGCGAGGCGAGCAGGCGGTCCACGACCCTCTCGTAGGCGTCGGGCGACTCGTCGGCCAGCAACGCGTCTACCTCCTCCAGCGTGGGCGGCAGGCCGGTGAGGTCGAGCATCACGCGGCGCAGCAACGCTTCCTTCGGCGCGGCGGGGGACGGCGTGAGCCCCTCCGACTCGAGCCGCGCCAGCACGAACGCGTCGATGGGGTTGCGGACCCATGTCTTCCGTTTGACGGAAGGCGGCGCCGGACGGACCGGCTCGAGGTAGGCCCAGTGCCTCTTCGTCGTGGCCTCTGCCGCCTGGTCGTCGGGCCCGGGCGCGCCCGCGTCGATCCAGGAGCGCACGAGCGCGATCTGGGCCGGATCGAGCGGGGCGTCCTCGTACGGCATCCGCGGCTCGATCTGGCCGACCAGCCGCTTGAGCAGCGCGCTGTCGCCGCTCTTGCCCGGCACGACCACGGGTCCGCCCTCGGCGCCCCGCAGCGTTCCGTGACGGGTGTCGAGCCGGAGGCCGTTCTCCTGCCGGTCCGGGCCGTGGCAGCGCACGCAGCGGCTCTGGAAGAGGTCGTGCACGGGTGTGAACTCCGGGCTCGACGCCGTGGCGCCGCTCTCGGCGCCGGGCCAGGGCGCACCCTGGTCGATCCAGGCCCGGATGGTGCCGATGTCGGCCTCGTCCAGCGGACCCGACGGTAGCGGCGGCATGCGCGTCTGGTCGTCGGTGTCGATCAGCCGCGTGAACAGCAGGCTGCGCGCCGCCTGTCCCGGGACGATCGCCGGCCCCGATTCTCCGCCGCGCAGGAGCGCGTCGCGCGACGACATCAGCAACCCGCCCTCGACCTTGGCCGGCTTGTGGCAGCGGACGCAGGAGCGCTCCAGGATCGGCGCCACGTCGCGGGCGAAGTCCACCGCCGGCGCGGGCCGGGCCGTGTACACGCCCACCGTACCGACGGTGATGAGGACGGCCGAGCCGGCCACGACGCGCCTCAACGTCCGATGGTCCATGCGCTCTCCGGAGGCGGTCAGTATAGCTCCGGAAGCGCAACCGCCTGCGGGCGGCCCGGCGGCATCCCGAAGGCGCTTTCCGCGCGGGCGGGGCGGCGAGGTGCGCCTGGCGCCCTCGCCGCGGCCGCCCGCGCGGACTACGCGCCGGTCACCTGCCGCTGGGCCGGATGAGCTGGAACACCCGGCCCGTGCTCCCGCTGGGGCCAATGTTGTCGCTGGTGCCCACGTAGACCTCGCCGTCGGGATCCTGTCCGAACCCGAGCACCCGATGGTTCAGCCGTCCGTTCGGGCGGTTGGCGATCTTCAGCTCCTGGATCCGCCAGAACGTCTGCTTGCGCGGCGTGGCGGCGAACAGCGTTCCGTTGGGCGGCCCGCCGAACGAGGTGCTCCAGTCGCCGAAGACGTACCGCCCGCGCAGCTGCGGCAGGATGCGTCCCCGGTAGACGGCGCCTCCCACCACCGCCACCCCCAGCCCGCCCTGGGGATGGTTGGCGTTGCGGTATTCGATGACCGGATCGACCAGCAGATCGCCCGCGCGCACGCCGGAGAGGACCTCGTCCGGGCAGTCCGGGGGCGAGACGCGGTTGTTCTCGGCGTCGAAGCAGTGCGCCCCCTCTTTCACGTTCCACCCGTAGTTGCCGCCCTTCTCGACGAGGCTCACTTCCTCGTAGAGGCCCTGGCCGGCGTCGCCCACCAGCAGGTCGCCGGTGGCCATGTCGAAGGAGAAGCGGTAGGGGTTGCGGAAGCCGTAGGCGTAGATCTCGTCACAGCCGTCCGCGCACCCCGGCGTGGCCGTGAAGGGATTGTCCGGCGGGATGCCGTACGGGGAGCCGGCGTCCACGTCGAGGCGGAGGATGTTGCCGAGGAGGTTCTGCTCGACGTCCTGTCCGTTCCCGCCGCCGTTGTCGGCATACCAGTCGTCGACGTGACCCAGGCCCACGTCGTTCGCGCCTCCGCCGTCACCCAGCGAGACGTAGAGGAACCCGTCGGGGCCGAAGGCGATCGTGCCGCCGTTGTGGTTGGACTGCGGCTCGTCGACCTGCAGGAAAATCCGCTCCGAGGCGGGATCGCCGCGGTCGGGGTCCGCCGAGATCCGGTACTCGGCGAACGTGGCGCTGTGGTTGAAGCCGGCCGGGGCCCCGGCCCGCAGCGGAGCGCTGTAGTAGACGAAGAAGCGGCCGTTCACGTGGTAATCCGGGTGGAAGGCCAGCCCCAGCAGTCCCCGTTCGTCGAAGAACGGGTTGAGCGGCACGAGCTTGGCGCGCAGGTCCAGGAAGGGCTCGGGCAGGAGCGCCCCTCCCGGCGTCAGGACGCGCACCAGCCCGACCTGGTCGACGACGAACAGGCGCCCGCTTCCGTCGAACGCGGACACGATCGTCACGGGGGAGGTGAGGCCGGCGGCGACCTCCTTCACCCCGATCTCGAAGGGATCGGCGATCTCGCTGGAGGGCTGATGGTCGGCGAGGGCCGGCCGAAAGGCGCCAGCCCCCGCGGCCACGGTCAGGGCGCCGGCGAAAAACAAAGCCTGGGAAACCGAGCTGCGCATGGAGGCCTCCTGTCCTTGGTCGTGAGCCACGGATGAGGCAGCCCGGACACGGTTCTCAGCCAGTGTAGATCGGTCGGCGGAGGCCCGCAACGGGTCGCACGCGATTTATTGGAGGCCGCTTGCGGAGGAATTCCGATCCCAGGGTGAAATTGAGCGCGATCACGTCCGCCGCACACTCGACGGCGATCGTTCGTGATCGATCGCGAGCTCGTGGCACACCAACTCGTTCCGGAACGAGTTGGCTGAAGTGATCCTTTAGCCGACCCACCCTAACGGGCCTTGATCACTCCCACTACTCGTGCTCGGTCCGCCCCTTCACCACGAGCCCGATCGGCAGCTCCGCGCCGGCCTTGGTCTTCACCTTCAGGAAGAAGACCTCGTGGCCCATGCTGTTGCCGGCCACGGCGGGGAACTCCTTCTGCGCGGACGTGTCCGCCAGGTTCATGGGCGCGGGGTGGTTCGTGCCGCTCGTCTTGGCGCTCATCCTGGAGACTTCCTTGAACGTCAGGTCGTCACCCGGCTCCACGTCCTCGGCGATCGGAGTGAGCAGCAGGAACGTGGGGGTGGGGGAGGCGCCCATGTGGTCGCCGTCCTCGGGAATCTTCGCGTAGCGCAGCGTGTAGCTGCCCGCCTTCACGTTCTGGCCGCGGAAGTCCTGGCCGTCCCTGGGGAACGTGATGACGCCGAACAGGGCGCCTGTCTCCAGGCCGGGGAAGTCCCTGCGGAGCCAGACCTCGTGGGCCACGGTCCCGTCCGAGAGCGTGATGCAGTAGCCCGCGGGCTCCAGCGCCGTCTTCACCCAGTCGGGAGCCGTGCCGGCAAAGGCGCCCGTCGTCTCGACCCCGGCGGCCGCGAGAGCGGCCGGCCCCGGCGCGACGATCAGGGCCAGCGCACAGATCAGGACGGCCGTATAGCGTCGGCGAAGGCGTTCCATTCCCGGGCGGAGCCTGCGATTACCGCGAGAAGGTGCCGACGAACGCGTTGCGCTTGTCGTGCGTCGTCCAGGACACGCCCAGGCCTTCGCCGCGCCATTGGTCGACGATCGCTACGGCCGGCAGCGCCTGCGTCGTCGCGGTCAGCGGCGGGTAGTAGACGTCCTCGTTGCCGCAGTGCTTGTCCTTGGCGCTCACCGCGCGGGTCTCGATCTGGGCCAGCTCCCCGGCCTGCATGGTGCCC
>DATKEG010000185.1:0-16946 GCA_035544515.1 Vicinamibacteria bacterium | reverse complement strand
CAACTGCCGCATGTGCCTGGTCGAGATCGAGAAGGCGCCCAAGCTGCAGATCGCCTGCAACACCATGGTCGCGGACGGCATGGTGGTGAGGACGGACAGCGAGAACGCGCGGCAGGCGCACCGCACGACGCTCGAGTTCCTGCTCATCAACCACCCCATCGACTGCCCCGTCTGCGACCAGGCCGGCGAGTGCTACCTGCAGGACAACTACATGGAGCACGGCCTGCACGAGGCGAAGGTGGAGGTCGAGGAGAAGGTGGCCAAGCGCAAGGTGGTGGACCTCGGGCCCATCATGCTCGACGCCGAGCGCTGCGTGCTCTGCTCGCGCTGCCTGCGCTTCGAGCGCGACGTCACGGGCACGAACAGCCTGGAGTTCGTCAACCGGGGCGACCACACCGCGATCGCGAGCTACGACGACCGGCCCATCACCCACGACTACGCGGGCAACCTGGCCGACGTGTGCCCGGTGGGCGCGCTGCTCTCCCGCGACTTCCGCTTCAAGATGCGGGTGTGGTTCCTGGAGGCGACCGACTCCGTGTGCCCGGGCTGCTCCACCGGCTGCAACGTCTTCGTGGACCATCGCGACGGCGAGGCCCACCGCCTGCGTCCCCGCCGGAACGTGGACGTCAACCGGTCGTGGATGTGCGACCTCGGCCGGCGCGAGTACAAGGAGATCTCGATCGACACGCGGGTGGCGGCGGCGCGCGTGCGGGACGAGAAGGGCGGGCAGGAGACGACCGTCAGCTCGGCCCTGGACCTCGTGGCCAGTCGCCTGGCCGAGGCGGGGGCGCGGGCCTGCGCCTTCCTGGCCAGCCCGCAGGGCACGAACGAAGACGTCTTCGCCTTCCGGACGCTGGCGGAAAAGGCCGGCGGCCTCCTGGACTTCCGGGTCGGCGATCCCCAGGACAAGGTTCGCCAGCGCGTGGACGAGGTGCTGCTGCGCGCCGACCGCAACCCGAACACGCAGGGCTGCCTGGATCAGGGCCTGGGCCGAGACGGCGTCGGCCGCATCGTGTTGGCCTGCGCGGCCGGCCAGGTGCAGGCGCTCGTGCTCCAGGGCCCGGAGCTGCTCCAGCTGCCGGAGGCGAAAGAGGCGCTGGCCCGCGTCCCGTTCATCGCGGTCATGGCCACGCACGAGATCCCCGAGCTCCAGGTGGCGCACGTCGTGCTGCCGGCCGCGGCGTGGGCCGAGGTGGACGGCACGTTCACGAACTACCAGCGGCGGGTGCAGCGCCTCCGCCGCGCCGTGCCCCCGCCGGGCGCGGCCGCGCCGCGCTGGGAGCTGGCCGAGGGCGTGCTTCGCGCGCTGGGCGCGCCTTTGGGCGTGACCTCGGCGCGCGAGGTGTTCGTCCGGCTGGCGCAGGCCGTACCCGGGTACGCCGGGCTGGACCACAAGACGGTCGGTCCGGGCGGCCGGGCGCTGGACTCGCCGGACGAGGTGGCGACGCAGGAAGCGCGGGCCTGACCAGACGGATCCAACGCAGAGATCCGCGGAGACCGTAGGGGGAAGATGGCGGTTAAAGTCGTGACCGTGAGCCGGGAGACGAGGCCGGGGATCTACCCGATCGCCGTCGGCCTGTGGATCACCCTCAAGAACATGCTGGCCACCCTGTTCGGAGGCAGGGCGTCCACCATCCAGTTCCCCGAGGAGAAGCGCCGGACGTCGGGGCGCTACCGCGGCATCCACCTCCTCACGCAGCGCATGGACGGCTCGCCCAAGTGCGTGGCCTGCTACATGTGCGCGACCGTCTGTCCGGCCGAGTGCATCTACATCGAGGCCGGCGAGCGTCCGGAGAGCCGCATCGAGAAGTACCCGACGCGGTTCGAGATCGACCTCCTGCGCTGCGTCTACTGCGGCTTCTGCGTGGATGCCTGCCCGGAGGAAGCCATCTTCATGAGCCGCGAGAACGACCTCGTCGGCACCAGCCGCGCGGAGCTGATCATCGACCGCGACCGGCTGATGGACCGGGGCAAGCTGGCCGAATACGGTCCCGGTTACCGCCCCGACGACCACGACGTGCGTCGCCCCGTGCGCATCGCCGCCCTGGCCCGGCTCGAGAAGGAGCACGGGATCAAGGTCGGACCGCCCGACCCCGCGGCGCGCCCGCCCGGCGGGGCTTCCGTCACCTCCTGATCGTCCGGGCCGCCGGGCCCGCGGCCTCGCGCCCCTGTTCGTCGTACGGCCTTGCCGCGTCCGTCCGGTCGTGAAAAGCTGTTCTTGATGGCCACGACCCGGGGGAACGGCGGACGCGCGGCCGTGGGGCCCGCTCCGCCACGCGTTCGCGGCCTTCTCGCCGGTCTTCCGGGCGGCGTGCTGGCCTGCGACCGTGACCTGCGCTGCCAGGCCTGGAACGCCTGGCTCGCAGAGGTCTCGGGGCGGCCCGCGGCCGAGGTGCTCGGCCGAGGGGTGATCGACGCGTTTCCGCAACTGCGCGCCCAGGGACTCGACGGCCTGCTCGATCGCGCCCTCGCGGGCGAGGTCGTCCAGCTGCCGGACGTCAGGTACCAGCATCCCGTCACCGGTCACGTGCGCTGGGTGACGGGGACCTTCGCGCCGACGCGCGACGAGGGGGGAGCGGTGACGGGCGTGGCCGGAAGCCTGCACGAGGTCACGGAGCGCAAGCGGGTCGAGGAGCGCCTCCAGCACGACGCGCTGCACGATCCCCTGACCGGCCTGCCCAACCGCGCGCTCTTCATGGACCGGCTGGCGCAGGCGCTGGAGCGGGCTCGGCGCCGGCCGGACAAGCTGTTCGCGGTGCTGTTCCTCGACCTCGACCGCCTCAAGGCCGTCAACGACACCCGCGGCCACGCCGCCGGCGACGAGCTGCTGCGCGCGCTCGCGCGGCGGCTGCAAGCCTGCCTGCGCGGCGTGGACACGGTGGCGCGGCTCGGCGGTGACGAGTTCGCCTTCCTGCTGGAGGAGGTGGAGGGCCCGGCCGACGCCTCGCGCGCGGCCTCACGCATCCTCTCCGACCTGCGCGCGCCGTTCGCGTTCGAAGGCCGCGACGTGCTCACCACCGCCAGCATCGGCCTCACCCTCGGGCCAAGGCACTACGAACAGGCCTCGGACATGCTGCGCGACGCGGACGTGGCCATGTATCGCGCCAAGGCCCAGGGCCCCGGCCGCCAGCAGGTGTTCGACCGGTCCATGCAGGAGCGCGCCGCGCACCTTCTGCGGCTCGAGGGCGACCTCGCCCGCGCGCTCGACCGGGACGAGCTGCGGCTGCACTACCAGCCCGTGGTCTCCCTTTCCTCCGGACGCATCGTGACCCTGGAAGCGCTCGCGCGCTGGGCGCATCCCGAGCGTGGGCTGCTGCCGCCCGAGGCGTTCCTGCCACTCGCCGAGGAAACCGGCCTCATCGTGCCGCTGGGGCGGTGGGCGCTGGGCGAAGCCTGCCGCCAGCTGCGGGCCTGGCAGGTCGCCGGCCTGGCGGACGACGTGCGGGTGAGCGTGAACCTTTCCGGCCGGGAGTTCGCCCACCCGGACCTCGTGCGCCAGGTCGAGGAATCGCTGCGGGACGCCGGCGCACCCGCGGGCGCCCTGGAGCTGGAGCTGACGGAATCCTCGCTGACCGAAGACGTCGACCGCGCGGCGGGGGTGGTGCGGGCGCTGGCCGCGCTGGGCATCCGTATCGTCCTCGACCGGTTCGGCACCGGTTATTCCTCCCTGGGCGCGCTTCACCGCTTCGCGCTGCGCGGCCTGAAGATCGACCGCAGCTTCGTGCCGGCGCGAACGGATCCGCGCGCCGACGCCCCCGTCGTGCGCTCCGCCGTGGCACTCGCGCGCAGCCTGAAGCTGGAGGCCGTGGGCACGGGCGTGGAGACCGCGGCACAGCTCGAGAGGCTGCGGCAGCTCGGGTGCGGCGCCGCGCAGGGATTCCACCTGGCCCGGCCGCAGGAGAGGGACGCTGCCACCGACCTGCTGCGCGCGGGCCGTCCGACCTGAGAGCGCGCTCAGGGGAGCCGTTCCAGAACACGCCGAGGGTGTAGGCCGCGAGGGCGACGATCAGGAGGCGGTGCGCGTCGCCTGCGGCGCGGCGGCCGCGTAGGGGTCCTGCGGCCTTCCGAAGAAGTAGCCCTGCGCGTAGCGAACGCCCAGCGCCTGGAGCGCGTCGGCCTCCTCGACCGTCTCGATGCCCTCCGCGATCACGATGGCGCCCACCCCGGTGCCCATGTCGAGGATGGCCTTCACCACCTGCTGGCTCACCCGCTTCTGGTGCACGTCGCGGACGAGCGCCATGTCGATCTTGAAGTAGCTGGCGCCCAGGTTGGCCATGGTCTCCAGCCCCGAGTAGCCCGCGCCCACGTCGTCGATCGCGAACGAGAACCCGAGGTCCAGGAACGAGTGCATGGCCTCGCGGTAGAGGTTGAGGTTCTCGATCACGTGCTTCTCGGTGATCTCGAGCGTCACCATCTGCGGCGAGACGCTCGGACCGAGGTAGTCGAGGACGCCGCGGCCGAGGAAGCTCGGGTCGCGCACGGTGGCGGGGACGGTGTTGATGAACAGCCGCCCGGGCGTGCCGAACGCCTGCCAGTCCTTGAAGATCTGCCGCCGGCACGCGCGCTCGAGCTCGTCGCTCTCGTCGTGGCGGTGTGCGGCGCCGAACAGGGCGCCCGCCGTCTCCAGCTCGGTGCCGCGCGGACCGCGCGAGAGCCCCTCGTAGCCCATGGGCCGCGCGGAGGCCATCTCCACGATGGGCTGGAAGGCCGTCCACATCTTCCGGTTGAAGATGATCTCCACCAGCGTCTCGCGCTCGTCGCGCTCGCGCAGGCGGCGGCGCAGCCCGGCCGAGTCCGCGCAGTCTTCGAGGAGCCGGTCCACCTGGCGGTCCAGGCTCTCGACCGGGTTGTGGAGCAGGAACCCGTAGCCCACGTCCACCGCGTCCTTCTCCCTGAGGTAGGGCAGGATGAGCCGGGCCACGCGCGGCCCGAGCTGGGCCTCCACGCGCTCGGCCAGCCGGCGCAGGTCGGCGACGTTGAAGGGGAGGGAGGGGTCGCGGCGGTGCCCGAGGAACACCACGTAGCGGTCGGCGTGTCGCTCGTCGCGGGTGATGACGTCCCCGTCGCGGACGCTGCCCTTCAGCTCCGCGATGAGCGCCTCGATGTGGGCGTGCAGGGCATGGTAGGCGGCCTCGCCGAAGGCGCGCTCCACGCGGCCCAGCGACATGAAGTCGAGGACCAGTGCGCCCAGGCCGCCCTGCTCGCGCAGGACCTTGCCGACCTCGTTTTCGACGTCCCGGAAGCCGGGCAGCTTCATCCGCGGCGCCATTGTCGCGCCGCGAACGCCCGGGTTCAACCCTTGGCCGCCCGGCCCGGTCCCCGCCCTCGCCCGGCCGCCCCCCAGAGCGCCGCGCCCAGGGCGATGAGCGCGAACAGGATCCAGGCCTGCGCGAACGTGCGCGTGGCCACGAGCCACCCGCAGAACGACAGCCCGAGCGCGGCCACGGGCCAGCCCGCGCGCAGCCGGAACGCGGCCGGTTCGACGTCCGGCCGGCGGCGCAGGGCCACCAGGGCCGCGCAGACGAGCCCGTAGGTGACCAGGCGGACGATCGCGGACAGGGTGGCGTTGGCGGCGAAGCCGCCGGACCAGCCGAAGAGGAGGCCGGCCCCGGCGTAGGTGAAGATGGCGAGGTCCGGCGTGCGGAAGCGCGGGTGCACGTGCGCCAGCCAGGCCGGCAGGTCCCCGCGCTCGGCCATGGAGTAGACGATGCGCGGGCTGGTGAGGACGGACCCCAGCGTCCAGCCGTACGTGGAGACCATGGCGGCCAGACTGGCCAGCGTGAGGCCGGCGGTGCCGAGCAGCACGCCGTAGGCCGCGGCCACGGCCGCGCGCGCACCGGCCGCGTGCGGCACGAGGCCTACCACCGCCAGCTGCACCAGCATGTACACGGCGGTGACGATGGCCAGCGCGACCAGGAGCGAGAAGGCCGCGTCGCGGCGCGGGTCGCGCACCTCGCCGGCCGGGATCAGCGCTGCCTCGAAGCCCCCGTAGGCGAACACGAGCAACAGCACGGCCTGCGTCCAGTCCGGTGAGGCCACGGCCTGCGTGGCCAGGACCTCCGGCCGGATGCGCCAGACGCCGAGGAGCACCAGGCCCACCAGGGGCGCCACCTTGGCCACCGCGAAGAGGTCCACCGTGCGCGCGCTCTGGCGGACGCCGCGCACGTTGACGGCCGTGACCAGCGCCGTCACCACGACCATGGCCAGGACGCGGCCGGGCGGCGACGCAACGGCCGGCGCCAGCTCGGCCAGGTAGCTCACGAACACGTTGAGGTTCGCGCCCATGGAGGTCACGCGGATCCAGAAACCCAGCCAGCCGGCCTGGAAACCCACGAAGCCGCCGAAGGCCACGCGCGCGTAGAGGTAGGTCCCGCCCGGCTCGCGGAACCGGCTCGCCACCTCCGCGTGGCAGAGCACGATGGACAGGATGCCGGCCGCCCCGAGGAGGACGGCCAGCGGGCTCCAGGCCCCGGTGAGCGCGGCCAGCACGGCGGGCATCCCGAAGATGGAGCTGCCGATCACGCCGTTGACCGTGAGCGCGGTCAGGTCGAAGCGCCCGATGGCCCGGACGAGGCGGCCTTCGCGCATGGCCGGGATGATAATGCGAACGGTCACGCGGGCCGCCGGCGCGCGCTTGCTCGGCACCCGCGGCCCGGCTCCGGCGCCGCTGAGCGGGGCGCCGCCGCGGCCCCGGTGGCATAATCGAGGCTTACCCAAGGAGGCGTGGCATGCCGCGCGTCGTGCGCTGTGGCCTGATCCAGGCCCGGAACGTGAAGAGTCCGGACTCCGCCCTCCCCGCCATCAAGAAGGCGATGGTCGAGAAGCACCTCAAGCTGCTCGAGCAGGCCGCGAAGAAGAAGGTCCGGGTGCTCTGCTTCCAGGAGCTGTTCTACGGTCCGTATTTCTGCGCCGAGCAGGAGACGAGGTGGTACCACCTCACCGAGCGCGTTCCCGGCGGGCCTACCGTGTCGCTCATGCAGAAGATGGCGAAAAAGCACGGGATGGTCCTGGTCGTCCCCGTCTACGAGGAGGACCAGCCCGGCGTGTACTACAACACCGCGGCCGTGATCGACGCCGACGGCAAATACCTGGGCAAATACCGCAAGACGCACATCCCGCACTGCAAGCCCGGCTTCTGGGAGAAGTTCTATTTCCGCCCCGGCAACCTCGGCTACCCGGTGTTCGAGACGGCGTTCGCCAAGGTGGGCGTCTACATCTGCTACGACCGGCACTTTCCCGAGGGCGCGCGCGCCCTGGGGCTGGCGGGCGCGGAGATCGTCTTCAACCCCTCCGCTACCGTGGCCGGTCTCTCCGAATACCTGTGGAAGCTGGAGCAGCCCGCGCACGCCGTGGCCAACGGCTACTTCGTGGGCGCCATCAACCGCGTGGGCCACGAAGCGCCCTGGAACATCGGCGAGTTCTACGGCCAGAGCTACTTCTGCGACCCGCGCGGGAAGATCCTGGCCGAGGCGCCGCGCGACGAGGACGCGGTGGTGGTGGCGGACCTCAACCTCGACCTGATCGAGGAGGTGCGCTCCGTGTGGCAGTTCTATCGCGACCGCCGGCCCGACGCCTACGGTCCCCTGGTGCAGCCGTGAGCGCCCCCCCCGCCGCGGGCGGGATCGCGCTTCGCACCTACCGCAACTTCATCGCCGGCCAGTGGGTGGAGGCGGAGGCCGACAAGACGGTGCCCAACCTCAACCCCGCCGACACGCGCGACGTGCTGGGTCACGTGCCGCTGTCCCGCCCCGAGCAGGCGCGGGCGGCCGTGGCCGCGGCGCAGGCCGCCTTCCCCGGCTGGCGGGACACCCCGGCCCCGCGCCGCGGCGCGGTCCTCTTCAAGGCCATGGCGCTGCTCGACGCGGAGAAGGAGGACCTCGCGCGACTGCTCACGCGCGAGGAAGGCAAGACGGTCAAGGAGTCGCTGGGCGAGATCCAGCGCGCGATCAACATCCTGGAGTTCACCGCGGGCGAGGGCCGGCGGCTGGGCGGGGCCACCGTGCCTTCCGAGCTGCCGCGCAACTTCGCCTACACCGTGCGCCAGCCCCTGGGGGTGGTGGCCTGCGTGACGCCCTGGAACTTCCCGATCGCGATCCCGGTGTGGAAGATCGCGCCCGCGCTGGTATGCGGGAACACGGTCGTGTTCAAGCCCGCCACGCTCACGCCGGAGACGGGCTCCGCGCTGGTGTCGCTCTTCGAGCGCGCCGGCCTGCCGCCGGGCGTGCTCAACCTGGTCCTGGGATCGGGCGGCACGGTGGGGAACGCCATGGTGGACCATCCCGACGTGCGCGCGGTCTCCTTCACGGGCAGCAACGAAGTCGGAGCCGAGATCTACGGCCGCGGCGCCCGGCGCATGATCCGCGTGCAGTGCGAGATGGGCGGCAAGAACCCGGTCGTGGTCATGGCGGACGCGGACCTGGACCTGGCCGTGGAGTCCACCGCCCTGGGCGCCTTCGGCTCCACCGGCCAGCGCTGCACCGCCACCTCGCGCGTGGTGGTCGAGGAGGCCATCGCCGAGCGTTTCGTGGAGGCCCTGGTGGCGCGCGCCCGCAAGGTCCGGGTGGGCGGCGGCGCGGAGGCCGGGGTGGACATGGGACCGGCCGTGGACAGGTTGCAGCTGGACACCGACCTCCGCTACGTGGAGATCGGCAAGAAGGAAGGGGCGGAGCTCGTCTGTGGCGGCCGGGCGCTGAGCGACGGCGCGCTGGCCCACGGCTACTTCGTGGAGCCGACGGTCTTCGACCACGTGACCACGTCGCACCAGATCGCGCAGGACGAGATCTTCGGCCCGGTCGTCTCGGTCATCCGCGTGAACGGCTACGAGGAGGCCGTGGAGGCGGCCAACCGCGTGGAGTTCGGCCTCGCCGCCTCCATCTTCACCAGCGACGCCAACCACGCGTACCGGTTCGTGGACGACATCGAGGCCGGCATCGTCCACATCAACAACGGCACGCCGGGCGGCGAAGCGCAGCTCCCGTTCGGGGGGACGAAGGCGACGGGCGTGGGCCCGCGGGAGCAGGGCACCACCGCCATCGAGTTCTACAGCGAGATCAAGACGGTCTACGTGGACTACACCGGGCGGCAAGGGGGAGGGAAGATCCCTTCCTGGCGGTGAGCGCCCTCGCCATCCTCCTGCTGGCGCTTCAGGTGGCGGCAACGCCCGTTGACGGCGGTGCCGGGGAGCTGCCCGTGGTCGTTCATCTGGCCGACGGCACCAGCCTCCCTTTACGCGACTGGTCGCTCTCGTACGAGTACCTGGCCTGGCCCGCCGGGTCGTCGCAGGCGCTGGGCGCGACGAGCCGCCGGGAGACGCGCGAGCTTTTGGCCGCCCGGAAGCGTCTGGACACCGCGGGGCTCGTGCTCGAGCTGGAGCACCGGATGAGGCCCCACCGTCCGGCCGAGGGCACGTCGGGTCCCGCGGAGATTCCCGACGTGACCCGCCTGCGACTGTCCTGGCCCGGGGGACGCCGGGACGCGATCCGGCCCGAGCCGCCGCACCGCGACCTCCTGCTCACCCTTCCCGCGAAGAACGTCCTCGTCCTGGCCCGGAGCCTGGACCTTCGCGGCGTCACGCTCACCGGCACGCGGCGCCTCCTGTGCGTGCTGAGCTACACCAGCCTGGTGGAGTGCGGCGTGGAGCGGGCCGGCCGGGTGGTGAAGCTGGAGTTTCCGCGAAAGGAGTGAGCGTGGACCGCGCCGAGATCGTGGACAAGTACCGGAAGTACCTTTACGGGCTCACCACCTATTACAAGGAGCCGCTGCCGTTCGTGCGCGGCGAGGGAAAGTGGCTCTTCGACGCGGACGGCAGGCGCTACCTCGACTTCTTCGGCGGGATCGTGACCGTCGGCCTCGGCCACTGCGACGCCCGGGTGGTGGCCGCCATCGAGAAGCAGGCCCGCACGCTCCAGCACGTCTCGACGCTCTTCCCCACCGTCCCCATCGTCGAGCTGGCCGAGAAGCTGGCCGCGATCTTCCCCGGAGAGAAGCCCGCCAAGTGCTTCTTCACGAACAGCGGCACGGAGGCCATCGAGACCGCGGTGGTCACCGCGCGCGTCCACACCCAGCGCACGGAGATCGTCGCGCTGCGCCACGGCTATCACGGCCGCAGCATGCTCTCCATGTCGCTCACCGCGCACGGGCCGTGGCGGCTGGGCGGCGTGCAGGACCCGGCGGTGCGCCATGCGCGCGCGCCGTATTGCTATCGCTGCCCGCTGGGGCTCGAGCCCGAGAGCTGCGGCACGGCCTGCGCCGAGGACGTGGAGGACGTGATCAAGACCACCACCAGCGGACGGCCGGCCGCCTTCATCGCGGAGCCGATCATGGGCGTGGGCGGCTTCATCACGCCCCCCCGGGAGTACCACGGGATCGTGGCCGACATCGTGCGGCGCCACGAAGGGCTCTTCATCGCCGACGAGGTGCAGACCGGCTGGGGCCGCACCGGCGGCAAGTGGTTCGGCATCGAGCAATACGGCGTGAAGCCCGACCTCATCGTAGCGGCCAAGAGCCTCGGCAACGGCCACCCCATCGGCGCCACCGTCGCCCGCGCCGAGGTGGCCGACTCCTTCAAGGGGCTGACCATCGCGACCTTCGGCGGCAACCCGGTGACCATGGCCGCGGGCAAGGCCGTGGTGGACGCCATCGAGGCCGACGGGCTCCTGGACAACGCGGCCACGGTGGGCGCGCACTTCCGCGCACGGCTCGAGGGCCTGCAGAGGAAACACCAGGCCATCGGCGAGGTGCGGGGGATGGGCCTCATGCAGGGGCTGGAGCTGGTGAAGGACCGGCAGACGAAGGAGCCCGCGCCGCAGGCCGCGAACGCGGTGCTGGAAGCGGCGAAGGACCGTGGCCTGATCATCGGCAAGGGCGGCCTCTACGGCAACGTGCTGCGCATCTCCCCGGCCCTGAACGTCACGGTCGAGGATGCCGAGCAAGCCACCGGGCTCCTCGACAAGGCGCTGGCCGACGCCGCCGGCGCGTAATAGGGGTTCCGTCACCCCAGGCGGCCGGGCGAGCGTCCGGCCCGGGCGCCGGTGATGGATTGCCCTTGCCTCAGGGCAGGGCGGAGCCGTCGAAGTAGGACTGGGCCTTCTCCCAGGCGCGGACGCCGACGTTACGGCCCAGGGCGCGGCCCTCGAGGTCGCCGCTCTCGAAGTGGATGCCGCCGTACCGGCGCGAGAGGCCGGCCTCATCGGCGGCTTCCGAGAACGTCCGCCAGGAGAGGGTCAACGGGTGCGCCGGCACTCCGGCCTCTATCGGTGACGAGCCCGCCGCGATGATCACCGACGCGCCGAAGGCGTCGCTCCCGGTGAATCTCTCGAGGATCTCCGCGGACGCCGCGCTGAAAGTGCTGTGGCCGGAGACGTACTCGGCGAACGGCGGCGTGGCGATGTAGGGCTGGAATTGGCCGCCCTCGATGAGGCGAGTGCCGCGGCCGGGCCCTCCCCACGCGCGGACCGGCCGGCCGGCGTAGAGGTAACGGATCGCAGTGATCGGCCGCACGAAGTCGAAATGACGCTTGCCCTCCCAGGCGGAGACGCTGGCGTCGAAAAGCGCGTTCCCGAGGATGAAGAACATCCTGACGTCCTCGTCCACGCCGTGGCCATCGCGCTCCGAGACGAACTGGGCGAAGAGGTTCCAGTGCCCCGGCGGCGTCTCCGTGTTGGGCCCGTCGGCCCAATACGCCGCGATCGCCTTCCGACGGTCGTCCAGGCTCGCGCTGAGGTGCAGGACCTGGTTGGCTTCCTTCCGATACCGGCCGTTCGGGAAGAGGGGAGGCTCGGGTGGACGGAACTCGGAGGCCGGGCTCAGGGCGAAGGGCGTCACCCCACCCCAGTGCGGGGCCAGGAACACCTGCATGGCGCCGGTCGCGGGGTTCGTGATCAGCGGCTGCCAGCGGTTCGGGTCCACCACGGTCGTGCCGTCGTTGACCGGCGCATAGTGGGTGTAGTCCGAGTAGGCGGCGCCGGGCGTGCCGCCGGGTGCATCGCCAAGCTGGTTGGACCCGTCGGCATGCCGGAACGCCTGCACGGCGGCGGCCGCCGACCGGCCAACCATCGCGGCCGCGCTCGTATCCGCCGGGTCGAAGCCAAGCTCCGCCATGAGCGGGTCGAAAAGGACCGCCTTCTGGGTCGCACGGAGATCGACCAGCGACTGGTAGGCGGCGAAGCTGACGGCCTTCTCACGGTTGGCGCTCGTGCGCGCGGCGGCAGGCTGGCGGGCCGGCCCGTCCGGCCTGGTCCCCACCGCCACCTCGTCGTACGCGGCCCAGGCGTCGTACATGCTGGTGTGCACGACCGCGAGAGCGCGGGCGGCGAACATCGGAGCGAAGCCCGTGTTGCGAATCGACTGCAGCAGGGCCTGGTTCCATCGGACGACGACGTTGGGCTCGGCGGCGGAGGACGTGGCCGCGGAGAGGTTCCAGCCGAGACACACGACGACGACCGCGGTCGCGCGAGGATGGACGTTCATGGCTTCCCTCCTGCCTCCGGCGCAGCGTGGCGCGACTCTACGCCGGCGGCGCCGCCACGGACGTGCCGCGCATCACAGGGGGAAGGAACCCGGCGGTCGAGCGCGGGGACCGCCGGGCGGCACGACCTCAGCGCCTCCGGCGCTCGGGTGCCGGAGGACCGGCCGGCCGCTCGCGCAGCCGGCCCGACTCCTGCAGCGAGCGGCGCAGCAGGAACTCGATCTGCGCGTTGAGGCTGCGCAGGTCGTCGTTGGCCCAGCGCTGGACGGCCTCCAGCAGGGCGGGGTCGACGCGGAGCAGGAAGGCCTTGCGGTCCGCCACTCGCCTATTGGTAGATCGTTCCGGTGTTGATGACCGGCTGGGCCTCGCGGTCGGCGCAAAGTACGACCAGGAGGTTGCTGACCATGGCCGCCTTGCGCTCCTCGTCGAGCCGCACCTGCGTGCTCTTCGAGAGGTGCTCGAGCGCCATCTCCACCATGCCCACGGCGCCCTCCACGATGCGGGCGCGGGCGGCCACGATGGCGCCGGCCTGCTGCCGCCGCAGCATGGCCGAGGCGATCTCCGGCGCGTAGGCCAGGTGGCTGATGCGCGCCTCGATCACCTCCACGCCCGCCTTGGTCAGCCGGTCCTGGATCTCCTGCTTCAGGTCGCGCGCGACGGCGGCGGTGTTGCCGCGGAGCGAGACCTGCGCGTCGTCGTGGGAGCTTTACGGATAGCGGGTCGCGAGGTTGCGCAGGGCGGCCTCGCTCTGCACGTGCACGTAGTTCTCGTCGTTGTCCACCTCGAAACTCTCTCCCGGATCATCGATCTCCTCCAGAGTGATATCACTTAAATATCATACTGAAAGCACCCGCGTCAAGCCCGTCCGCGCCGGCGCTTCAACTGGCGGGCGAAAAGCGCTAGTCTGGCGCCTGACCCTCGCCGGAGGATGGGCATGAGCCTCGACCTTTCCACCACCTTCACGGGCATCGGCTTCGAGAACCCCTTCCTGCTCTCCTCGGCGCCGCCGACCGAGTCGGAGAGCAACATCGTGCGGGCCTTCGAGGCGGGTTGGGGCGGCGTGGTCACGAAGACGATCGGCCTGCACCCGGTGGTCAACGTGGCCGGTCCCAAGACGAAGTTCCTGCGCTACTACCCGGAGACGGGCGCCCTTTCCATGAACAAGGGACGCGGCGGCGTGCTGCAGGCCTCGTGGAACTGGGAGCTGATCTCGGACAAGACGCTCGATTGGTGGGTACCGCGGCTGGGCCGGATCAAGAAGGCGTTCCCCGACCGGGTCCTGGTCTGCTCGATCATGGCCGGCTCCGGCAGCGACAAGGAGCTCGAGCACTGGCGGACGCTGGCCCGCGCCTGCCAGGATCAGGGCGTGGACGCCCTGGAGCTGAACCTGTCCTGCCCGCACATGGACCGCGAGGACATGGGCTCGAACATCGGCAAGGACCAGAAGCTCTGCTCGATCGTCACGCAGGTGGTCAAGGAGGTCGCGACCGTTCCCGTGTGGTCCAAGCTGACGCCCGCCACCAGCGACATCGTGCTGGAGGCGGGCGCGGTCTTCACCGGCGGCGGCGACGCCGTGGTCTCGTCGAACACGTTCCCGTCGTTGCCCGTGATCGATCCCGAGACGCTCGAGTTCGAGATGAACGTGGACGGCCTCGTGTCGAGCGGCGGGCTGGGCGGCCCGGCGATCCTGCCGCTGTCGCTGGCCAAGGTGGCGCAGATGACGCGCGCCTTCCCGGAGAAGAGCTTCTCCGGCATCGGCGGGATCTCGGACTTCGGCCAGGCGCTCAACTATTTCCTGCTCGGCTGCGGCACCGTGCAGGTGTGCACGGCGGCCATGCTCGACCACGCCGTGGGCCCCAACGTCGTCAAGCGGCTCCTGGCCGGCATGAGCGAGTTCCTGGAGCGAAACGCCCACCGCGGCTGGTCGAGGCTCGAGGATTTCCGCGGCCTGCGCCGCGACCGCATCGTGGCGCATTCGCAGATCCGCCGCCCCGAGGACAGCGACTACCACGGTGGCCACGAGGCGTACGAAGGCTACGCCGAGCCCGCGGCCAAGGCCTGACGTGAGCACGACGCTGGTCAGGAACGGCACGGTGGTCACGGCCTCCGACCGCTACGACGCGGACATCTACATCGACAAGGGCGTGGTCACGCTGATCGGGCAGGGCCTCAACTTGCCGGCCGACGTGGTGGTGGACGCCTCGGGCAAGCTGGTCATGCCGGGCGGCATCGACGTCCATACCCACCTCGACATGCCGTTCGGCGGGACGACCTCGGCCGACGACTTCGAGAGCGGCACCATCGCCGCGGCCCACGGCGGCACCACCACCTTGATCGACTTCGCCATCCAGAACTTCGGCGAGGGCCTCTACCCCGCCTTCGAGGGCTGGATGAAGCGGGCCGAGGGCAAGGCCGCCATCGACTACGCCTTCCACATGATCGTGCGCGAGCTGACCGACCAGGTCTCGGGCGATATGGACCGGATGACGCGCCACGAGGGCGTCACGTCGTTCAAGCTCTTCATGGCCTACCCGGGCGTCTTCATGGTGGACGACGCCACCATCTTCCGGGCGCTGCTCAAGACGCGCGAGAACGGCGGCCTCATCTGCATGCACGCCGAGAACGGCGGCGTCATCGACACCCTGGTCAAGGAGGCGCTGCGCAAGGGCCAGACGGCGCCGAAGTACCACGCGCTCACTCGTCCCACCCGCGCCGAAGGCGAGGCCACCGGCCGCGCGATCGCGCTCGCCGAGATGGCGGGCGTGCCCATCTACATCGTCCACCTGTCCTGCGCGGACGCGCTGGAGAAGGTGAAGCAGGCCCGCGACATGGGCCTGCCCGCGTACGCCGAAACCTGCCCGCAGTACTTGTTCCTCTCGTACGACGACTACGAGAAGCCGGGGTTCGAGGGGGCCAAATACGTCATGTCTCCGCCCCTGCGCGAGAAGTGGAACCAGGACGTGCTCTGGAAGGGCCTGGCCAGAAATGATCTCCAGGTCGTCTCCACCGACCACTGCCCGTTCTGCATGAACGAGCCTCCGCAGAAGCAGATGGGCAAAGACGACTTCTCCAAGATCCCCAACGGCGCGCCCGGCATCGAGACGCGCCTGATGCTGGTGTGGGAGGGCGTGCGCACGGGCCGGATCGACGCGCACCGGTTCGTGGAGATCGTGTCCACGAACCCGGCGCGGATGTTCGGCCTCTGGCCGAAGAAGGGCACGGTCGCGGTCGGCTCCGACGGTGACCTCGTCATCTTCGACCCGGAGAAGGAGGCGACCCTCGGCGCGAAGTCACTCCACATGCGGGTGGACTACAACCCGTACGAAGGCCGGACGATCAAGGGCGCCCCGGCCCTGGTGCTCTCCCGCGGCGACGTGATCGTGGACCACGGCCAGTGGAAGGGCCGCCCCGGCCGGGGCCAGTTCGTGAAGCGCCAGCCGGGACGGCCGCTGGTGGCCTGAGCCCGGCCGTTGCACTCCCGTCGTCCCCGGACACACGTGTGAGTTGCCCCGTACGTACCGTCGGACTATTATGTACGTACCATGCGCAAGCGTCTGACGAAGACCGGGAACAGCCTGGCTCTCGTGCTGGACCGGCCGGTGCTCGAGGCGGCCGGCATCGACGCCGAAACGGTCGTGGAGGTCTCGACCGACGGCGACGTCATCGTCGTGACGCCGGTGCGAAAGCGGCAGCGGGCCGAGAAGCTGGGTACGGCGCTCGAGGAGATCCACGCACGCTACGCGGGAGTCTTCAAGCGGCTCTCCGAGTAGGTTGGACGAGCCGATCTTCCTCACGCTCGACGAAGTCCTGTCCATCCACGCCGATCAGATCCGACGCTACGGCGGGAGCCACGGGCTGCGCGACCTCGGCCTGCTGAGCTCCGCGCTGGCGATGCCGCAAGCGTCCTTCGGCGGCATCTACCTGCACACCTCACTGGCCGAGATGGCCGCCGCCTGCCTCTTCCACCTCGCGCAGAACCATCCGTTCGTGGACGGCAACAAGCGCGCGGGCCTCGCGGCCGCGCTGGCCTTCATCTGGCTCAACGATCGCCGACTCGAAAGCGGCGAAGACGAGCTGACGGAGCTGGTGCTGGGCATCGCCGCGGGCCGGATCGGCAAGGCCGACGCCGCGGTGTTCATCAAGGCCCGCCTCGACAAGGGGTCGGAGACCTGACCGGCCATTATCGCCCGGACCCGCGGCCGGCTCGTCTTGTGCCAGACTCATGCGCATGGACGCGGGCGCGGGCAAGCGCGTTCGGGCCACGTTCGAGCTCGGCCCGGTCATCGCGGCCAACATGCGCCGCGCGCCCGGCGACCTCTACGAGCTGGCCGGGCCGCCCGGCGACCCGTCGCTCAGCAACCGGGACCTCGCGCCGACGACCGTCGCCCAGCGCACCTGGTCCACCTACCACATCGCGTCGCTGTGGGTGGGGCTCTCCGTCTGCATCCCGACCTACATGCTGGCCGCCGGGCTGGTGGAC
>DATKEG010000184.1:0-60558 GCA_035544515.1 Vicinamibacteria bacterium | reverse complement strand
GGCGTGTCGGGCGCGGTGGGGATGATGTAGGTCGAGAACTGGTCGTTGACGATGCGCCCGCCCTCGGTCGCGTGCTCCTCGACCAGCGCGTAGCCCAGTCCCTGCACGACGCCGCCCTCCACCTGTCCCTCGCCCGTGGTGGGGTTGATGACGCGGCCCACGTCGTGTCCGGAGTGCACGCGCAGCACGCGCGTCTCGCCCGTCTCCCCGTCCACTTCCACCTCCACCACGTTGGCGGAGAACGAATAGCAGATGTAGGCGTCACCCTGGCCGGTCTCGAGGTCGAACGTGGTGGGGGGCGGCACCGACCAGCCGTGCGCGGCGAGACCGACCTGCTTCCGCACGCAGAGGGCGACCGCCTCGCGCCAGGAAAGCCCGGCGTCGGCGATCACGGGCTCCATCGCCGCGCGGATCTTCGCGGCCGCGTCGCGGATCGCGTTGCCGCTCATGACGGTCGTGCGGCTGGCCACGGTCGGACCGCTGTCCGGGACGCGGGACGTGTCCGCCTCCATCACGCGGACGAGCTCCATCGGGCAGCCCAGGGCTTCGGCCGCGATCTGCGACAGCACGGTGACCATGCCCTGGCCGATCTCGGTCGTGCCCACCGCCACGGTCACGCTGCCGTCCGCCGCCACGACCACGCTGGCGGCGGCCGGGTTGAGGTGCTTGCCCAGGGCGCCCAGGCCCACGCCGTAGTAGCAGGCGGCCAGGCCGATGCCGCGCCGGACCGTTCCCGTGTCGCGCGCGTACAGCTCGCGCTTGCGGGCCCAGTCCGCGGAGGACGCGACCTTGTCGAGCACCTCGGTGAACCCGACGCTCGCCGTGAGACGCTGGCCGGTGATCGTCTCGTCGCCCTCGCGCAGCGCGTTGCGGCGGCGCACCTCGAGCGGGTCGAGGCCCAACCGCTCCGCCAGCTCGTCCAGGGCGCTCTCCAGCGCGAACACCACCTGGGGCTCGCCGAACCCGCGGAAGGCGCCGCAGGGCACGGTGTGCGTGCGCACCACGCGCGCCTCCACGCTCGCGTTCGGAAGACGGTACGGGCCGCAGGCATGCACGGCGCCGCGGAAGAGCACCACGGGCGAAAGCGTCGCGTAGGCGCCGCCGTCGAGCAGGTAGTCCACGTCGGCCGCCACCAGCGTGCCGTCCGCGCGCGCGCCCAGCCGCACGCGCGTGCGGCCGGGGTGGCGCTTGGACATCACCGCCATGTCCTCTTCGCGCGTGAAGATGAGCCGCACCGCGCGGCCGGTGGCCCGGGCCAGGAGCGCGGCGTGCGCCCCCGGGGCCGAGGGCGCGTCCTCCTTGCCGCCGAAGCCGCCCCCGGTGACGGCCTGGACGATGCGCGCCTGGCTCAGCTCGCAGCCCAGCGCCGAGGCCACCGCCTTCTGCACGTAGAACGGGCACTGCATGGAGCCCCACACCACGACGCCGCCCATGCTGTCGGGCGCCGCCACCATCCCGTTCGGCTCGATGTAGGCGTGCTCCTGGTAGGGCGTGCGCCAGGTGCCGTCCACCACGGCGACCCCGGGCGCGGCGAGCGCGGCGGCCGCGTCGCCCCGGCGCACCTTCCAATGCGCCATCACCTCGCCCGCGGCGAGCGCCTCTTCCATGTCCAGCCGGGCCGGCCGCGGCTCGTAGTCGACGCGGATCGCGGCCAGGGCCTCCGCCACGGCCTGCGGCGTCTCCGCGGCCACGAGCGCCACCGCCTCGCCCACGTGGCGCACCTCGCCGTCCGCCAGCACCGGCCAGTCCGCCTGGATCATGGGGATGAGGTTGCGGCCCGGGATGTCGGCGGCGGTGAGGACGGCGTGGACGCCGGCGCGGGCGCGCGCGGCCTTGGTGTCGAGGCGCGCGATGCGCGCGTGCGGGTGGGGGGAGCGCAGCACGCCCGCGATCAGCGCCCCGGCCGGGGCCAGGTCTTCGACGTAGAGAGCGCGGCCCCTGACCTTGTCGGCGGCATCTGGACGGCGCAGGCGCTGGCCGACGTGATTCGTTGGCAATGGCTCGGAGCGGCGCACCGAAGGTCGAGCCCATTAGAGCACGAAAGGGCCGGGCCGCGCGCCGAGCGGCCCGGCCGGGAGCGCCCTCAGCGCGCGGCGAACTCGACGCGGCCGATCCGGCCGTCGTTGTTGCGGTCGACCCGGTTGAACTCGTCCGCGCCGTGCGGCCATTCGGCGCGCGAGATGAAGCCGTCGTTGTTGCGATCGATCCGGTCGAAGTCGCGATCGGTCGGCGCCGTGGCGAACTCGGCGCGGCCGATCCGGCCGTCGTCGTTCCGGTCGCGCCGGTTGAACTCGTCCGCGCCGTGCGGCCACTCGCTGCGCGAGATGAAGCCGTCGTTGTTGCGGTCCATGCTGTCGAACGTCCGGAGGCCATCCCCGACGTCCGATCGGTCGTGGCCGCAAGCCCCGCGGTGGTCGCCGTGACCGCGATGCCCGTCCCAGGCGGCAGCGGGGATGGTCATCGTGCGCCGCGCCGATGCGTTGCCCGGCGGCACGTGGCAGATCGTCACGCGGCCGTTCCCGGCGCGGTCCCGGTCGTCGTCGTCGCGATCGCGGTCGCGGTCGTTGTTCCCGGCGCGGCCCCGGTCGTCGTCGCGGTCGCGGTCGCGGTCGTTGCTCCGCGCGTCCTGGCTGTGTTTTGGCTTGTCCTTGTCCTTTCCTTTGTTCTTGTCCTTCTCCTTGGCGAACGCCGCGGTGGGCGCGGCCACCGCCACGGCCGCGGCCAGCGCGATCGGCAGACGAAGCATCATGAGTCCCTCCATTGCGACGTGATGATGACGACGATGGCCCGGGGACGTCCCTGTCGGTCGACCCGGCCCAGATCTCTTCTTGCAAGGTCGATGCCGGGAGGCTCTGGCACACCGCTTGCAACGTAGCCGCCATGATCATTCGCTCCACCGTGCTTCTCTCCGCCTGCGCCTCCATGCTGGCGCTCATCGGCGCGTGCGCGGGTCCGGCCACCGAGCCGGTCCCCACCGTCGCGCCCGGAGCTCCGGCGCCGGCGGCCACGAGTCCCACGCCCGACGCGCTCTCGCCGTATGCCGCTCCGTCGCCCGGCGTGGCGGGCGGGCCCCTGGTCTCCCCCGATACGGGGTTGGGCCCATCGCCGCTTCCCGCCTCAGCGACGCCGGGCACGTCCGGCGTCCCCGCCGAGGAGAAGACGCTGCGACTCCAGGTCCTGCTCGACCGCGTGCACTTCTCGCCGGGCGAGATCGACGGCCGGGACGGCGAGAACACGCTCCGCGCGCTCGAGAGCCACCGCCGCGAGCGCGGCGGAGGGCTGGAGGCGGATACCTCCCCCCACCTGGTGGACTACACGGTCACCGCGCAGGACCTCGCCGGACCGTTCACCCCGGAGATACCCGAAGACATGATGCGGAAGGCAAGGCTGAAGGCGCTCGACTACACCTCGGCGCTCGAGGCGCTCGGAGAGCGGTTCCACGCCAGCCCCTCGCTCCTGCGCGCGCTCAATCCACAGGCCACCTTCACGCGCGCCGGCGAGCGGATCCGCGTCCCCAACGTGCACACCGATCCGCCCGGCAAGGCGGCGCGCGTGGTGGTGGACGGCAGCGGGCCGTGGGTCGCCGCGCTGGACGCGCAGGGCCGCACGCTCGCCGTCTACTCCGCCACCGCGGGCAGCGAGCGCGACCCGCTCCCGCTCGGGGACTGGAAGATCAACGGCGTCTCGCGTCTGCCCGTCTTCAACTACAACCCGGACCTGTTCTGGAATGCGGACGAGAGCCACGCCAAGGCGCGCATCCCGCCCGGGCCCAACAACCCGGTCGGCGTCGTGTGGATCGACCTCTCGAAGCCGCACTACGGGATCCACGGCACGCCCGAGCCCTCGACCATCGGCAAGACGCAATCGAACGGCTGCATCCGGCTCACGAACTGGGACGCGGACGAGCTGGCCGGAATGGTGGCGGCGGGCACGCCGGTCCTCATCCGCAGGTAGGAGGCCGCCTGCGCGGCCTGCGCACGTTCCTGCTCGGGTTCCTGGCCGGCGCCTTCTCCCTGTTCGGCGCGCTCTGGTGGGCCGGCGGCCTCAAGCCGCCTCTGCCTCCCGGCACGACCTTGCCCGCCCAACCCGCAGCCGTTCCCACGGCGGAAGCACGGCTCTTCGCCGCCTCGCCCGAGCCGACACCCTCGCCCTCGCGCGAGCCGGGCGAGAGCACGGACGGCCATCTCGAGGCGTTGTTCACCCGGCCGCCGAACCTCGGCGGCCCGCCGCCCGTGCTTTCCGACGTCGAGACGCTGGCCCGTCGTTCCCTCGCGTTCCCCGTGGTGGGGTTCGACCCGTCCCGGCTCGTGGACAACTTCGCCGAAAAACGGGGCGATCGCGTGCACGAGGCGATCGACATCCCCGCGCCGCGCGGGACGCCGGTCGTGGCGGTGGACGACGGGCCCGTGCGGAAGCTCTTCGTCGGCCCCGCGGGAGGAAACACCGTCTACCAGTTCGACCCGACCGCCACCTACTGCTACTACTACGCGCACCTCGAGGCGTACGCGCCCGGCCTCGCGGAGGGCCGCCTACTGCGCAGGGGCGACCGCATCGGCTTCGTGGGCACGAGCGGCAACTCTCCGCCGGACGCGCCCCACCTGCACTTCACCATCTTCAAGCTCGGCGACGACAAGCGCTGGTGGGAGGGGACGCCGATCAACCCCTTCCCGCTCTGGGCGCTCGACGGCGGCCGGGGCGCCCGCCGCTGAGGCGTCGGCCCGCCGTTCAGGCGCGCTGCTGGCGGAAGATCTCCTGGGCGGCCTGGAGCGTATCGGCTTCGCCGGCGGTCTTGTCGGGCCGGTAGCGCTTCACGCGCGCGAAGCGGAGGGCGAGTCCCGCCGGGTAACGAGGCGATTCCTGCAGGTCGCTGAAGGCGATCTCCACCACCACCTCGGGCCGCACGTACACGGTCATGGGGTCGCGCTCCGTCTCGATCGAGAGCAGCTTCTCCGTCTGCCAGCGCAGCATCTGGTCCGTCAGCCCCTTGAACGTCTTGCCGAGCATCACGAACGCTCCGCTCCCGGGGTCGCGTGCGCCGAGATGGAGGTTGGAGAGCCAGCCCCGGCGCCGGCCGCTCCCCCACTCGGCGGCCAGGATCACGAGGTCCAGCGTGCGCGGCGACTTCAGCTTGAGCCAGTGGAAGCCGCGCTGGCCGGCGACGTAGGGCGCGGCGAGGGACTTCGCCATGAGCCCCTCGTGGCCGGCCTCGAGCGCCCGGCGCAGGAACCGCTCGGCGTCGTCGAGGTCGCCGGTGACCACCCGGGGCAGCCGGCGCTCGGCCGGGACGACCCGCGCCAGCCGCTCCGCTCTCTCGCCGTACGGCAGGGTGACGAGGGGTCCCTCGCCTTCGAGGAGCAGGACGTCGAAGAAGAAGGACGACAGGGGCAGAGCGGCACGCGCGGCGCCGACGTTCTTCGAGCGGCCGAAGCGGCTCATCGTGGCCTGGAAGGGCTGGGGCCGGCCGTCCGGCCGCAGCGCGATGGTCTCTCCCTCGAGCACCAGCTCGCGTGTCGGCAGGGCGCGCACCCACTCCACGACCTCCGGCACGCGGTCGGTGGCGTCTTGCAGGTTGCGCGTGAACACGCGAACCTCGTCCCCCGCCTTGTGCAGCTGGATGCGCGCGCCGTCGAGCTTGTATTCGAACGCGGCCCGGCCGAGCCGCTCCAGGGCGGCGCCCACGTCTTCGGCCGGGCTGGCCAGCATCGGCGCCACGGGCGAGAGAAGCTGCAGCGTGAAGCCGGCCAGGGCGGAAGCGCCGTCCTCGAGCGCGGCGCGCGCCACGCGACCCACGTCCCCCGAGTACATGGCGGCCTGGCGTACCGTCGCCGGCGCCACGCCGGCCGCCTTGGCCACGGCCTCCAGCACCAGCCCCTGGAGCGCGCCCTGCCGCAGCTCGCCCAGGATCAGCTCGGCCAGGAAGCGGCGCTCCCCCGGTTCGGCCCGCGCGGCGAGGAGATGGAGCGCCCGGGCGCGGCGCTCCGTCGAGCCCGGGCCCTGCTCCGCCGCCACCGCCTCGAACGCGCGGTCCACGTCCGTGAGGGTGAGCGGCTCGCCGGCGGGCGGTCCCTCTCCGAGCGCGCCCTGGAGGGTGCGCCAGCCGATCCCGATCCGCCCCTGCGGCAGCGTCCCCGAGAGATAGAGCGCCGCGAGGCTCGTCTCGCGGCCGCGGGTCCGGCGCAGGAGCTCCGCGATGAGGCCGACCTTCGCCGTCTTCCGCGGCGTCGCCCTCAGCCGGCCGGCCAACTCCACGAGGCGCGACAGCTCCATCGGGGCGGGCGGCTAGGCGGCGGTCGTCTGCGCGGGCGATCCGGGCTGCACGGCGCGCACGGCTTCCGCTATCAGCACCACGGCCAGGCCGATCAGCAGCACGGACACGAGGCCGTTCAGCGTCACGGTGTCGAACTGGACCCCGGACGCGGCCAGCGTGGTGGCGGCCGTGTGCACCTGCAGCACCAGCGACCACAACGTCACGGTCATGACGAAGGCCATGGGCAGCAGGACGAACAGGGTGGGGCGGCCCGTCCGGCGCAGCCACACCGAGATCCCGAGCAGCGAGAGCGCGGCCAGGAGCTGGTTGGAGGTGCCGAAGAGCACCCAGAACAGGCGATACGCGCCCTCTCCGGCCGCGAGCAGGAAGACGAGCGGCACGAGCGCGGTCGCGAGCGTGGCCGCCAGGGCCCCCCCGCGCGAGGACCAGCCGGTCAGCTCCTGCAGTATGTAGCGGCCCAGGCGCGTCGACACGTCGAGCGTATCGAACACGAAGGTCGAGAAGGCCATGGCCCCGAACGTCACGGCGAACAAGAGGTGCTCCTCGCCGATGACGACGGCCAGGAAACGCCCCAGCCCGGTCCCGTAGACCGCGCCCGGAGCCTTGCCCGCCAGCTCGGCGTTGGTCGCGATCATGACCGTGGCCAGGGCGATCACGGCCACCAAACCCTCGAGGAGCATGCCGCCGTAGCCGATCGGCCGGCAGTTCGAGTCGCGCGCGATCTGCTTCGAGGTCGTGCCCGAGCACACGAGCCCGTGGAAGCCCGAGCAGGCCCCGCACGCGATGGTCACGAAAAGGAACGGGAAGAGCGCACCCGTGGGACCCGGCGCGGTCCAGCCCTTGAAGGCCGGCTGCTGCACGTCGAATCCGCCGAGGAAGATCCCGACCACTCCCACCGCCAGCGCCATGTAGAGCACGAACCCGCCGAGGTACCCGCGCGGCTGGAGCAGCGCCCAGACCGGCGTGAGCGAGGCCACGACGCAGTAGGCCAGGATGAGCAGGCCCCAGGTGCCCCCGTCGAGCAGGACCAGGGTCGAGAACCGCGTGCCGAGCCACACGCAGACGAGCGTCGCGGGCACGAACACGACCGTGGTGAGCCACAGCGGGGGTCGGAGAAAGCGGTCGACCAGGCCCATGACCAGGGAGAGCCCCAGATAGAGCAGGGAGGCCAGGGCCACGGCTCCGCCGGGGTTGAAGCCCAGGGCGAGCCCCTCCAGATCCTCGGTCCGGCCCACGAACGTGGACGCCGTGATGTCCGCGAAGGCGAGGATCACGTAGACCAGCGCGAGCCAGATGAAGGCCATCATGGCCTTCCAGGCCCTCCCCCCCATGTAGAGGCGGATGATCTCCGCGGTCGAGCGGCCGCGGTGGCGCACCGAGGCCACCAGGGTCGAGAAGTCGTGCACCGCCCCGATGAAGATGACGCCGAGGCCGATCCAGAGAACGCACGGCAGCCAGCCGAACTGCTGCGCGGCCAGGATGGGCCCGGCGATCGGTCCCGCGGCCGCGATCGCGCTGAAATGCTGGCCGAGGAGGTAGAAGGGCCGCGTGGGCACGAAGTCGATGCCGTCGGCGCGCGTGACCGCCGGGGTGGGCGTGGCGTCGTCGAGAACGTAGAGCCGCGCCACGAACCCGCCGTAGAAGCGATAGCCCAGCGTGAGGGCCGCCAACATGACCAGGGCGATGACCGGCAGCTCCACGCGGGGACCTTACCGCAGCCCCGGGAGGCCGGCAAGACGGCCGGCGCGCCACAAATTTTTGCAGAACCTTGCCGGCCCTCCGAGCGTCTTAAGCCGCAGGGAACACGAACACACGAGACTGCCTGGCCTTCGGGCAAGAAGCGCCGGGGGAGGGTAGCGAACCATGCAAGAAGCCCAGGTTCTCGCCTCGAGCGGTCCAAAGCTGAAGGCGCTGCTCGACGCCTACGAGCGGCGGCTGATCGAGGACGCGCTGGCCGCCTCGAACGGAAACCAGCGGCGCGCGGCCGCGGCCCTGGGGCTCCTCCCCACGACGCTGCACGAGAAGATGAAGCGGCTGGGACTGCTCCGCCGCGCGGCGGCGATGCAGGCCGCTCCGGAGTTCGCCGCGCAGCCCGGCTAGTTCGGGCTAGGCCGAAGGGCGCCGGCTCTCGTCGAGCCGCCGGCAGCCTTCGAGCAGGAGCTGGCTGAAGGACGAGCCGAGCGGCTGGCCTTCCGCCGGCTCTCCGGGCGTGAACTGGAAACGTCCGCCCTCCCAGGAGAGGAAGGCGAACACCGCCTCCACGCCCGCCGCTCCCTGGCAATCCGCGCCGACGATCTCGCCCGCCGCGAAGCGCACGCGGGCCTCGTCTCCGTCGCGTTGCGCCTCGAGCGTGCCCGTCAGCCGCGACAGGTGGCACACCTGCAGGATGCCGGGCGCACCGATGATCTCGATCTCGCCCGACATCCCGGCCTCCTGCCGGCCGCGCGCGAGGTCGGAGTAGCGCTTCATCAGCAGCTGGATGCGGATCAGCAGCTCCCGCACCGACGTCTCCTTGGAGAGGAAGTCGTCGGCGCCCAGCTCCAGGCCGCGGTAGCGCTGGCGGTAGTCGTCCCAGCCCGACAGGAAGAGGACGGGCGTCTGCCGGATGAGGCTATGGCTGCGCACGCGCCGGCAGAACTCGAAGCCGTCGCCCCCGGGCATGCGGACGTCGGTGAGGATGAGCCACGGCCGGCGCTCGAGCGCGACGTGAAGCCCTTCCTCGCCGTCACTGGCCTCGTGCACGGTGAAGCCGTGGCCCGTGAGGAGGTCGCGCAGGAAGCGCCGGAACGACGCGTTGTCGTCCACCACCAGCACGTCGCGCAGCACCTCCGGCACCAGCTCGAAGCTCGGCAGCCTTCCGCGCGAGGCGGGCAGCGAGGGCGGATCGAGGGCCAGGGGCTCGGCTTCCTCCGGGTCCAGCTCCTCGAATTGCACGAGAGGCGTCGGCTCGGGCGCGGCCGGCGCCGCGGCGGGAGAGGCGGCGCGCGGCCGGCTCCTGGCCCCCAGCACCCGTTCGACCTTGCGCAGCAGGGCGTCGGGCGCGAACGGCCTCACCACGTACTCGACCGCGCCCTCGCGGAACGCGCGCACGCGCTCGCCGAAGTCGCGCTCCGGGCCGAGCACCAGCACCGGCACGTGCGAGAGGTCCACGTCGGAGCGAAGGGCATTCAGGAAGGGGTAGGCGCCCTCCCCGGCCGCGTGCACTCCGCTGAGCACCAGCTGCGGCTTCTCCACGCGCAGGAGCGCCAGCGCGTCCGCCTCCGCCGACGCGCACACGCGGTAGCCGGCCTCGCCGAGCAACGACTCGAGAAGGCGCCGCGCCCCTTCGTCGTCGTCCACGACCAGGATCGTCCGCGCGGGCGACACAGGAACCACCGCGCGTGATTATGGGCCGCTTCGCCCATCCAGGCCACCGCGCCCGTTGTATCCTCCCCGGCCATGCCCGTCACGGACGCGCACATCCACGTCCAGCCCTGGTGGGACATGAAGCCGGTGGTGCGCAGCATGGGCGAGAACGCGCGCGCGTTTAGCGAGCTGGACATCCCCGAGCCGGCGCGCCGCAAGATGCTCGAGGAGAACGCGATGAGGGTGTTCCCGCCCTGAACCGGGCCGCCCGGGCCCGACTACACGCCTCAGGTGCCGCCGAACCCGACGGCGACCCGGCCATCCTCCACCAGCACGGGCACCTGGCGGGTGCCGTCGACCAGGCCCAGCATCTCCTGCAGGTCGGCCGCGGACTTCTTCACGTTGCGGTAGTCCACGTCGTAGCCACGGCCGGCGTAGGCCTCCCGGGCCGACGTGGTGTAGGGTCAGGTGTCCTTGCCGTATATGACGATACGCCTGGCGGTCGTGGCCGGCATCACGGGAATCTTAGCAGTCCGAGGACCGCTGCGGGGCCTGTGCTAGACTCCGCGCGGTCTTCCCCTCCGAGGTTTCCATGGCCGCGTCGCCCGCCCTGAACACGAGTGACGTCGTCCAGACCATCGTGCGCGTGGTCGCGCCCTATCTGGGCGAGACCATGGCCCGCTCCGCGGCCCAGGCGCACTGCCAGAAACTGGGCATCGTCGGCGACCGCATGCAGCCCTCACAGGCGGAGGCCCTCATCGGCAAGGTGGGTTCGGGGCTGAACGTGTTCGTCGGACGCGAGAAGTCGGCCACCGTGGTCGCCGAGCTGCGGCGCGCGATCGAGGCGCAGGCGGCGTCGTGAGACCGGCCGCCTGGCTCGGCCGGGCTGTCCTGCCCGTGGCCGCGGCGGCGGCGGCGCTGTTCGCGGCCAAGGCCGTCGTCCCCGACGGCGGCCTGTACCGTACGTTGCTGACGCCGCACGCGCTGCAGGTCGTGGGCGCGCTCGGCAAGCTCGCCTTCCTGCTGCTGGCGGCCGTGTTCGCCTGGAGGAACGCGCGTGCCTTCGAGCCCGGCAACCCGGTGCGTCCCGCCTGGCAGATGCTGGCGGCGGGCAGCGTGGCCTTCTTCCTGGCCCAGCTCAGCTACGCGCCCTACCAGCTCGTCTGGAACCAGGATCCGCCTTTCCCGTCGCTGGCCGACGTGCTCTTCATGCTCGCCTACCCCCTCTTCGTGGCCGCCCTGTTCGCGTTCATCCGCGGCTACCAGGAGGCGGGATACCCGGTGGGAACCGCGCGCGCGCGCTGGGCCCTGGCGGGCGCGGTGGCGGCGGGCTGCGCCGTCGTCGGCTATTTCGTCCTGCGCCCGGTGGTGCTGGGGCCGTCGAGCGGGCTCGAGAAGCTCCTCAACGTCTCCTATCCGCTGCTGGACTTCGTGCTCCTCATCCCGACCGCGCTGCTCATGCGCATGACGCTGGCCATGCGCGGTGGCGCGGCCTGGAAGATCTGGGCGGCCCTTTTGGCGGGTTTCCTCTTCCTCAGCGTCGGCGACATCCTCTTCGCCTACCTGCCCACGCTGGGCCGGCAGGACGTGGACCCGCTCATCCACGCCATGTACATCCTCTCCTACGCCCTGACCGCCTACGGGGTCCTCCACCAGCACGAGCTGCTGAAGTCGTGACCGAGCGGGAGCGCAGCCGCCGCCACCCGCGCTTCACGGTGGAGGACCTGGGTGGCCACCTCGTGTTCGCCTCGGAGGTCGAGGTGCTCAACCTGAGCCTCGGCGGGGTGGCCATCCGCGCCGACCGCCGCCTCGACATCGGCGCGGAGTACACCCTGAAGCTCGATATGGGGGACCGCTTCATCGCCATGCCGGGCGTCGTGGTCTGGTCCGTGCTGAGCGGCATCGGCAAGGCGAAGGGAGGGGACGCGCCGCAATATTCGGCCGGGCTCAGGTTCACCGGCGTGATGGACGAGAAGGCGCAGGGCCTCATCGAGTTCATCGGCGACAACCGCATCGTGGAGGAGTACCGCCTGGCCGGGCTGCGCCTGGAGGTCGAGGCGGCGGGCAAGGCCGTGCTCGACGGCCTGGAGAGCTACCGCGTGCGTTTGATCAGCCTCAGCGGGATGCTCATCGAGGCGGACCGCGGCCTCGAACGGGAGCGCGTGTACGACATGTACTTCCAGCCGCCGGGTGGCGGACGGGTGGCCTTCGCGGGTCGCGTGGCCTCCTGCCTGGAGGAGGGCGGCGGGCCGCGGCGCTACCGCATCGGCGTGGAGTTCGTGGAGTTGGCCGACGCGGACCGCCAGCGCCTCGAACGCTTCCTGAGCACGCTCACGGGGAGTCCGGCCCCGTAGCCCTCGCCTGCCCCCGGCCCTACCAGCGCGGCCGCGAGAGGAGGAGCGCCTCGGCCTCGGCGGAGGGGAGGGCGCGCGCGAAGAAGAAACCCTGCGCGTGCTCGCAACCCAGCGCGCGCAGGCGCGCGAGCTGCTCCGCCGTCTCCACGCCTTCGGCGATCACGCGCCGGCCCAGGTTGTGGGCCAGCTCCACGATCGTGCGGACGATCACGCCGTCGTCGCCCGCCTGGCCCATGCGCCCGACGAAGGAGCGGTCGATCTTCAGCACCTCGGTGGGCAGCCGGTGCAGGTAGCTCAGCGACGAGTACCCGGTGCCGAAGTCGTCGATATGGAACTCGACCTCGCGGCCCTTGAGGGCGACCAGCACCGCCACCACCGCGTCGAGGTCCTCCATGAACACGCTCTCCGTGATCTCGAGCTGGAGGTGGCGTCCGTCCAGGCCGGACCGGGCCAGGGTCTCGCTGACCAGCCGCTCCACGTCCGAGCGCGTGAAGCTCTGGCTGGTCATGTTCATGCTCATGGTCAGGGGCGGCTCTTGCGGATGGCGCCCCTTCCACTCGAGGACCTGCGCGCAGCACAGGCGCATGACCCATTCCGAGATGCCGAGGATCAGGCCGGTCTCCTCGGCCACGGAGAGGAAGGCGCCCGGGAAGAGCAGCCCGCGCTCGGGATGCTGCCAGCGCAACAGCGCCTCGAACCCGGTGATCAGGCCCGTGCGCAGCGACACGATGGGCTGGTAGTGCAGGCGGAACTCCTCGCGGTCGAGGGCCCGCCGGAGGTCGGTCTCGAGCTGCAGGCGGCTCAGCGACTGGGCCTGCATCTCGCGATCGAACAGCTCGTAGCCGCCCGCGCCACGCGACTTCGCGCGATACATGGCCGTGTCCGCGTCGCGCAGCATCTCGTGCGGCCGCGCATGGGAGCCGCTGAGCGCGATGCCCATGCTGGCGCTGACGAACACCTCCTGCCCGCCGAGGTCGAAGGGCGTGCTCAGGCTCTTCTGGACGCGCCGGGCCACGTAGCTCGCGTCGAGCGGCGCGTCGATGTGGTCCACGAGCAGGGTGAACTCGTCGCCGCCCGCATGGGCGACCATGTCGCCGGGCCGCAGGCAGCCCACCAGGCGGCGGGCGACCGCGACCAGGAGCTGGTCGCCGCTGAGGTGGCCCAGGCTGTCGTTGACGAGCTTGAAGCGGTCGAGGTCCAGGAAGAAGACCGCGAAGCGGTAGTCCGGGTTGAACCGGCAGCGCGCGACCGAGCGCTCCAGGCGTTCGAGGAAGGCCGCGCGGTTGGGCAGCCCCGTGAGCACGTCGTGCACGGCCTGGTAGAGCAGCAGCTCCTCGGCCTTCTTGCGCGCGGTGACGTCCGAGAGCGTCCCGGCCAGCCGCCGGGGCCGTCCCTCGCCGTCGAGAACGGCCACGCCGCGCGCGAGCACCCAGCGATCGCTCCCGTCCTTGCGCAGAACGCGGTGCTCGTTCTCGAACGTCGGCGTGCGGCCCTCGAGATGGGCGGCGAGGTCGGCCTGGAGCGCGACCAGGTCTTCGGGGTGCAAGCGGTCGAACCAGGCGCGCAGCGGCTCCTCGGCCGCCGCCTCCTCCTCGTGGACCAGGGCGCGGAAACGCGCGCAGAGATGCACCCGCTCGGCCGCGAGGTCCCAGTCCCAGAGGCCGTCGCCCGAGCCCTGCAGGGCCAGCGCATAGCGCTCTTCGCGAAGGCGGAGCTGCCCCCAGGACTCCCGGCACTTCTGGAGCTCCCGCGCGAGGGTCTCGAGCTGCCCGCCGAGGTCCATGCTCCCGTCCCCTGCCGCGGGCATTGACGGGAAACGTACCGTCTCTAGCCACCCCGGTCAAACGCCGCGGGAAGCCGCCGCGCGTCGCTGTGCTACCATCCCCGCGGTTCGGGGCCCGAGCGATGGACATCCAGACGATCGCGGTCGTGGGATCGGGCTTGATGGGGCGCGGCATCGCCTACGCGGCCGCGCTGGGCGCCTTTCGCGCCGTCCTCCACGACGCCTCGGCCGAGGCCCTCGACCGCGCGATCGCGCAGATCCGGCAGGACCTCGAGGACGCCGTCAACCGCGCCAAGGTGTCCCCCGAACAGGCCCGCGACGCGCTGGAGCGGGTGGTTCCGGAGCGGGACCTGCAGCGCGCGGTGGCGGAAGCGGACTTCGTCGTGGAAGCGGTGCCGGAGGAGATCGCGCTCAAGATGCGGATCTTCGAGGCGCTCGACCGGTTCACGGACGAGGACGTGATCCTGGCCTCCAACACCTCCGCCCTCTCCGTCACGGAGATCGCGGCCGCCACTCGCCGGCCCGAGCGCGTGCTGGGGATGCACTTCTTCAATCCCGTGCCCAAGATGAAGCTGGTCGAGATCGTGCGTGCCCTGGAGACCGGCGACACCGCCGTGCACGCCACCACGGAGGTCGCGCGCCGCATGGGCAAGGAGACGGTGCTGGTGCGGGAGTCCCCCGGCTTCATCACCTCGCGCATCAACGCGCTCATCGGTAACGAGGCCTTCCTCATGCTGGAGGCCGGCGTGGCCAGCGCGGAGGACATCGACAAGGCGCTCAAGCTCGGCCTCAACCACCCCATGGGTCCGTTCGAGCTGGTGGACCTGGTGGGGCTCGACACCCGCCTGGCCGTGCTGGAGTTCCTGCACCGGAGCCTGGGCGAGAAATACAAGCCGGCGCCCCTGCTCGTGCAGCACGTCAAGGCCGGCCGCCTCGGCCGCAAGGTCGCGCGCGGCGTCTACGACTACCGCGAGAAGAGGTAGCACGTGGCCAGCGGAGTGGTCCTCTCGCTCGACGGGCGGGTGGCCACCCTCACCGTCAACCGTCCCCAGGTGCGCAACGCGCTGGACGGGGCCACGGTCGAGGCGTGCCATCGCGCGCTGGAAGAGGTCCGCGCCGCGCGGTGCACGGTGCTGATCGTCACGGGCGCGGGCGACAAGGCCTTCGTATCCGGCGCCGACATCGGCGCCATCCGCCGCCGCCGCCGCGACGACGCCCTGGCTTCGATCAACTCGCGCCTCATGTCCGCGGTCGAAGCGCACGAAGCGGTGACCATCGCCGCGGTCAACGGCTACGCCCTCGGGGGCGGGTGCGAGCTGGCCCTGGCCTGCGACCTGCGGATCGCGGCCGAGAACGCCGTGTTCGGCCTGCCGGAGCCGTCGCTGGGCATCATCCCGGGCGCGGGCGGCACGCAGCGGCTGCCCCGCGTGGTGGGATTGGGCCGGGCCAAGGAGATGATCCTGGCCGGAGCCCGCTGGGATGCCCGGCAGGCGCTCGCGTACGGCCTGGTCGGCCGGGTCGTTCCCCGCGCCGAGCTGGCCCAGGCCGCGCGGACCCTCGCGGACGACGTGCTGGCCCTGGGCCCCCTGGCGGTGCGGCTGGCCAAGGCCGCCCTCAACGCCTCGCAGCAGATGCCGCTGGCCGCGGGGCTGCTCTACGAGTCCGCCGCCCAGGCCATCACCTTCGAGTCGCGCGACAAGGAGGAGGGCACGTCCGCCTTCCTCGAGAAACGGAGACCCGCGTTCACCGGGGACTGAGAAGGAGGGTCGCATGCGCATGCTCGGGCTCGCGCTCCTGGCCGCCGGGGTGCTTGGTTTCCTCTACTGCTCGTCACAGCTCTCCTCGCTCCCTCCCGTGCCGCCCGGTGTCGAGCTCGGCGACTACGTGCAGTACGAGGCGGGAAAGCTCGAGCTCGGCCGGTACGCGGCGGCGATCGGCGGGTTCATCGGCCTGCTCCTCGCCTTCTTCCCCCAGGGCCGGTAGGCCGCTTGCGCGCCGGGCTGGCCGCGGCGCTCGCCGGCTTCGCGCTGACCGGGGCGGCGCCGGCCCGCTTCGCCCCCGACACGCCGGAAGCGGGGTCCCTGGAAGCGATCGCGCGGTTCACCACCGACCCGCGCTTCGTGAGCCCCTGGGTGGCCTACGTCCCCGCGTCATCCACGGTGCCCTCTCCCACGCGCTACCTCGGGCACGTGGCCGGCGCCGCGGGCGAGCTCACGCACGCGGGGCGCATACAAGGGTACTTCCGCGAGCTGGCCCGCGCCTCGCCGCGGGTGCGCGTGCAGTCCGTCGGCCGCAGCGAGGAGGGGCGCGAGATCGTGATGGCGGCCATCGCGGACGAGGCCGGGATCCGCGACCTGGACCGTCTCCGGGCCGCCACCGCCACGCTCGCGGACCCGCGCCGCTGCACGCCGGAGCAGGCGGAGGCGCTCGTGGCGGCCGCGCGGCCGATCTACTACTTCAACGCCTCCCTGCATGCCGACGAGACGGGCAGCGCGGAGATGGCGATGGAGCTGGCCTACCGGCTGGCCGTCTCCGAGCAGCCGATGATCCGCCGCATCCGCGAGCGGCTGGTCGTCCTGGTCAACCCCGTCTCCGAGCCGGACGGCCGCGACAAGATGGTGGATTGGTACTACCGCTACCTCAAGGGCCGCGCGGACTACGGCGCCCTCCCCCGCCAGTCGCCGCCGTATTGGGGGAAATACGTGTTCGTGGACGTCAACCGCGACGCGCACCAGCTCGCTTTCGCGGCCACGCGCGCGGTGGCGCGGGTGTTCCACGAGTGGCATCCCGTCGTGGTGCACGACCTGCACGAGGCCATCCCGCTCCTGCACACCTGGAACGGAACCGGTCCGTACAACCCGAACCTCGACCCGATCGTCACCGCCGAGTTCCTGGAGATGAGCCTGCACGAGGTGAGGGCGCTCACCGCCCTGGGCATGCCGGGAGTGGCGACCTGGAGCTTCGGCGAGGGGTTCGGCCACCACTACCTCGACTCGGTGGCCATGAACCACAACGCGATCGGACGCGGCTACGAGACCTTCGGGAACGCCACCGCGGAGACGGTCGTGCGCACGATCGAGGAGGCGGACCTCACCCGTGAGTGGTACCGGCCCCTTCCCCCGCCGCAGCGGACGTTCTCGTGGTCGCTGCGCGACAACGTCAACTACGCGCAGACGGCCGCCCTCGCCGCGCTCGACCACGTGGCGGGGCACGCGGAGGAGTTCCTGCGCAACTTCTACCGCAAGGGCTACAACTCCTGGCGCGCGGGCGCCCTCGGCACCCCGCGGGCGTTCGTCGTGCCGCAGGACCAGGGCGACCGCCGGCGCGTGGCCGAGATGGTCAATCGCCTGCGCGACCAGCGGATCGAGGTCTCGCGCGCGGAGTCGGCGTTCACGCTGGCGGAGGGGACCTTCGCCGCCGGCGATTACGTGGTCCGGCTGGACCAGCCCTACCGGAACTACGCGGTGGACCTGCTCCTGCCCCAGCGCTTTCCCGCCGACTCGCCGCACCTGCCCTACGACGACGTCTCGTGGTCGCTGCCCGTGCACTACGGCCTCACGGCCGTGGCCGCGTCGGACGCGCGCATCGCGGAGGTCGCCGTCGCGCCGCTCGGCGGCCCCGCGCAGCCGCGGGGCTCGGTGCGCGGCGGCGGGGATGCCTACCTGCTCGCGGACACGGGCCAGGAAGCGCTCCTGGCCGCGCGCGCGCGCCTGGCCGCGTTCCGCGTGGAGGTCGCCGACCTTCCCTTCGCGGCGGCCGGACGCCGCTATCCCCGAGGCTCGTGGGTCGTGCCGGCCCAGGGCGGCCTGGCGGGCGCGCTGAGCGCGGTCGCCGAGGAACTGGCCCTCGACTTCGAAGGCGTGGGGCCCGTGCCGGACGTGCCACGGCACGAGGCTCCGCTGCCGCGGATCGGGGTGCTGGTGCCCTGGGCGGACACCGACAGCATCGGCTGGCTCCGCTATGCGCTCGACCAGCGGCGCGTGCCCTACGTCTACCTGCGCGACGAGGACGTGCGCGCGGGCGGCCTTCGCGGCCGGGTGGACGTGATCGTGTACGGCCAGGTGCGGCTCGACCTCCAGGCGCAGATCCACGGGATCCCGAGCGCGTGGGGACCGATGCCCTTCACGCGCACGCCGGAGTACCCGAGCCACGGCACGCCCATGGCCTCGGACGACATCACGGGCGGACCGGGCTGGGCCGGCCTGGGCGAGCTGCAGCGCTTCGTGGAGGGCGGCGGCCTGCTCGTGACCCTGGGCAGCGGAACGGCGCTGGCGCTCGAAGGCGGGCTCGTGCGCGGCGTGCGCCGCGCGTCCGTCTCCGGCGTGCGCACGCCGGGCGTGGAGCTGCGCGCGCGGTTCACGCGGCCGGACCATCCGCTGGCCCACGGCTACCCGGCCGAGACGTCCGTCTTCCGGACGAACCTGCCGCTCTACGACGCGCCGCGCCGATGGCTCGAGGCGGCGTACTGCACGTCGTGCCTCGACGGCCCGGAGGACCGCACGGCCATCGTGCTGGAGTGGGGCGGCGCCGGCGAGCCCATGGTGGTCAGCGGCGGCGCGCGCGGCGAGTCGGAGCTGGCGGGAAGGCCCGCGCTGCTCGACCTGCCCGTGGGCCAGGGACGCGTGATCGCGTTCAACTTCAACCCGGTGCACCGGGACATGAACCGCTCGGACCACCGGCTGCTCTGGAACGCGCTGCTCAACTGGCGGCGACTGCTCGCGCGATAGCGAGCGTTCACCGCTGCGGAGGGCCTGTTCCGGGCCCGGTCGCCTACGCCTTCTCCGCCCGATAGTCGCGGTTGAGCGCGGCCTCCGCGTCGATGAGCACGCGGTTCACGTGCCAGCAGTGCGGGCAGGCGACGGGCGCCGTCTCCAGCGACTCCCCCGGCCGCGAGTCGAAGACGACCACGAAGCCGCCGCCGCACTTCTCGCAGAGAAGCCTTCCGCCGCTGGGCACGGCCGCGGGACCGGCCCCGGAAGAGGCCGCGGGCGCCGCGGTCCCGGCGGGCGCGCGCGCCGCGGCGGCGGGGGTCGCCCCCTTTTCCCCCACGCCCGGCGCGGCGTCGCGCAAGGCCGCGCGAATCGAGTCCACCAGCCGTCCCTGGGGGGCGACGACGGTGACGCCCCGTATCCGCGCCGCCGGCGCGTCGAGCGTGACCGACCAGCGGTCGGCCAGCTTCACCAGCGAGACCATCCACTCGTCGCTGCCCGCGCGGTCGGCGAGCGCCTTCCGGACGTCCGCTTCCGCCTGCTCCCGCTCCTCTTTCGAGCAGCCGGCGCAGAGGATCTTGACGCTCATCCGACCGCCTCCCGCCCATCCCCATACGGCCGAGCCGGGGGGCGAAGTGTACCGTATGATCGGCGACGTTCGACGACCGACAAGGAGGTCACCGTGAAGGCCAACCGCAACCTCGGGTTCCAGCTGCTCGGCGTGTGGCTGATCGCGCACGCGCTCTTCTCCCTGACGACGTTCGCGATCCCCGGTCTCGGCCTGCTGCTGGCGGTGCTCGCGTTCGCGGCGGGGCTGCTGATCCTGATCGGCCGGTGACTCCTCCCTACCAGACGAAATCGCGGGCGGTCGCGCGCTTGTCGGCTCCGTCCAGGACGTGCACCACGCGGATCTTCCGGAGCGTCACCGGCGAGAGCTGGCCGAGCGGGATGTACAGGATGCGCCGCCGCCAGCGGTCCGCCACCGTCTTCATGAACGAACGGGGCGGCCGCGCCGCGACATAGACCACGGTCTTCTCGAGCGAGTAGTCGAGGCCCGCCAGGAGGAGGGTCTCGGCCTTGGTCAGCGCCAGGTCGTAGTCGGGATCCGCCCACACGTCCGCCATGCGCCGCGGGGGGTGGGAGAGCAGGAACCCCCCGTACTCCGCGCGCATGATGCCGGGGCCCACCACCGCCTGGAGCGGGTCGGTGGAGTAGAAGGCCATGTCGCTCTCCTGCTCGTGCTCGCCCAGCCAGGTCATGCGGTACGGGTACCGCTCGTCCCGGTCCTCGTCGAAGACGACCACCACCGACCCCACGTCGCCCGCCACGCGCCCGGCCTCGCGCACGAAGATGCGCGGACCTCCCGGCGAGAGGTGCCAGTTGCGGATCGTCTCGCGGACGTCCACGCCGTCGAGCAGCGAGGTGGTGAAGGGTTCGACCCGCGAGCGCTCCTCGGCCAGCACCGAGCGCCCCTTCTTCCGGAGGTACTGCCCGTAGCCCTCCACCACGATGTCCTCGGGCGGGTACGAACACAGGCCCCGCCCGTCGAAGGCCTCCAGCCAGGCGCCGGGACGCCCTTCCTTCTTTCGTCCACGCAGGCCGCGCGGCTTGACCCGGACCTTGGGCCGGTGCAGGCGGCGGCGCAGGCGCATCTTCCGCATGCCCTCCCAGATCGACTCGCCGGAGATGCGGGCCACGCCGATCTCCGCCTTCTCCTCCTGCGCGGGGTACGCGGCGCCGAGCTCCCAGAGCTCGTAGGCCAGGTTGTCGTCGGCCACGCCGCGCGCGGCCACCGCGAGGTCGTAGAGGTCGGCCAGGAGCTGGCCCGAGACGAGGGCGAGGTTGCGCGCGTAGCGGCCGAAGGCGCGACGCTGCCAGGGCTGCAGCCGCTCCCCGGTCGTCTCCCGGTGCCGGCGCTCCGACTCGGCGAAGAGCCGGAGCAGCACGCGCTGGCGGTCGACATCCGCGCCGGCCGGGCCGACGCGGCGGGCCACGCGGTCCACCGCGGCCGCCACCGTGCGCGCCTCCTCCGCCCCCGCGCCGCCCACCACGCGGAAGGGCCCGTAGTCGCGCGTCACGCGCCGCGGCGCGGGCGCGGGCTCCGCCGGCAGTCCCGCGCGCCGGCGCTCGTAGACCGCCTGCAGGAACGGCATCTCGGTGAGGACCTCCGGCAGGCTGTCCGGATGCAGGTGCATGACCGAGGCGCCCTCCCGTCGTGGCACGGAGAGGGGCTGGGCCTGCGGCCGGCGGAGCGCCTCGAGCACCGCGTCGACCAGGGGCAGCCCGACGACCGCCATCACCTCGCCCTCCGCCCTGGCCTCCAGCTGCGCCAGCGCGTGCGCGATGCCCGCCGCGCGCCGGCGGTCCTCGAACTCGAGCGGCGGCACGCGGTCGCGGCAGGCGGAGACGTAGGCGGCGAGGCCGATGCGCGTGGCGGCGTAGGGATCGGGGTGCACGTGCCGGTAGGACGGCTCCGTGCCCAGGTCCGGCTCCACGAACGCCGTCCGCGCGCCGATCTCCGCCGCCGTGCGCAGCGCTTCGACCAGCGGGTCCGTGGCTTCGACCGGAAGGTAGACGCGCTCGCCCTTGACCGGGTAGAGCACCACCGACAGGCGGGGCAGCCGGCCCACCGCCTTCAGGAAAGGCTCCTCCAGCGTGCTCGGCAGCTCGACCGCGACCACCCCCGGCCGCCGCGCGAGCAGCTCCCGCCGGACCGCGCTCGCGAACTCCATCCGGTAGTGAACGACCGGGAAGATCAGCAGCCGGCCGCGCACGACGAGGGGCGAGCTGTGAAGGTCAGGGCTCAAGGCTTCGGCGGGTGCCGGATGACGAACGACGGCCGGGATCGCATCGTGGCGCCGGGGCGTGTAGCCGGCTCGCACGCGATGATACAACCGCCGTCCACGCCGACGACATTCCACAACGATGAGATGATCTGGGCATGCCCAAGCGCCTTCGCGCGGTCATCGCGGCCGCGAGCCTCGCGCTCGTGGCGCCGTCCGCGGCCGGCGCCCAGCCGCAGACCCTGACCCTCGACGACATCTACCACCCCGACCGGAAGGTCGACTTCGACGGCGCGCCGCCCAGGGACCTCGCCTGGATCGACGACGCGCATTACCTCTGGCCGCGGAAAGCGGCCGGCGAGGAGGTCGAGTTCCTCAAGGTCGAGGCGCTCACCGGCCGCACGGTCCCGCTCTACGACCCCGCGCGCGTGGAGAAGACGCTGGGCACGCTCGACGGCGCGACGCCCGAGGACGCCAGGCGCGCGGCCCGGCAGCGCACGCAGACCTTCAACGGCAGCCGGACCGCGCTCGTGCTGGAGGTCGCGGGAGACCTCTATTACTACGACCTCGCCGGCCACCGGGTCCGCCGGCTGACCCGCGCGAAAGGCCGAGAGGAGGAGCCGGCGGTCAGCCCGGACGGGGCGCGCGTGGCCTTCGTCCGCGACCACGACCTCTACGTCGTCGACGTGGCGGGGGGGGCAGAGCGGCGGCTGACCACCGACGGCTCGGCCAACGTGCTCAACGGCAAGCTCGACTGGGTCTACCAGGAGGAGATCTACGGGCGCGGGAAGTTCCGGGCCCACTGGTGGAGCCCCGATTCGCGGCGCCTGGCCTTCCTCCGGCTCGACGAGACCGCGGTGCCCCGCTACACGGTGCTGGACGAGATTCCGCGGCACGGAGAGGTCCAGACCTACCCCTATCCGAAGGCCGGGGACCCCAACCCGAAGGTCTCGGTCGGCGTGGTGGCGGTGAGCGGCGGGGCGACGGTGTGGGCCGACACGCGCGCGTACGGCGACGAGATCCTCGTCGTGGGCGTGGGCTTCACGCCGGAGTCCGACCAGCTCGTCCTCGAGGTCCAGGACCGGGAGCAGACCTGGCTCGACCTCAACCTGGCCGATGCCGCGACCGGCGCCCTTCGCAGGGTCCTGCGCGAGACGACCCGGGCCTGGGTGGAGCCGCAGGGCGGGCCCCGCTGGCTCCCCGACGGCGGGTTCCTCTGGCTCAGCGAGCGCACGGGCTGGAAGCACCTGTACCGCTATGCCCGCGACGGCGGCGGAGGCCGGGCCGTGACCAGCGGGAGCTGGGAGGTGCGCGAGCTCTACGGCGTCGACGCCCGGGGCGGCTGGGCCTACTTCTCGGCGACGGAGCGCAACCCGCTCGCGCCCGACCTGTATCGCGTGAAGCTCGACGGCGGCGCGGTCCAGCGGCTCTCGGCGGCGCCCGGCACGCACAGCGCCCTGTTCAACCCGTCGTTCTCGCTCTACGCCGACACGCGCAGCGACCTCACGACACCGCCGCAGGTGCGGCTGTTCCGCGCCGACGGCACGCTGGCGCGCGTCATCGACGACAACCCGGTGCCGGCCCTGGCGCGCTACCGCCTGGCCGAGCCCGAGCGCGTCCAGGTGCCCACGCGCGACGGCTTTCTCATGGACGCCATCCTGATCAAGCCGCCCGACTTCGATCCCTCGCGCAAGTATCCGGTCTACCAGCACACCTACGGCGGCCCGCACGCGCCGCAGGTGAAGGACGCCTGGGGCGGCACCGGCTACATGTTCCACCAGCTCCTCGCCCAGCGCGGGATCGTGGTCTGGATCTGCGACAACCGGTCCGCCAGCGGCAAGGGAGCGCAATCGGCCTGGCCCGCCTACAAGCGGCTGGGCGAGCTGGAGCTGCAGGACGTGGAGGACGGGCTGGACTGGCTGGCGCGGCAGGGCTGGGTGGACACCGCGCGCATCGGGATCGGCGGCTGGAGCTACGGCGGGTTGATGGTGACCTACGCGCTGACGCACAGCGACCGGTTCGCCATGGGGATCGCGGGGGCGCCGGTGACCGACTGGCACAACTACGACACGGTCTACACCGAGCGCTACATGCTCACGCCCGCGCGCAACCCCGACGGGTACCGTCGCACGTCGTCGGTGCTGGCGGCGGACCGCCTGCGCGGGCGGCTCCTCCTGATGCACGGAAGCGTCGACGACAACGTCCACGTCCAGAACAGCCTGCAGTTCGCCCATGCGCTGCAGAAGGCGGGCAAGCCGTTCGAGTTCATGGTCTACCCGAGGTCGCGCCACGCCGTGAGCGACCCGCACCTTGTCGCCCACCTGCGCGCCACCATGCTCTCCTTCATCGAGGAGACGCTGCTCGGCGGCCTCAGGGCAACTGAATACGAGACACCGCCGCCGCCCGCGAGCCGTCCTGCTCCGGCAGCGCCGCGCTGAAGCGCAGGCAGAGGCGGTTCTCCCCCGGCGTCAGCAGGTGCACCGGCAGCACGACCGTGACGTCGACCCACTCGCGGCCCAGCGCCGCCTGCTTGAGGACGGCGCCGTTGAGGTCGACGGACATCGTCTGTGACTCGAGGCGGCCGGGGGCGCGCGCGGTGATGACCGTGCGCAGGTCCTGCTCGGGGCGGTCGAGCGGGAAACGCACGCAGGCGCCGCCTCGCCGCGCCCAGCGGAAGCTGGGCGGGCCCTCGCGGTTCTCGGGTCCCGACCAGTCGCCGGCGAGGTAACGCGCGTCGCACGTGCCGAGGTCGATCGTGCCCGCCAGGTTCAGGTTCCAGTAGAAGAACTCCCCCGCGAAGAACTTGTAGGCGAAGGCGCGGCCGCGCGGCCCCGCCATCCGCCCCAGCACGTCCTCCGCCACGCGGCGCAGCTGGCGAGCCTGTCGGCCGGCCACCTCCTCGAGCGCGGCCGCCTCCGTGACCCCGCGGTTGCGGAAGAGGTTCACGACGCCCACGTTCCACAGCGCCAGCGCCGCGAGCAGCGCCGCCGGCGCGAGCAGGGGACGGCGGCGGCACAGCTCGAGGAGCGCGGCGTAGCCGACCGCGAGGAACGGCACCACGATGTCGAACCGCCGGCCACCGAAGGCGTCGCTGCCCGCCCAGTCCGCGAGCGAGCCGTTGATCCAGGCCGTGGCCAGGAGCACGACCAGACCCGCGCCCGCGAGCGCGGGCCAGGGGCGGAGCGCGAGGAGGAGGCCGAGCGCGGCCAGGATCAGGGCCGGCGTCCACGTGAACAGGCCGTGGTCGGCCGCGAAGAGCACGTCCACGAAACGGGGAGAGGAGGCATCGAACCATCCCTCTCCGGGAGCCCACTCGCGCAGGCCCGGACCCGACGGGACCTGGAGGAAGCGCCCGTGGAGGACCTTCCAGACGACGAGCTGGGGAACGAGCGCCAGGGCCGCGGCCGCGGCCGCCCCGGCGATCCAGGCGGGCTCCGCGCGCCGGCGCCGCAGCTGGACGGCGGCCAGCGCGACGGGCACGAGCCCGAGCACGCCGGCCTGCAGACGCATCGCCGTCGCACCGCCCAGCAGGGCACCCAGCACGAGCCACCGGTTGCGGCTGGGGGCGGCCTGCACGCGGTCGGCCGCCCACACCAGGGCGGCGGCGAAGGCGAAGGTCAGCCCGTGGGACATGAGCGGATGCACGAACAGGTAGAAGAGGACGGGAGAAGTGGCGATCGCGCCCACGACGGCCAGCGCGGCCACCCGGCCGCCGGTCCGGGGAAGGAGGACGAGGCCGAGCAGCCACGCGGCCGCGACCCCGGCCGTGAGCGTGCCGAGCGCCGCCGAGCGCAGGTAGGGGGCGCTGAAGCCGTCCACGGTGTGGCGCTCCGGGCCAACCTCGCGGTCGACGAGCGCGTAGAGGTGGCCGAGCAGGAAGAAGGGACTCCAGACGATCGCCGGACCCACCGTGTACTGGTTGTAGCGGCGGCCGGTCGCCGTGAGCGGCGGCTCCGCCAGGCCCCACTCGGCATAGTCGTTCGCGAAGTCGAGGTCGCGGTCGAAGGCCGCGGACCGGAGATAGACGAAATACCCGAGCGAGTCGCCCCGGCGCAGGTCGGGCCAGGCCGCGGCGCCCAGCGCGTAGGCGAGCGTGAAGGTCGCGAGCACGACGAGCCCGCGCCGGGGCCGGCGCAGGAACCAGCACAGCGCGAGGCCGGCGCCGGCCAGGGCGGGACCGCCCACGATGCCGCGGGACCGGTCGGGATCGACGAGCGCCAGCACGGCCCAGAGAAGGCCCGCCACGCCGATCCCGAGCGGCAGCCACGTCGCCGCCACGTCGTAGCCACGCCGGGGCGGCGCGCCTTGCTCCGCTGACATCCGCGCGCAGCCTACCACGCGGCCCGACCCTGGCCGGACGGCTAACGGGCCCCGTTACCGTCCCGTGTGAGCGACTGCACCACGATGCCGGGAGGGTTCACGCCGGCGCAACACCCGCTCGATCAGCTCTGCGGCTTCGGCCAGCGTGCCGAGCTGCCGCGGCGCGAGCGGGCGCAGACGAGCGGCCAGGGCGGCGATCCGGCGGCGGCGGCCCCGGTGCAGCACGCGGGCGCCCGCGCGCGTGGCCTGGAGGACGACCTGCCGGCCGTCGCGCGGGTCGCCCGCGCGGGCGGCCAGCCCGGCGCGCTCCAGGCCGGCCACGATGCGGCTCATCGTCGGCGGCCTCACCTGCTCCGCCGCGGCCAGGCGCCCGAGCGACACCGGTCCCCCGAAGACGAGGACCGACAGCGCGGAGAGCCGCGCGGAGCCGATGCCCGAGGTCGCGTCCTCCCTCCGCAGCCGGCGCAACAGGTGGATGGCCGCCGAGTGCAGCCGGTCGGCCACGGCCACGGGACCCGCCGCCGTTGGGCTTGACGGATTATCGTTAGCCATGCTAACTATTCTGTCACAGGCAGGGGAGGTGAGGTTTTCTTCCGGTTTCCATGGAGAACGTGATGGTGGCGAACGACGACCTGGCGCGCGCGATCAAGGCCGGTGACGCGTCGCGGGTCCGTGAGCTGCTGGGGGCCCGGCCGGCCCTGGCCGGCGCCCGCGACGCCAGCGGCGTATCGATGGTCCTCCTCGCCCTGTATCACCAGCGGCGGGACGTGGCGGAGGCGGTGCTCGAGGCCGGCCCGCCGCTCGACGTCTTCGACGCGGCCGCGGCCGGCCGCCTGGACCGCCTGCGGGCGCTCCTGGCCGCGGATCCGGGCGCGGCGAACGCCTGGGCGGCGGACGGGTTCTTCCCGCTGGGGCTGGCCTGCTTCTTCCGCCAGCCCGAGGCCGCACGGCTGCTCCTCGAAGCCGGCGCCGACCCCCGGGCCGCCGCCCGCAAGCCCCTGCGCGTCACGGCGCTGCACGCCACGGCCGCGGCGCGCGACGCGGCCACCGCCCGGGAGCTGCTCGACCGCGGCGCGGACGTGGATGCGCGGCAGCAGATGGGATACACCGCCCTGCATGCCGCCGCGCAGCACGGCGACGTGGAGCTGGTGGAGCTGCTGCTCTCGCGCGGCGCGGATCCGGCGCTGCGCAGCGAGGACGGCAAGGACGCCGCGGCCCACGCCCGCGAGAACGGCCACCACGAGCTGGCCGGCCGCCTGGCGTCGGCGCCGCCGCGCTGACCGTCCCGGCGTTCGCAGGGGCGCCGGCACTCGCGGTTGCCTCGAGCGCGGCGTCCTGCTCCAATCAGGGCGTGAGCGAAACGCCGGCGCCCGCCGCGGACTCCACCGGGCCGCCGGCCGAGGCCGCCTTCAGCCCCGAGCGCCTGCGCGAGCTGCACCGCGCGCTCGTCCTCCCGCGTCTCATCGAGGAGAAGGCGCTCCTGCTCCTGAGGCAGGGGCGGCTGTCGAAGTGGTTCTCCGGCATGGGCCAGGAGGCGATCGCGGTGGGCGTCACGGCCGCGCTCCGCGACGACGACTGGATCCTGCCCATGCACCGCAACCTGGGCGTCTTCACCGGCCGCGGCCTGGACCTGGGCCGACTCTTCCGGCAGCTCTTCGGCAAGGACGGCGGCTTCACGCGCGGTCGCGACCGGACCTTCCATTTCGGCGCGCTCGAGCACCACCTCGTCGGCATGATCAGCCACCTCGGCGCCATGCTCCCCGTGGCCGACGGGCTCGCGCTCGCCGCGCAGCTCTCCGGCACGCGCCGCGTGGCCGCGGCCTTCACCGGCGACGGGGCGACGAGCGAGGGCGACTTCCACGAGGCCCTGAACCTAGCCGCGGTGTGGAAGCTGCCGGTCCTGTTCGTCGTCGAGAACAACCAATACGGCCTGTCCACCCCGGTTTCGGAGCAGTATGCCTGCCGGGACCTGGCGGACCGCGCCCAGGGTTACGGCCTGCCCGGCCTGGTGGTGGACGGCAACGACCTGCTGGCGGTCTACCGGGCGGTCGAGGAGGCTGCCGCGCGCGCCCGCCGCGGCGGCGGGCCGTCGCTGCTCGAGTTCAAGACCTTCCGCATGCGCGGCCATGAGGAGGCGTCGGGTACCGCCTACGTCCCCCTCCGGCTGTTCGAGGAATGGGCGCTGAAGGACCCGGTCGTGCGGTTCGAACGGCTGCTCCTCGACCGGAGGGTGCTGACCTCCGCCGAACGCGACGCCGTGCGCGCGGAGATCAAGCCGCGCATCGACGCCCTGGTGGACGAGGCGCTCGCCGCGCCCGACCCGGATTCGACCCCGGAGCGCGAGCTGGCGGACGTCTACGCGCCGAGCGGCGTGCCGGCCGGGGAGCCCGCGCGCGAGGGGCTGGGCGGCGCGCCGGAGCGGCGTTACCTGGACGCGGTGAGCGACGGCCTGCGCGAGGGCATGCGGGCCAACCCCAGAGTGCTGCTCCTCGGCCAGGACATCGCCGAGTACGGCGGCGTGTTCAAGGTCACCGAGGGGTTCCTGGCGGAGTTCGGGAAGGCCCGCGTGCGCAACACTCCCCTCATCGAGTCGGGGGCGCTCGGCGCCGCCCTTGGCCTCGCCCTCGACGGCTTCGTGCCCGTGGTGGAGATGCAGTTTGGCGACTTCATCACCTGCGGCTTCAACCAGATCGTCAACAACCTGGCCAAGACGCACTATCGCTGGGGCGCGCGCGTCCCCCTGGTGGTGCGGGCGCCGGTGGGCGGCGGCCTGGGAGCGGGGCCGTTCCATTCCCAGGACGTGGAGGCCTGGTTCACCCACGTGGCCGGGCTCAAGGTCGTGGCGCCGGCGACACCCTACGACGCCAAGGGGCTGCTGCTCGCCGCGCTGCAGGACGGAAACCCCGTGCTGTACCTCGAGCACAAGCTGCTCTACCGGTCCGCGAAGGGGCCGGTGCCCGCCGGCTCCTACACGGTCCCGCTCGGGCGCGCATACGTGGCTCGCGAGGGCGGGGAGGCCACCGTCGTGACCTACGGCGTCGGCGTCACCTGGGCGCTCGACGCCGCCGAGCGGCTGGCCGCCGAGGGGCGGTCGATCGAGGTCGTGGACCTGCGCTCGCTCCTGCCCTGGGACCGCGAGGCCGTGATGCGCTCGGCGCGCAAGACCGGCCGCGTGCTGGTGCTGCACGAAGCGCCGCTCACGGGCGGGTTCGGGGCGGAGGTCGCGGCCACGGTCGGCGCGGAGGCGTTCGAGTGGCTCGACGCGCCCGTGGCGCGGCTGGGCGGCCTCGACGTGCCGGTCCCGTTCAGCCGCGCGCTCGAGGAGATCGCCTCCGCCCGGCCGCGTCTCGTCGCCGCCTTGCGCAGGCTGCTCGCGTACTGAGGGCTGGCGTCATCGCACCCCCCTCCGCTGCCGCCGCCGCGCTGCGCGCAGCGCCGTCAGCTGACCGCCTTGGGCAGGTAGCGGACCGCTTCGTCGCCCAGGGTGTGCAGCACGGCCGTCTTGAGCGCCTCGGGGACGCCGAGCTTGCCGCCCGCGCCGTCGGCGAGCTTGAGAGCGAAGCGCGCCACGTTGATGCCGTCGCGCACCGTGTAGCGCTCCTCCGCGTGGTGGGCCTTTTGCAGGAAATCGGTGACGTAGTCCAGGATGCGCGCGCTCGCGAAGGGCAGGTTCTCCTCCAGGATGCGGCGCTCCTCGTCCCGCTCCGGAAAGTCGATGGTGATCTGGGGCTGCAGGCGCGAGTGGATGTACTCGGGGATCTCGAAAGTGGAGGCGTCGTCGTTCATGGTGGCCACCAGCCTGAAGTCGGCGTGCGCCCTGATCTTCACCCCGGCCACGATGGACTCGACGTAACGGCGGTTGTCGAGCAGGGGGGCCAGCGACGCCCAGCTCTTCTCGCTCATCCGGTTGCCCTCGTCGAGGATGCAGACGCCGCCGCGGATCATGGCCGTGACCAGCGGCGAGGCCACGTAGCGGAGCTGGCCCTGGCCGGAGACGACCGGCGTCACCAGCAGGTCCTCCGGGCGGGTGTCCATGGTGGCCTGGTAGATGTAGGCCTCGCGGCCGATCTCGCGCGCGGCGGCGTAGGCGAGCGTGGTCTTGCCCACTCCGGGCTTGCCGAGCAGGCGGGGGTTCATGGGCAGGTCGCGCTCGTCCACCACCATCCAGGCCGCGAGCAGCTCCTTCATCAGCTCCTTCTGCCCCACCCAGCGGACCGGCAGCTCGTCCGGGTGGGCCAGGTGGAGGGTGATGCTCTCGATGGTGATGGAGCGGGGCTCGGCCATCGGTAGAGCATAGCGGATGATGCCGGCGGCTGCCGGGCGAGCTATGCTCGGGGAGGCAAGGAGGTCGCTTGGCCGACGAAGCCCCCAAGAGCGCGTACGAGCTGGCCATGGAGCGCCTGCGCAGGAAGGACAAGGAAGAGGGCGTCGACGATCGCCCACCCACGCCGGAGCAGCGCGAGGCCATCGCCGAGGCGCGCCGCGTGGCCGAGGCGAAGCTGGCGGAGCGCGAGATCCTGCACCACTCGGCCGTGAAGGGCGTGATGGACCCGGAGAGCCGCGAGAAGCTCGACGAGGAGTACCGCCGCGACCGCGACCGGATCGCGTCCGAGCGGGAGGGCAAGATCGCGCGGATACGGGCCGGCCAGGGTTAGGAAGCTAGATCGCCGTCCCGTCCGGGATCACCCCGTTCTTGGGCACGATCACGATCCCGTCGCGGATGTAGTACCCGTCACCGTCCTTCTCCGTGACCCCCTCCGCGTTCTCGATGCGCACGCCCCGTCCGATGCGCGCGTTCTTGTCCACGATCGCGTTCGCGATGACGGAGTCCGGGCCGATGCCGAGCGGCGGGCGCCCCGCCGCGCCCGCGCGGTTGATCTCGTCGAGCGTCTCGTAGGAGTCGGCGCCCAGCACCAGGCTGTCGCGGATCCGGCAGCCCTGCCCGATGCGGCTGCGGATGCCGATGACCACGCGTTCCACCTCCGACCCGACCACGATGCAGCCCTCGGACAGGAGCGCGCTGCGCACCACGCAGCTCTCGACCTTCGTCGCGGGCAGGAAGCGCGGGCGGGTGTAGACGGGACTGCCGGCCTCGTAGAAGTCGAAGGGGGGAAGGGGCTGGGTGAGGGCCAGGTTGGCGTGGAAGTACGAGCGGATGGTTCCCACGTCCTCCCAGTACCCGCGATGCACGTACGCGTGCACGCGCGAGCTGGGCACCGCGCTCGGGATGACGTGCCGGCCGAAGTCCACGAGCTTCGCGTCGGCCAGGGACTGGAGCAGCGCCTGGCGGCTGAACACGTAGATGCCCATGGAGGCGAGCAGCCCGGTGCCGCCGCCCGGCATCTCGGACATGAGGCCATCCACGCGCTCGGCCGGCGGCTTCTCGTCGAAGTGCACGATGCGGCCCTGCCGGTTGGTCTTCAGGATGCCGAAGGCGGAGGCCTGCTCCGCGGGCACCGGCGTCACCGCCACGGTGATGTCGGCCACGTGGCGGCGGTGCGTCTCCACCATGCGCCGCAGGTCCATGTTGTAGAGCTGGTCCCCCGAGAGGATGCACACCTCGCGATAGGGTCCCATGGCTTCGAGGTGGCGCAGGCTCTGGCGCACCGCGTCGGCGGTGCCCTGGAACCAGTCCTGCCTTTCCTCGGTCTGCTCGGCGGCGAGGATGGAGACGAAGCCCGGCGTGAAGTGGTCGAACTTGTAGGTCTGGCTGATGTGTTTGTTGAGGCTCTCGGAGTTGTACTGCGTGAGCACGAAGATGCTGCGCAGGTCCGAGTTCAGGCAGTTGCTGACCGGGATGTCGATGAGCCGGTACTTTCCCGCGATGGGCACCGCGGGCTTCGAGCGGTGCAGCGTGAGCGGAAACAGGCGCGTGCCCCGCCCGCCGCCCAGGATGACCGCCAGCACGTCCTTCATGGGTACCCGTGCATTCTACCCACAACCGCCACGCCGGCCCGTGCCGGAAACATCTGATACGCTCGTCTCGTGTCCCAGCTCGAGACGGTTGAGGGCGGCGCACCGGCCGCGTCCGTCGGGCCGGGCCCTCTCGGGGCGGCGCGCCGGCCCGGCAGCAGCGCCCGCCGGGCGGCGGCCGGCGCCTGGCACGTGATCGCCGGCTTCGCTTTCCTGCTGCGGCGGCCCCGCCTCTGGCCCCTGGCCGCCCTGCCCGCCATCCTCGCCGTGGTCTGCATCCTCGGCGGCCTCTTCCTCGCGCTCTTCGCCATTCCCTGGCTCGAGCAGAGTCTGCTCCCCGAGCGGGGCAAGGTGACGGCCGGCGTGGGGATCGTGCTGTACATGGCGCTGCTCGTGGGCACGCTGGCCGCCGGCGTGATCACGGGTCTGGCCGTGGCCATGCTGCTGGCCGCGCCGGTGCTCGAGCGCCTGTCACGAAGGGTCGAGGCCTACGTCCGCGTGGACGTCATCGAACCGGAAGGCGGCTGGAAGTGGGAGCTGCTGCAGTCCTTCAAGGGCGCGCTCTACTTCCTGGCCGCGGCCCCTTTCGTCCTGCTCCTGAGCCTCATCCCGCTCGTCGGTCCCCCGCTGGGGATCCTCTGGGGCGCCTACGCCCTCGCGTTGCAGCAGACCGAAGTGCCCCTGGCGCGGCGCGGCATGGGCTTCGGCACGCGGCGGGCGTGGCATCGAAGGTGGCGCGCGGAGAGCCTCGGCTTCGGCCTGGCCGGCCTCTTCACGCTGCTCGTCCCCCTGGCCAACCTCCTGCTCGTGCCCGCTCTCGCCGTGGGCGGCACGCTGCTGGTCCTCGAGCTGGAAGAAGACCTGGTCGTCCCCGATCGGGCGGCGTCCGCTCCCGCGGCTACGACCTGATCGTCCGGCGCCGCACGCGCTCGCCTGGCTCCGCCAGCTTGGCCTTGACGTCCAGCGGCCGTCCGTCGCGCTGCAGGCCCAGCGTCACCTCCGCCCCGGCCTCGGCCCGGTCGAGAAGGTCGCGCAGGTCCTCCGACGAGCGCACGTCCCGGCCGTTCGCGCGAACGATGACGTCACCCGCCTTCACGCCGGCGGCGGCGGCGGGCGAGCCCTCGTTCACGCTCGTCACGAGCAGGCCGCCTTCGACCTTGAAGTAGCCCGCGAGCTGCTCGGACAGCTCCTGATAGGTGAGGCCCAGCCGGGGCCGCCGGCCGAAGACCTCGCCGAGGTCGCGCAGGTCGAACAGCTCGCCGGCGGGTGGACGAGGCGGACGGGGCGGGCGCGGAGGCCGCGCCGCGATGGCCGGCAGCGGGACGTCGAAGTCGAAGTCGAGCTCGCCCGGCCATACGGCGCGGCGGCCTTCACGGAGCGTGGCGGCGAGCTTCTGCGTCACGCCGTCGCGGCTCACGTCCAGCGTCACCTTCCTTCCCAAAGGCGTCTCGCGCACCAGTCGCGAGAGCTGGGCGGTGCTGTGCACGGGCTCGCCCTGATAGCCCACGATGACGTCGCCCTCCCGCAGCCCGGCCTCCGCCGCGGGCGAGTCGGGCTCCACGCCGCGGACCAGCGCGCCCCGTTCCTCGGACAGGCGCAGCCGGAAGAGGTCGTCGGCGCCGACCTCCTCGAGCGACACGCCGAGCGCGGCGCCGCCGCCCACGCGGACGCGCACCTCGCGCTTGACGGCCTTTTCTTCCGCCCCCACGCCCGGCGCCGCCGCCCCGGCCCAGAGCACGCACGCCAGCCCCCACCCGGCGCCCAGACCACGAGACATACACTTGCCTTTCCCGGAGCGACCGGCGCTCCGCCTGCCCGTCCGGATTGGACGCAACGCGCCGCGGAAAAGTCGGACCGGGATCGGGGGAAACGGCGGGATGGCGGGCGGAGGCGCGCTCACGGCCGGGGCCGGCCGGACGGCTAGCGGCCGATGATCTGGACGGCGAGGTCGCGGTCGCGCGGCCCGTCCAGCTCGGCCGCGATGATGGCCTGGAACTGCCCCAGGACCAGCCTGCCCTTGCTGACGGAGAACGACAGGGCGTGGCCGAGCAGGCTGGCCTGCAGGTGCGAATGCGCGTTGTGGCGATCGCAGTCCGACAGCGCGGGGTCGTTGTGCTGCCAGCTGTCGCACGGGCTCACGACCTTCTCCAGCATGGACTTCACGTCGTGGAGCAGCGCCGCCTGCCACTCGTTGACGAAGAGGGCCATGGTCGTGTGCAGCGACGAGAGCAGCACCATGCCTTCCTTGATGTCGTGGCGCCTCAGGACGTCGGCCACGCGCTCGGTCAGGTTGTAGAGCTCGAGCCGCTTGTCCGTGGCCAGGCGGATGGTCTCCGTGATGACGCGAACGGTCTCCGACCCCCCTGCCTTTCTTGCGGCCTTCACTGCTGAGGTCGAAGCTGCCATTCGGGCTCTCGGCAGGCGCTGAGTGCGGCGAGGGGCGGCGCCTTGCGCCCGGCCCCGCCGGGGGCTCCGGAAGACCGGAGGCACCGCGGACGCCTCAGTGCTGGTGCCCGCCCCCGTGACCGTGGGCCTGGCCCTCCCCGGCGCCCTCGCCGCCCGCGTTGAAAGAATGGCCGCAGCCGCAGGTGGAGGTGGCATTGGGGTTCTTGACGGCGAAGCCGCCGCCCATCAGGTCTTCCTTGTAGTCGACCTCCGCCCCCTCGAGATAGCGGAGGCTCATGGGATCGACGATGACCTTGATGCCCTCTTTCTCGAAGACCTGGTCGCCCTCGGCCGCCTCGTCGAGGACCATACCGTACGAAAAGCCGGAGCAGCCGCCGCCCTGGACGTAGATGCGCAGGCCGCCCTGGGGGATGTTCTCCTTCTCCTGCTCCAGGATCCCCTTGACCTTTTGCGTGGCCGCTTCCGTGAGATTGATCATGAATCGACACTCCTCGCGAGGACGCGCGCCCTTGCCGGTGCGCCGGACGCCGGATCCTCCGTATGTCGAAGATGGTACCGGAAATCCGCCGGATCTCCAAGGTCGTTCCCGGCGTTGTTCCGGGTGATCACCCGCCTTCGGCGCGCGACTTCGGGGCCGGAGTGGCCCTGGGCACGAGCCAGGCGGCATAATGGCCGCTCTGGGCGAAGCCATGCAAGCGCGCGAGACGGCCGCCCCCGCGGCCGACCTGGTCGAGCGACTGGCCCGCTCCGGCCTGCGCGGCCGGGGCGGCGGATGGTTCCCGGCCGCTCGCAAGTGGCACGCCGTGCGCATCGAGGGCGGCGACCCGGTCGTGGTCGCCAACGGCGCCGAAGGCGAGCCCGGGTCGATCAAGGACCGGCACGTGATGACCCGGCGGCCGGCGGACGTGCTGGCGGGCCTCGCGCTCGCCGCCCGGGCGGTGGGAGCGCGCCAGGCCTACGTCTACCTGAAGGGCTCGTTCGAGGGACCGGCCGCGGCTCTCGCGTCCATGCTGGGCGCTCGGCCGCCCGCCGGTCTCGACGTCCAGATCCGCCGGGGGGAGGACACCTACATCGCCGGCGAAGAGACGGCGGTCCTGGAGGTGCTCGAGGGAAGGAAGGCCTGGCCGCGGCCCAAGCCGCCGCTGCCCTCCGCGGTCGGGCTTCTCGGCCGCCCGACGCTCGTCCAGAACGTGGAGACGCTCGCCCGCGTGCCCGCCGCCCTCGCCGACCCCGGAGCCTACCGCGCCCGGGAGACCACCCTCGTCTCGCTGTGGGGCCACGTGCGGCGGCCCGGCGTGTACGACGTCCGGCTGGGCACGCCGTTGCGGCGCCTGATCGAAGAGCACGGCCACGGCGCACCCGACGGCCTGGGCATGGTGTTCCCCGCCGGGCCGTCCGCCCCTCCCCTGCGCGCGGAGGCCGCGGACACTCCGCTCGATCCCGACGCGCTGCGCGCCGCGGGATCGGCGCTGGGCACGGCGGCGGTGCTGGTCCTGCGCGGGCCCGCCTGCCCCGTCTCCGTCGCCGCGTCGCTGGCCGGCTTCTTCGAACGCGAGTCGTGCGGGCAGTGTCCACCCTGCACGCTCGGGTCGGCGAGCCTGGCCCGCGTGCTGCGGGCGCTGGAGACGGGCGAGGCGCGGGCCGCCGACCTGGACCACCTGGCGGAATCGGCCGGCTTCATGTCCATCCACGGCTACTGCGCCCACTCGCGCACGGGCGCGGCGTCGGTCCAGGGGCTGCTCGCCCTCTTTCCCGACGACGTACAGGCGCACCTGCAGGCGCGAGGCTGCCCGCGGCCGGAAGGACGCGTCGACCCGTTCGCGCCCGGGTCGCCCGAGCGCGCGGCCATCGAGGGACTCGCGGGGTGACCAGCGTCTTCTTCCTGTTCCTCGTCCACCTCTCGCTCGGCCTGCTGGCCATGTTGCCCTTCGTCCCCGAGCAAGCGGGCGCGCGGTTCTTCAAGTTCTGCTCGGCCTCCGCCGCCTTCATGACCACGGCCGCCCTCTGGCTGCTCCACCGCCGCTACGGGCTCGAAGGCGGCGCGGTCGCGCCCGGCGGAGGGGCCTACGGAGCCGTGCTGGGGTGGACGGCCGCCGCCCTCGTCTTCACCGTCCTCTACAACCGGGCCGTCCACTTCGGCTGGCGTCGAGCGGCGCGGGCCACGCTCGCGCTGGCGCTCGTCGCGGGCGCGGGCGCCGTCGTCGCGGGCGCCGCTCCCGGCTCGCGCACGCTCCTCGTGGCGACGGACCTCAGCTCCATCCTCCTGCTCGGCGCCGCGGCCGCGGCCATGGTGCTCGGCCACTGGTACCTGGTCGTCCTCGACCTGCCCATCACCGCTCTGCGCCGGCTCACCATCCTGCTCGTCGTGGGGCTGGTCGTGCGCACCGTGCTCGTGGGCTTCGTCCTGGCCGGTCCCGTGCACGCCGCCTACGAGGATGCGCGCGACGTGGCCGCCGGCCTTTGGAGCCCGGACGGCGTGTTCGTGTGGATGCGGCTGCTCTTCGGGCTGGCCGGCCCGCTCTCGCTCCTGTGGTTCATCTGGAAGACGGTCGAGATCCGCTCCACCCAGTCCGCGACCGGCATCCTCTACGTGCAGCTCTTCCTCGTCCTCTCGGGCGAGCTGCTGGCGAAGTACCTGCGCGTGGCCGCGCTTCTTCCCCTCTAGGAGGGTGGCCGCCCGCGGCACGAGCCTCAGGCGGCGACCCGGGCGCTCATCCGACCCAACGCCTCCTGCGCGCGATGGCCGCCGCTCGGCCCTGATATCCTGGGCGGTGATGGCGCCTCCTCTCGCCGGCCACACCCCGCCGGAGATCGCGTTCGCCTGCCCGACCTGCGGGGGCGAGGCGGTGTGCGGGCTGGAGGGAATCGGCCGTTGCCGGGCCTGCGGGGCCGAGGCGCGTCTGGGCGTCACGGAGGCCATGCGCCAGGCGCGGATGGTGGACGGCTGCCCGGCCTGCGGCAGCCTCCTGCTCTACGTCCAGCGCGACTTCAACCAGAAGGTCGGCCTCGGGATCGTGGTGGTGGGCGCCATCTTCGCCCCCTTCACCCCGTTCTACTCCAGCCTGATCGTGGCCGCCCTGCTGGACGCCGGCCTTTACGCCTTGCTGCCCGAGATCACGGTGTGCTACCGCTGCCAGGCGCACTTCCGGGGCTTCGCCCGCAACCCCCGGCACCAGGCCTTCGACCTCCACGTGGCCGAGCAGTACGACGTCGGGGCTCCGCGGTAGAAGGCCCGCAGTCATGAACTGGCGGGCTGCTCTTTCATGAGGTTCGAATGCACGGATACCTGTCCTTGCTCGCTGCCGCGGCCCTGGGTCTCGCCATGAGCGCGGAGGGGAGCGCTCCGGCGGGCGAGCGCCCGCTGCTGCCGTTCGCCGCCACCGAGAAGACGCTGCCGAACGGCCTGAAGGTGATCGTGGTGCCCACGGGCTTCCCCAACATCGTGTCGCTGCAGATCCCGGTGCAGACGGGATCGCGCAACGAGGTGGAGCCCGGCAAGTCGGGCTTCGCCCACTTCTTCGAGCACATGATGTTCCGGGGCACCGCGGCCTATCCGCCGGAGAAGTACCAGGCGGTGATGACGCGGGCCGGGGCCCGCACGAACGCCTACACCACGGACGACTACACGAACTACCACGCGACCTTCGCCCGGGAGGACCTGGAGACCCTCCTCCAGGTCGAGGCCGACCGCTTCCAGAATCTCTCCTACGACGAGCCCGCCTTCAAGACGGAAGCGCGCGCCGTGCTCGGCGAGTACAACAAGAACAGCGCGGAGCCGGTGCGGAAGCTGATCGAGGCGCAGCGGGAGAGCGCGTTCCGGACGCACACGTACAAGCACACCACCATGGGCTTCCTGCGGGACATCGAGGACATGCCCAACCAGTTCGCATACGCGCAGACGTTCTTCCGGCGCTGGTACCGGCCCGAATACACCACCATCATCGTGGCGGGCGACGTCACCGCCGAGGAGGTCTTCCCGCTGGTCGAGAAGCACTGGGGCGGTTGGAAGCGCGGCGGATTCACCGTGGACGTCCCGAAGGAGCCTCCGCCGCAGGGACCGGTGTACGCGCACGTGCCCTGGACCTCGCCCACGCTGCCCTGGGTGTTCACCGCCTTCCACGGACCGGCGTTCTCCGACTCGGAGAAGGACTTCGCCGCGGTGGATCTGCTCGTCGACCTGACCTTCGGACCCACGTCCGACCTCTACAAGCGCCTGGTCGAGGAGGAGCAGAAGGTGGATCAGCTCTTCCCCTACCTGCCCGGCAACCAGGACCCGTACCTGGTCACGGCAGGCGCGCGGGTGAAGAAGGCCGAGGACGCGCTCTACGTGCGCGACGAGCTGCTGAAGGCCTTCGCCCAGGCCCGCAGCCGGCTGCTCGACCCCGAGCGCGTGGGCGACGCCAAGTCCAACGCGCGCTACGGCCTCGTGCGCTCGCTCGACAACACCGAGGAGATCGCCGCCACCCTCGCGCGCTTCGTGCGCTACGAGCGGTCCTTCGACACCCTGAACGACTACTACCGCGTGTACGAGTCGCTGACGCCCGAAGACCTGCGGGCGGCCGCGCGGAAGTACCTCACCGACGACCGGCTCGTGGTGACCACGCTCTCCCACGAGCCGCTGCCGCCGGCGATGGCCACGCCGCCCCCGCTGGCTGCGGTCGCGCCGGACACGGCGGAGGTGGACCTGAAGGTCATCCGCATGGAGAGCCCGCTGCCGCAGCTCAATCTCAAGATGCTCTTCCGGGCCGGCGCGGCCCACGATCCCAGGGGCAAGGAAGGGCTGGCCGCGCTCTCCGCGGCCATGGTCGCCGAGGCCGGATCGAAGACCCGGCGCATCGACGAGATCCGGCAGGCCCTCTTCCCCATGGCGGGCAGCTTCGCCGCCCAGGTGGACAAGGAGATGACGACGTTCACGTCGAGCGTCCACCGCGACAACTGGGACGCCTTCGCCACCGTCGTCCTCCCGCAGCTCCTCGATCCCGGCTACCGCGAGGAGGACTTCCGGCGGCTCAAGGACGCGCAGCTCAACGCGCTCAAGGTGGACCTGCGCTCCAACAACGAGGAAGAGCTGGGCAAGGAGCGGCTGCAGGGCAACATCTTCGCGGGGACGCCCTACGCGCACCCGGTGCTGGGCACCGTGGCCGGCCTCGAGGCCATCACGCTCGCCGACGTGCAGGACTTCGCGCGGCGGGCGTACACGCGCGGCGCGCTGGCCGTCGGGCTCTCCGGCGACGCGCCGGCCGACCTCCTCCCGCGGCTGCGGCGCGAGCTGGCGCGGCTGCCCGAGGGCGCCCCCCTGCCCGCGCCGAAGGGCGTGGCGGGACGGAAGCCGAAGGGGATCGAGGTCGAGATCGTGGAGAAGGACACGCGCGCCACCGCCATCTCCTTCGGCCACCCCATCGCGGTGACGCGGTCCCACCCGGACTTCGCCGCGCTCTGGCTCGCGCGCGCCTGGCTGGGCGAGCACCGCTCCTCGATGTCGCGCCTCTACGAGCGCATCCGGGAGGCGCGGGGCATGAACTACGGCGACTACGCCTACATCGAGGCCTTCCCGCGCGGCATGTTCCAGTTCTTCCCCGATCCCAACCTGGCCCGGCGCGCGCAGATCTTCGAGGTCTGGATCCGGCCCGTGGCGCCCGAGCACGCACACCTGGCCCTGCGCATCGCCACCCACGAGCTCGAGCGGCTGGTGCGGGACGGCCTCACCGCCGAGGAGTTCGAGGCGACGCGCAACTACCTGATGAAGAACGTCTACCTGATGACCGCCACCCAGGACCAGCAGGTGGGCTACGCGCTCGATTCCGACTGGTACGGCATGGGCGAGTTCACTTCCACCCTGCGCGAGCGCCTGCGCACTCTGACGCTCCAGGACGTCAACCGCGCGGTGCGCGCCCACCTCTCGCCCGCCGACCTCTCGGTCGTCATCGTCACCAAGGACGCGCGCGGCCTGGCCGACCGGCTCGTCGAAGACGCGTTCTCCCCCATCACGTACGATGCGGAGAAGCCGGCCGAGCTGCTGGCCGAGGACAAGGTCATCGGCGCGCGCCCGCTCGGCATCCGCAGGGAGGCGGTGCGGATCACGCCCGTGGAGGAGGTGTTCGCGCATTAGCCGCCCCGGTTCTGAAATAGAATCCGGACATGCGCCGCGTGCTCGGGGCCGCTCTCGCGCTCGCCGCGGTGGCCTGCCAGGCCGCACCCGCGCCGCCGCCCGCTCCCGCGGTCGCGCCGGGGACACCGGCGGGCGACACCGGCACCGCGACCGGCGTCCTGCAGGTCTACCTGGTGCGCCACGGCCAGGCCTTCTCGAACCTCGACCCGGCGCCGGAGCTTCCCGCCGAGGAGCTCGACCGGCTGACGCCGCTCGGCCACGAGCAGTCCGCGGAGACGGGGCGCGCGCTGGCGCCGCGCGAACCCGCGCTCATCCTGACCTCGCCCGCCGGCCGCGCGCGGGAGACCGCCGGCGAGATCGGCGAGGCCGCGGGTGACGTCGCGGTGCGGACCGAGCCGCGGTTGCGTCCGCTCGAGCTCGGCCGCTCGGCCTCCGGCGCGCCGGCGAGCTGGGACGAGCGGATCGCCGAGTGGAAGGCCGGGCGCGACCCGGTGCCGCCCGGCGGCGAGTCCCTGGCCCAGCTCGGCGAGCGCGTGCTGGCCGCCGTGCGCGACGAGCAGAAGCGCCAGGCCGGCCGCGCCGTGGTCGTGGTCGCCCACAGCGAGGTGATCGGCGCGCTCCTGGCCCGGGCCCGCGGGGAGCCGGCCGCGAAGGCCTATCCGTTCTCGGTGCGGAACGGGTCCGTGAGCCTCGTCGAGCTGAACGCGGAGGGAAAGCCGGAGCTGGTCTTCGCGGACAGCCTGCCCGACGAGATCCCTCCTCCCTGACTCATGCCCGAGCTGCCCGATCTCCTGCACATCCAGGCGCGCTTGCGGGAGCGGCTGCTCGGCCGGACCGTGGCCACCGAGCGCGTACGAGACCCCGTCGTCCTGCGCTTCGCGGTGCGCGGCAACCTGTCGCTTTTGCTCGGCCGCCCGCTCGTGGACATCGTGCGGCACGCACACTTCCTGGTCTTCCGGTTCGAGGGGCTCGACCTCGCGGTCAACCCCATGCTCGCCGGGCGCTTCCGGCTGGCCGAGCCGGACGACAGGGACGAGGCGTCGCTTGTCTTCGCGTTGGGCTTCGGCGACGTCGAACTGCGCTACCGCGACGACAGGAAGATGGGCAAAGCGTACCTGATCGCCTCCGGAGACTGGAAGGCGGCGCCCGGGATGCAGGGCGGCGGCGTCGACATCCTCTCCCCCCAGTTCACGCGCGAGCGCTTCGTCAGCCTGCTCAAGCACCGTCGCGACCAGGTCCGCGTCTTCCTGCTCGACAAGACGGCCCTGGACAGCCTGGGCAACGCCTACGCGGACGAGGTGCTCTACGAGGCGGGCATCCATCCCAAGACGTGGTGCCGCTCGATCACCCACGACCAGGCGGTACGGCTCCACGACGCCGTCGTCGACGTCATGACCGCGGCGGTGGCGGAAGTCGCCCAGCGGGGCGAGCCCATCGAGGTGAAGGTGCGCGATTTCCTGAAGGTCCGCCTGAAGGAGAGCTGCCCGCGCTGCGGCACGAAGATCCGCACGGCCGGCGTGCGCGGCATGGACGCCTACTTCTGCCCGAAGTGCCAGCCCGCCACGCGCGAGGGCCTGGTGGACTGGAGGAAGACCGGCCGGTAGCGGGACGACTAGGGTATGGCCAGGATCTGCTCCAGCAGCTTCGGGTCGTTCGGGAGCTGCTCGACCGCCGGCAGCCGCCGCGCCAGCTCGCGCCAGCGCGCGCCGGCCCGGAAGGCACGCGCGAAGAGGGGCCGCGCGGCGTCCATCCGCCCGTTGCTGGCCAGGGCCACCGCCGCCCAGAACGCCATCTCCGCGTTGTCGGGCTGCAGGGCCTGCGCCGCGCCGTACTCGCGTTCGGCGCACGGCCAGTCCTTCGCCGTGACGCACTCGTCGCCCGCGTTCATGTGGTTGTAGGCGCGCGCCACCCCGAGCAGCCGGCGCAACTCGGCGAGCGGCGCCGGATGGTCCTCCACGCGCAGGTCGTAGACGCGGTCCGCCCAGGGCCGGCCGCTCGAGGCGGCCTTGACCACGAGCAACGCCGCCGACTGCCGGCCGCGGATGTCGCCGCCCTCCGCCTCGGCGGCGTCGAGCGCGGCCATCATGCGCTCGGCCAGATGCCCCTTCGTGCCCTCGAAGGCGCGCGCCATGGCCGGCCAGACCGTCGGCTTCTCCATGAGGTTGGCCTGCACGACGTATTGCCCGCCCGACTGCCCGCCCGCGGCCGGGATGTCCAGCCGGCCCGTATGGGTGGCCACGTTGCCCCTGGCGTCGACCATCCCCACCTGCCGCACGTCACGGCCGGCGTCGCCGGCGAGCAGGGCGGTCAGGGCCTCGGGCGCGGTGCGGCCCGCCTTCATCAAGGCCAGACCGAGCGGCCCGTAGGACGGGTCGACGAACGACTGCGTGGCCACCGCGCCCACGCCGGCCTCCGCCCAGGGGACGACGGAGCCGACGGAGAACCAGTGACTCTGGACGGCCACGCCGAGCTCGCCCGTGGCCGGATCGCGCGCCACGATCGAATACGTGTGGACGGGGCGAAAGGGACCCGCGGCGATCAGGATGGGCAGCAGCATCAGCAGCATCGGAGCCTCCGGAGCGGCCAAGGATACCCTGGACACCTGGGCGCCATCCGCCGGATAATGCCTGGTTGGCATACAAGGGAGTGTGAATGAGCAAGGAAGACCTGATCGAGCTGCAGGGCGTCGTCACCGAGGTCCTCGCCGGCGGCAACTACAAGGTGAAGGTCGGCGAGAACCACGAGGTGCTGGCCCGCCTCAACGGCAAGATGCGACAGTACCGGATCCGCGTGATCGGCGGCGACCGCGTGACCGTCGGTGTCTCGCCCTACGACCTCAAGCGCGGCCTCATCACCTACCGCGCCAAGTAACCCGCTCCCTCCTTCCGGCCGCGGCGCGCCGCCGGGCGCGCATATAATCCTCCACGCACCGGGAGGACCGCTGGACTGCTCCGTGGCCGTGCCGCGCGAGACGACACCGTCGACGGCCTTCCTGCGCAGCCAGGTGCCGCGCCGCCACCCCTCGGCCGCCGTGCTGGGCGAAGAGCGCATGGGCGCGGCCGTCGCCGTGGGCGTGCATCACGTCCTGACCGCGCACTACCTGGTGTTGGGAGCCTCCCGGGTCCAGCTCGCGGGAGCCGACGGACGCCCGCGCGACGTGCGCCGTTTCCGCGTGGACCACGAGACCGGCCTCGCGCTCCTCACCGTGGACGGGCCCCCGCTCAGGCCCGCGCGCCTGCGGGAGCACGACGAGGTGGCGCCGGGCGAGTCGGTTTTCCTCCTCACCTGCACCAGCAAGGGTGAGCGCAAGGGCGCCACCGGCCACGTCTGCATCGTCGGCCCCTTCGAGGCGTTCTGGGAGTACATGCTCGACCGCGCCATCATGACCACCGCCATCAATCCCGGGCTCGCGGGCGCGCCCCTGTTCGACTCGGAAGGCCGCCTCGTGGGCATCGTCTCGCTGAGCCTGGCCGCGGTGGGCCGCTACAGCCTGGCCATCCCCATCGACCTCTACCTCCGGCGGCGCGAGGCGCTGGAGGCCGAGACGCCCGACCCCGACCGACCCGCGCGGGCCTGGACGGGGATCTACCCGCAGGCCTACGACGGCGGCGTGGCCCTGACGGGGGTCGTGCCCGGCGGGCCGGGCGAGCAGGCCGGCCTGGCCCGCGGAGACCTCATCCTCTCCGTGGACGGCCACACCGTGGCCTCGCTGCGCGAGCTGTACGCGGCGCTGTGGAAGCGCGCGCCCGGCGAGTCGATCAGCCTGCAGGTGCTCCGCGACGGCGCCATCCGCGTGGTCGAGGTCATGGCCGGGGACCGCGACGAGTTCTACAAGTAATGATCCTGAAGGTCGCCCGCCTCGGCCATCCCGCCATCCGCGCCACGGCCCGCGAGGTGCCGGCGGAGAAGGTCAGCTCCCCGGAGCTCCAGCGCCTGCTCGACGACATGGTCGAGACCATGCACGAATACGACGGGGTGGGGCTGGCCGGCCCGCAGGTGCACGTCGGGTTGCGGGTGGCCGTGCTCGAGGTGCCGGGGTCCGACCAGCGCGCGCGCGAGCCGGTGCCGCTGATGGCGATCGTCAACCCGCGCCTCGCCCCGATCGGCGACGAGATGGTCCCCGGCTGGGAGGGCTGCCTCTCCGTACCCGACCTGCGCGGCGTCGTGCCGCGCCACCGCCGCGTGCGGCTGCGGGCGCTCGACCGCCAGGGCCAGGCGATCGACCTGGAGGCGCAGGGCTTCTTCGCGCGCGTCCTCCAGCACGAGTGCGACCACCTCGACGGCGGCGTCTACCTCGACCGCATGGACGACCTGCGCAGCCTGTCGTTCCTGCGCGAGCTCGCCCGCTTCCACGAGCCGACCCGCGACGACGACCATGAGGCCTGAGGCGCCGGCCTTCACGGAGGACGAGCGCCGGGCGCTCGATCCCTACTTCACCAACGTCGACCGGCCGGTCTTCGCGCTGCGGAACCTGCCCGAGGTGGTGAAGGCGGCGCTGTTCGCGCGCTACTCGCGCTCGTCGAAGTCACTCCGGCGGCTGTTCCTCGACGAGTTCCTGGACGGCCTGCCCGTCTCGGCGGGGGCCGGCACGGTCGGCGTGCAGCGCTCGGAGAAGCTCTTCCAGCGCGTCCTGTCCGAATACGGCGACGATTCCGTGGCGCAGCTCGGCGGTGCGCACGTGGCGGTGGAGGGCGCCTCCAACCTGCTGACGAAGGTCCTGGAGTGGGGCCGCCTCATGGCCTACCTCGAGCAGTCCACGCGTTACGTCCCGTACACCCAGCGCGACGGCGGCCACTGGCGCTACGTGGTGCCCCCGGAGCTGGGCGCCTTCCCCGCCCTGGAGGCGCGGTACGTCGCAGGGCTCGACGCCGCGTTCGAGACCTACAGCCGCTGGATCGAGCCCACGGTGTCCTGGCTCAAGCGCGAGAGTCCGGCCGCGCCCGGCGGCTCGCCGGCGGCGTACGAAGCCACCGTCCGCGCCCGCGCCCTCGACGCCCTGCGCGGCCTGCTGCCCGCGGCCACGCGGTCGAACGTCGGCATCTTCGGCTCGGGACAGGCCTACGAGCAGCTGCTCGTCCGCCTGCGGGCGCACCCCCTGGCCGAGGCGCGGAGCTGCGCGGACGCGCTGCTCGTGGAGCTGCGCCAGGTGATACCCGCCTTCCTCACGCGCGTGGACCGCGCGGACCGTGGCCTGCGCACGAGCGCCTATCTCGCCGAGACCCGTGCCACGGTGGAGGCGCTGGCCGCGGAGGTGCTCGACGGCGAGGCCCCCCCGCGCCCGGAGGTGGTGCTCGCCGACCACGATCCGGACGGCGAGATGAAGGTGGTGGCCGCGGCCCTCTATCCCGCCTCCCATCTGCCCTTCGACGAGCTCCTGCGCCGGGCGCGGGCCATGTCCACGCAGGAGCGGGCACGCGTCCTGCGCGCCTGCGCCGGCGATCGCCGCGCCAACCGCCGGCACCGTCCCGGCCGCGCCTTCGAGCACGCGACCTACCGGTTCGACGTGGTGACCGACTACGGCGCGTTCCGCGACCTGCAACGCCACCGGCTGCTCACGCTCGACTGGCAGCCGCTCACGCCGCGCCACGGCTACGCCACCCCCGCGCTGGTGGAGGAGGTCGGGGCGGGTGCCGATTGGCATCGGGTGATGGGTGCCGCGGCCCCGCTCTACGACGCCCTCCGGGACGCGGGGCTCGAGGCGGTGGCCTCCTACGCCCTGCCCATGGCCTACCGCATCCGCTTCTACATGGCGCTCAACGCGCGCGCGGCCATGCACCTGATCGAGCTGCGCACGACGCCGCAGGGACATCCGAGCTACCGGCGCGTCTGCCAGGCCATGCACCGCCTCATCGCGGAGGAGGCCGGCCACCACGCGGTGGCCGAGGCCATGGTCCACGTCGACCACTCGGCGGCCGACCAGGGCCGCCTCGACGCGTTGCGCGCCGGCGAGGGAAAGCAGGCTGGGCGCCTTGTCTAGCGGAAGAGGTGGGCCATCGTGACGGCTGCCGAGGCCTTGACGGAGCCCGCCGTGCGCCGGGGCCGCGCGGGCGCGCCGCAGTTGTGGGGCTGGGGACGCGTGCCGCGGCCCGGGCGCGAGGTCCGTTCCGAGGACCTCGAAGCGCTGACGCGCGACGCCGTCCTCTGCCGCGGCCTGGGACGCTCGTACGGCGACTCCTCGTTGCCGCCCCCGAGCCATCCGGTGGTGGCGGCGACGCCCCTGGCGGACCGAATCCTGTCCTTCCACGCGGCCACCGGCACCCTGCGCGCGGAAGCGGGCCTTTCGCTGCGCGAGATCAACCGCGTGTTCCTGCCGCGCGGGTTCTACGACCCCGTCTGCCCCGGCACGCAGTTCATCACGCTCGGCGGCATGGTGGCGGCCGACGTGCACGGCAAGGCGCACCATCGCACGGGCTCGTTCGGCAACCACCTCCTGAAGCTGAGGATGCGCGTGGCGGACGGGCGCATCCTGGAGTGCTCGCGCGAGGTCGAGCCGGACCTGTTCCGCGCCACCGTGGGCGGGATGGGCCTCACCGGCCACGTGCTGGAAGTGGAGTGTTCTCTCGCGCGCGTGCCGTCGTCCTGGATCTACGCCGAGAGCGAGCGGATACCGGACATCGATCGCTTCGTGGACGCGCTCAAGGAATCGGGCGGGGCCTGGCCCTACACCATGGGCTGGATCGACTGCCTCTCGCGCGGCGCCGGGATGGGCCGCGGCCTCCTCATGCGGGGCCGCTGGGCGGAGCCGTCCGAGGCCCCGCCGCGACCGCCGCCCCCGCTGCGCCGGCCCGCGGTCCCGTTCGTGCTCCCCGAGTGGGTGCTCAACCGCTGGAGCGTGCGCGCGTTCAACGCGCTCTACTACCGCAAACAGCGGGGCCGCTCGAAGCGGGGCATCCTGCACCCGGAGGCGTTCTTCTACCCCCTGGACGCGATCGGGCACTGGAACCGGATGTATGGGCGGCGCGGGTTCACGCAATACCAGTGCGTGCTGCCCGAGTCGGCCGGACGCGGGGCGGCCCGGCGCTTTCTCGAGCGGCTCACCGCGCGCGGCGGCGCCTCCATGTTGTGCGTGATCAAGGACTGCGGCGACGAGGGCTTCGGTCTGCTCTCGTTCCCCTTGCGCGGCATCTCGATCGCGCTCGACATCCCGGTCCGGGACGACACGCCCGGGCTGGTGGACGCGCTCAACGAGCTGGTCATCGCCGAGGGGGGGCGGGTGTACCTGGCCAAGGACCAGTTCACGCGGCCCGAGCGGTACCGGGCCATGGAGCCACGCCTGCCGGAATGGACGCGCATCCGCCGCGCCTGGGACGCGCAGGGACGGCTGCGCAGCGCCCAGTCCGTGCGCCTGCTCGGCGACCGGCCCTGACGCGGGCGCGCGCATGAGGGTCGCCTTCCTGGGCGCCACCCGCGGGATGGGCCGGGCCCTGGCCCGGCTCATGGCGGAGAGCGGCCACGAGCTCTTCCTGCTCGGCCGCCACCCCGCGGACCTGGAGAAGAGCGCGCACGACCTGGAGGTCCGCGGCGGGCACGGGCCGGTGCGCGTGGCCTCGTGCGACCTGGCGCGTCCCGAGACGTTCGCGCCCGCGCTCGAGGCGGCGGAGGCGGCCCTGGGCGGGCTGGACGCCGTGGTGGTGACCGCGGGGTTGTTCGCCACCCAGGACCGCCTCGAGGAGGACGTCGAGCTCGCGCGGCAAGTCCTGGAGGTGGACTTCACCAACACGGTGGTCTTCTGCGAGCACGCGCGGCGGCGCCTGCTCGCGCGCGGCGGCGGGACGCTCTGCGTCTTCAGCTCGGTGGCCGGGGAGCGCGGCCGCAAGCCGGTGGTGCTCTATGGAGCGGCCAAGGCGGGCCTCAGCCGCTATCTCGAGGGCCTGGACCACCGCTTCCGCGGCCAGGGCCTGCGCACGGTGTGCGTGAAGCCCGGGTTCGTGCGCACGTCCATGACCGAAGGCCTGCCCGCGCCGCCGTTCGCCGGCGAGCCCGACCGGGTGGCGCCGCTCGTCCTGCGCGCGATCGAGCGCGGCGAGCCCGTGGTCTGGGTCCCCGGGGTGTGGCGCTGGGTCATGCTGGCCATCCGCCTGCTCCCGCGCGCGGTCATGCGGCGCGTGCGCTTCTGAGCGGCCAGCTCGGCGGGACGGCGCGCGCGGAGGCGCGGGGTTCTACTTCCCGCGGCCGGACCACAGGCGCGCCAGGAGCGCGTGGGTGGGCCAGTAGACGGCGGCCACCAGCACGGCCCAGGTGAGGCCGACGTGCACGGCGGCCGGGCCCCACGAGCGACCCACGAACGGGTCGCGCCAGGTGAAGTTCTGGTTCTCGTCCGGCCCCAGCGTCAGCCGGGACACGACCATCACCACGAGCGCGACCGCCGCCTGGACGAAGAGGGCGCGCCGGTCGTAGCCGGTGCGGCGCACCGCGCCGATCAGCACCGGCGGCAGCACGACGTGGAAAGCGGAGAGCGCGCGCAGCCAGACCGGCCACTTCGGATCCCACATGTACTCCGTCCCGCCCACGAGGTGCCGGCCGGTCAGGGCGCGGGCCGCGAGGTCCACGTTCCAGGCCAGGTCGACGACGAGCGACGACACCGCCTGGCTCGAGAGCAGCAGGGCGTTGCCCGTCCAGAGGCCGAGGCAGGTGAGGATCACGGCGATGTCGCAGAGGTTGAGGAAGACGTGCCAGCCGTATTTCCACAGGTACGAGGGAAGCCACACCGCGAGCCAGGCCACGGCGAGCCACCGCGCCTTCGGGAACGCCGCCCCGGACCGCGGCCTCAACGGACCTCCACGGCTTGCGCGGCGACCAGGCCGCTGCGGACCGCGCCCTCGATGGTGGCCGGCAGGCCCGTGTCGGTCCAGTCCCCCGCCAGGTACAGTCCGGCGATGGGCGTGCGCACGCCCGGGCGCAGCGCCTCCGCCGCCGGATCGGAGGCGAACGTCGCATCGGCCTCGCGGATGACCAGCGCGCGCGTGACGGCCGCCCCCGCCATGGCCGGGAAGTAGCGGCGCAGGGCGGCCTCGGCGGCCTGGGTGAGCTCGGCGTTGGGCCGGGGCGCGCTGCGGGTGGCCGCGCTGATGATGAAGGCGAGGTGCTGGGGCGCACCCGCCCGTCCGAAGAGCCGCCCCTTGTCGAACACCCACTCGACCTCGCTGTGGCGCAGCCCCACCATCGGGCGGTCCACCACCACGCGGTCGAGCCACATCTCGACGGATACGATGGGCGAGCCGCGTAGAAGGGCGAGCGCGTCCAGCGGCGGCCGGACGCGCCAGTCCTCGGGCAGCAGCGGCGGCAGCGCGTGCCAGGGGACCGCGGAGACGACCGCCTCGGCCTCGACCCGGCAGGGCACCCCCGGCTCGCCCCCGCGGATTGCCACCTTCGACTGCGGCCGCTGGGAGTAGCGCACGGCGACCGCCCGCCCCTCCTCCACCTCGATCGCCTCCGCCCGCGCGCGGCGGCAGACCCGCCCGCCGCGGCCCAGGAAGTAGCGCGCGAGCCGCTCGTGCAGCTCCCCGTACCCGCGACGCAGGAAGACGAGGCGCGAGTCGCGGCTGTCGCGCAGGAACGCCTCGCAAAAGACGCGATGGAAGAGCACGGCCGCGGCCTTCTCGGGCGTCTCGTTCAGGATCGCGGTGGCCAGGGGGTCCCAGAGGAGCGCGCGTGTCTCCGCGCCCTGTCCGGTGCGGCGGAACCATTCGGCCAGGGTCAGGCCCGTCGGGGGGCGGCCCCGCCGCGCGGCCAGGCCGAAGCGGAGAGCCTGCAGGCGGACGCGCCAGGGAACGCGCAGGGAGAGGATCCCGGCCACGAGGTGCAGCGGCGCGGGCAGGGGCGGGCACTCCAGCGAGCTCGGTCCCCTCTCGTCCACGTAGTCGAGGCGCAGGTCGTCCTGGGCCAGCAGCAGGTCGGCCGCGCCCGCCCTCCGGACGAGGTCGAGCGTCGCGTGATACGCGCCGACCATGAGATGCGTGCCGTTGTCCACGTCCTCGCCGGACACCGCGTCGCGGTACGACGTCGCCCGGCCGCCGAGCACGCCGCGGCGCTCGAGCAGCCGCACCTCGTGGCGGCGCTCCTGCAGCGCGATGGCGGCGGACAGGCCCGCGAACCCTCCGCCGATCACCACGACCTTCATGGGCGCCGGCTGCGCAGGAGGGCGCGCAGGGCGATCCAGGCCCGCCGCGGCCGGGACAGCGCGACGCGCCGCCGGAACGGGAAGCCGCCCGCCTCGACCCGGTCGAGCAGGCAGCGATAGACGGCGGCCATGATCTCGGCCGGCGCCATCGCGGCGCGGTCCTCGCGCGGGAGCAGGGATCGGGCCGCCTCGTACTGCGCCCGCGCGCGCCTGGCCTGGGAACGCAGCAGCGGGAGCAGCGCCGGGGCCGGCGCCACGTGGTGAGCCGCCCCGCAGAGGAACTCCTCCTCGCCGACGCCGTCGCGCCGCAGGTCCTCGACGGGCACGTAGAGGCGGCCCCGCGCCGCGTCGGGTCCGAGGTCTCGGAGGATGTTCGTGAGCTGCAAGGCCACGCCCAGCTCCACCGCGTAGCGCCGGGTGTCGGGATGGCGGTACCCGAAGACCTCGATCGCGGCCAGGCCCACCGCGGAGGCCACGCGCTCGCAGTAGACGCGCAGGTCGGCGAACGTCGCGTACCGCGTCACCACGAGGTCCATGCGGCACCCGCCCACGATGTCCTCGAAGCAGGCGCGCGGGATGGGGAACTGGAAGAGCGCCTCCGCGAGGTCGCGGCCGAGGGGGGTCGTCGGCCGGCCCTGATAGCAGCGGTACGCCTCGTCGAGCCAGCGGAGGAGCCCCGCTTCCCCCTCGCCGCCCGGCTCGTCCACGCAGTCGTCCACCACCCGGCAGAAGGAGTAGAGTGCTTCGATGGCGCGGCGCTTCTCGCGCGGGAGGATCCGGAAGGCGTAGTAGAAGCTGCTGCCGCTCTCTCTGGCGATGCGGGCGGAGGCGCTCTCCATGCGCTCAGCGCCGCCGGTTCAGTGGGGCCAGCGCCAGGCCCGCCAGAAGAGCGCGAGCTTGTCCTTCGCGCCGTGCCGCGGACGCCGCCGGAAGACGTCGTAGTCCACCGCTTCGATCCGGTCGAGGATGCGCGCGCCGCCCAGCCAGGTGAGGCGCATCTCGAACCGCAGGGCGCGCCCCACCCGGTCGCACAACGGACGGCCGTGCGCGAACCGCTCGCGGGTGCGCGCGAGCAGGTCCCGCATCAGCGCGCGGAAGGCGGGGGTGATGCGGCCCGCGTTGAGGTCCCACTCCCCGACCGCGTGACGCTGGCGCAGCTCGGCGGGGACGTAGAGGCGCCCGCGCCGCAGGTCGAGGGCCAGGTCCTGCCAGTGATTGGCGAGCTGGAGGGCGGTGCAGATCGAGTCGGAGAGGGGCGCGAGCTCGGCGTCGCGCTCCTCGAACACGAGCAGCACGAGCCGACCCACCGGATTGGCCGAGCGGCGGCAGTAGTCCAGCAGCTCTTCCCAGGTGTCGTAGCGCGGCTTGACCGTGTCCTGGCGGAAGGCGGAGAGCAGGTCGAGCAGGAGCGCCTTCGGGATCTCCAGGCGCCTGACCGTTTCGCCCAGCGCGACGAAGATGGGATCGGCCGCCTCCCCCGCGTAGGCCGCGTGCAGCCGCGCCTCCCACTCGTCGAGCTTCTCCGTCCGGTGCCCCTCGTACATCGGCTCGTCCGCGAAGTCGTCCGCCGCGCGCATGAAGGCATACAGCGCGTGCACGTAGCGCCGCTTGTCCCGCGGGACGAGCAGCCCCACGGGGAAGTTCTCGTAGTGGGAGCGGACGCGAGCCTCGCACGAAGCGAACGCCTCCTCCACGGAGATGGACCGGGACACGAGCGGCGATCATAACAGACCGCTGCCGGAGCCCCCGGGACGGGAAGGCTGTCTCGGGAAGCCACCCGGCGGGCCGGGCTTTGGCTAGGATGGGACGTGGCCCCGGACCCGTGATGGACTTCAAAGCGCTCCTCGAGGCGCCCTGGTGGGTCGGGTTCTTCTGGGGCGTGGGACTCCTGGCCGTCGCCACCGCCGTCGTGTCCCTTTTCTTCGCCCTGGGCCGCCGCCCGACCGCGGTACGGGCCACGCAGAGCCCGGCCGTAGACTCGCCGGATTTCCTCAGCGCGGCCGCCGGGCTCGTCAACGGCACGGCCGGACAGGGTGGGACCGCACGCCTGCTGAACAACGGGGAGGAGATCTTTCCCGCCCTGCTCACCGACGTCCGCGCCGCCCGGCACAGCGTCAACTGGCTGGCCTACATCTGGGAGCCCGGCGCGTGCAGCGACGAGGTATTCGCGGCCCTGATCGAACGGGCGCGGGCGGGCGTCGAGGTGCGCGTGCTGCTCGACGGCCTCGGAGGCATGCGCTGCCCCGAGGAGGGCAAAGAGGAGCTGAAGAAGGCCGGCGGCCGGATCGCCACGTTCCGGCCGCTGCGCTGGGGCAAGCTGACCCGCTTCCACAAGCGGAACCACCGGCGCGCGATCGTGGTGGACGGGCTCGTCGGCTACACCGGCGGCGTGGCGGTCGGCGACAAGTGGCTCGGCAACGCCCGCAACCCGAAGGAGTGGCGCGACAGCATGGTGCGCGTCACGGGCGGCCCCGCGCGCGACCTGCAGTCCCACTTCGCGGAGGACTGGGCGGCGGTCACCGGCGAGATCCTCGTCGGCGAGGCGTTCTATCCACGCGCGGCGCCGGACCACGGGCCGGCCGACGGGCACCCGCCCATGCGCCACATCGCCGTGGCCAGCTCACCCGGAAGCGAGCAGCACCCCATGCGCTACTTCTTCCTGCTGACGTTCCTGGCCGCGCGGCGCCGGCTCTACCTGGCCAGTCCCTACTTCGTCCCCGACGAGCATTGGCGCCACGCGCTCGTCCGGCTCGCGAAGCAGGGCGTGGACGTGCGCATCCTCCTGCCCAACCGGCACTCGGACGCGAAGCCCATCCGCCTGGCCAGCCACCGCTGCTACGACGAGCTGCTCTCCGCGGGCGTACGCATCTGGGAGTACCAACCCACGATGATGCACGGCAAGCTGGTGGTGGTGGACGGCTGCTTCTCGGTGGTCGGCTCGGCCAACCTGGACATCCGGTCCAAGGAGCTCAACGAGGAGAACGTGCTCGGGATCCTCGACCCCGGGCTCGCCGCGGCCATCGAGCGCAGCCTCCTGGCCGACTTCGAGCGCTCGAGCGAGTTCGTCCTCGAGCGGTGGCGGCGGCGCCGCCTGACCCACCGCGTCCTCGAGCGGCTCACGGGGATGCTCGCCGAGCAATTCTGAGCGACCGACGGCTCTCCTGCGGGCGGGCCGTTGTATCCTCCCGCCCTCAGCCGGAGAAAAACCCATGACCGATTCGAGGGAGTCCCACCTGGACCGACGCGGGTTCGCCCGACTGGCCGGCGCGGGCGTCCTGGGAGCCTGGGCGGCCGAGCCCGCCGCCTCCGCCACGGCGACCGCGGCGCCGGCCCGGTCGCGCTTCAAGGTGGGCACTCAGCACGGCTCGTCCGACGAGATCCTGAACGTGCTCGCGGCGCTGGGCGTGAACCACATCTGCAGCGGCCTGCCCTCGCCCCGTTTCGACGACCACTGGTCGGTGGACGGGCTGTCGAAGCTCCGCGACCGGGTCGAGCGGTTCGGCATCGCCCTCGACATGGTCCCGCTGCCGATGAGCTCCCACTACATCACCCGCGCCGAATACCCGGGCATCCTGCTCGGCCGTCCCGAGCGCGATCGGGAGATCGACGAGATCTGTCGGATGATCCGCCACAGCGCGCGCGCGGGCATCCCGGCGCTGAAGTACAACCTGACCGTGCTCGGCGTGGTGCGGACGGAGCCGACGGTGGGGCGGGGCGGCGCGCGCTACAGCACGTTCTCCTACGCGAAGGCCGTCCAGGACCCGCCGCTGACCGAGGCGGGTCCGCTGCCGGCGGACGTCTACTGGGAGCGCATCACCTACTTCCTCGACCGGGTCGTCCCCGTGGCGGAGGAGCACAAGGTGCGGCTCGCCTGCCATCCGCAGGACCCGGGCATGCCCGCCGGCCGGGGCTACCGGGGCGTCCAGACCGTGCTGGGAAGCGTCGAGGGCTTGAAGCGTTTCGTCTCCATCCGCGAGAGCCCGTACCACGGCCTGAACTTCTGCCAGGGCACGGTTTCGGAGATGCTGCAGGATCCCGGCCGGGAGATCTTCGACGTGATCCGGTACTTCGGGACGCGAGGGAAGCTCTTCAACGTGCACTTCCGGAACATCCAGGGCCGCTTCCTCGACTTCCGCGAGACCTTCATCGACGACGGCGACGTGGACATGCTCGAGGCCCTGCGCGTCTACCGGGAGGTCGGCTACGACGGCATGCTGATGCCGGACCACGTCCCGCGGATCGCGGGCGACGCCGGCGGCCGGCAGGCCTTCGCCTACACGTTCGGCTACATCAAGGCGCTGATGCGGGCCGTCGACCGCGGCTGACGCGCTCCGGGCCCGCTGCCTAGCGGCGCGCCTGCCGGCGCTGGGCGGCGTTGTCGAGGGCGATGCGCTCCACCGGTTCGAGCGGAAGCTCGAGCACGGCCTGGAGCCGCCCCCCGCCCAGCCGCGCCGGAGTCGCCAGCGCCACGCCGCGATGGCCGTATTCGCCGTCGAGGCACACGACGACGGGCAGGACCGAGGGCCGCGAGCCGTCCAGGGCCTGCAGCACGCGCGCGGCCGCCGCGGCCAGGGCGGCGGGGCCGGGCGTGCGCGCGCCCAGCGCGCTCAGGGCCTGCCGCAGCGCGGAGGGACGCAGGGACGCCAGGGGCACGCCGCCCACGCTGGCCGTCGCCTGCGGCGCCAGGAGCGCGTGCGGCGGGACGCCGAGGACCGTCACCGAGACCTCGCGCGCCTCGACCTCGAGGTGCTGGGCCAGCCGCCTCCGCAGCGCGGCGGCCTGGGCGACGGGCGCGCTGCCCAGGGCGCGCTCGCGCGGATGGCCGGCCGCCACCAGCGCCTCCACCAGCGCGCACGGGTAGGCGGAAGCGAACAGCACGCAGCCCGCGGAAGCGGCGCGGAGCGACGCGACGAGCGCGGCGGAGGGGGGCAACGTCCCGTCGGGAAGCGCCGCGGCATCCGCCACCACCAGGGCGTCCGCGCCCCCGGCCGCGGCCAGGTCCGCCGCCCCCTCCACCCGGGCGTCGAAGCGCTCCACCGGGCCCGACTGCGCGATGTCGAGCGCCTTGCCCCGGGCCCGCCCGACGTCCTCGTCCACGAGCACGATGCGCCGCGCCCGCTCGGCCTCGGCGAGCTTCCGCGCGAGCGTGGCCGCGAGGTCTCCCGAACCCAGGATGGCGACCGTGCGCACGATGCGCGGATTCTAGCCGCGTTCAGGCCGACACGCGGGTCGTGACCAGACCGCGCCGGCGCTCGGGCCGATCGGCCCTGCCGTCCAGCCGCAGCAGCAGCCCGGCGGCCGGCACCGTGATCGGGGCGAGCAGGGGTTCGTGAGCACGCGGGACCGTACCTCGCTTCGGGCGCCGAACCGTTCATGGGAGGATGGACCATGCGTCCGAAGGTGCCCTCCTCCCCTGTCTTCGCGGCGGCCGCCGCGCTCGCGGCCGCCGTCGTGGCCGCCGGCTCCTCCTGCGCGCCGGTCCTCAACTACGTCGAGCGCGACCGGCCCCGCTACGAGGGGCGGTTCGCGGCGCCGGACGCCGATCCCGCCGTTCGGGTGGTGACCTTCAACGTGAAGTTCGCGCGGGAGATCGACCGCGCCGCGCGCCTGCTGCGCGAGCACGAGGAGCTTCGCGGCGCCGACATCGTGGCACTCCAGGAGATGGACGGCGAGGGGACCGAGCGCATCGCGCGCGCCCTGGCCATGGACTACGTGTACTACCCGGCGGTGCGGCACCCGGCGCACGACCGCGATTTCGGGAACGCCCTCCTCTCCCGGTGGCCGCTCAGCGACGATCGCAAGCTGGTGCTGCCGCACCGAAACCGGTTCCGCGACATGCAGCGCATCGCGGTCTCCGCCACCGCGGCCACCCCGCTCGGACCGGTACGCGTGTACAGCGTCCACCTCGAGACGCTCGGCGGGATCGCGGCGGTGAATCGCCAGCGGCAGGCGGCGGCGGTGATCCGGGACGCTCGCGCCTACGCGCGGGTGATCGTGGCCGGGGACTTCAACAGCCGCGCCGTGGGCGAGGTCTTCGAGTGGTACGGCTTCCGGTGGGTCACCCGCGACCTCGGCTCCACCGTCAGCGTGTTCGCCTGGGACCACGTCTTCGTGCGCGGCCTGGAGGTCGCGAGGGGGAGCGCGGGGATCGTCCGCGACAACCAGGGCGCGAGCGACCACCTCCCGGTGTGGGCGGTCCTGGACGTCTTCCCCTCAGGCGGCCAGGTCGTGAACGACGGCCAGCCGGCGGCGCGTCGCTGAGGCCCAGAGACCCCACGCCACCAGCCCGGCGATCACCGCCAGCGAGAACGCGGTCGGCGCGCCCGTCCAATGGTCGAACCTCAGGCTGAACGGGGCCGCGATGGCGCGGCTGAACGTGTACAGGGTCACGATCAGGGCCAGCAGGCCGAAGCGCAGCAGCACGAGCACGGCGAGCGACATCACGGCCATGGCGAGGGGCAGGGCGGCGAACCAGGGGAGGTCGCTGGCGATGGCGTCGGGGATGCCGAGGATCACCAGGATCGCGACCGCGGCCGGCGGCCCGGACCGCACCACCATGCGCAGGAGCACGAGCAGCACGAGGATGCCCAGGCCAATGGCCGCGGCGTTGAGCTGCGCAAAGGCCGCGCTCATCAGCCGCTCGCGCACGCCGAGGAAGGCGTCGAGGTCGTGGGCCCGCGGCCAGGGCTCCGTCAGGCCGAACCAGCCGGGCAGGCGCCAGGTGAGGACCAGGACCACCGCCATGAGCGCGCCCGCCGCCGCGCCGACCAGGACGTCGCGGCCCACCGCGGCATCCCGCCACCGGCCGGCGAGGAGCCGCGTCCAGGAGATCAAGAAGTGGGGCGAGTGGCGGCGCACGTAGGGCTCCAGCGCCAGGTACAGGACCCAGATGCACAGGGCGATGAGCAGGACGACGCCGTCGGCGCGCACCATCATGGTCAGCTCGCCGTGGAGATCGGCCACGTGGTGGGCCCACAGGGCCCACCCGAAAAGGCCCACGCCGAACGCGTAGACGGCCAGGCGCCAGGCGCCCGCGCGATCGCCCCGGCCGCGCGCGAGGTTGCGCCGGGCCAGCCAGGCGCTGGCCGTGACGACGAGGATGAGCAGCGCCATGACGATCACCCAGGCCGCGCGCTGGCGCTACGCGGAGAGCGCGACGGCTTCGGCGCCTTCCTGAGCGCGGGGGGGCGCCAGCAGCCAGCCGGCCAGCAGGCCGAACAGGAAGTTGGACACGCCGACCTCGGGCAGGTGCGCGAGGCGCACGGCGTCGGGCAGGTACGGGTTCGGGATGATCAGCGGGGCCACGCCGCCGAGGACGCTGAGCGTCACGCCGGCGGCCAGGGCGGCCGCGCGCCGTGAGGCGGCGAGCCGGCGGACGAGCAGCAGGACGATCGCGGCGAAGGCGAGGCCGCGGAAGGGCTGGATGGCCAGGAGCGTGGCCGTGGCCGGCATGGGCCGCGATTCATAGAACTCCCGCAGGTACGGGTAGGCGAGGGTGCCGGCCACGAAGTACAGGAACACGTAGGCCAGCGCGGAGGCCGCCAGGCGGGCCCACGGCGCGGACGGCGCGGACGCGGCCGGCGCCAGGCCCGACGACCGGGCCGGCGGGAAGGACCCCCCGACGAGGAGCGCGAAGGAGGCGGAGACCGCGAGCCAATAGGCGAAGATCCAAGGCAGGTCGCCGCCGGGGATCCCGATGTCGAAGAGCGCGGCCTCGGCCAGGGACAGGGCCACGATCCCGCCCCAGACCGCCCACAGCACCGCCGCACGCGACAGGCCGCGGGCGCCCAGCCGCCGCGCGAGCCACACGAGCACGGTCGCGGTCAAGGCGTTGGACGCCAGGACGAACGGAAGGAGGCTCCCGTCGCTCCCACCCGTGACGGGAGCGAGGAACGAGAGCAACGCCTGCAAGACGGTCAGGGCGGCCGTCGCAGCGACCGCCTGTACCCACGCCTTCTTCATCACATCCTCCTCCTCCCTCTCACGCGCTCCAGGGCGCCCGCGACCCAGCGCGACTGGGTATCCGCGCAGCTCCAGCTGCAGGGCCCGGGAAGCGCGCGAGGGTGGCCCCGCCGGCCGACCCGCCGTCGTAGCGACTTCGCCCTTGGCGCAGCGCCTCGCCGAGCCGGTCCTGCCCGCCGGGCAAGGGCTATTTCAGCGCGAACTCGCGGGATCGCAGGTTCTTCACCTTGTCCCGGATCTGCGCTGCCCGCTCGAACTCGAGGGCCTTGGCCGCGTCGCGCATCTGCTTCTCCAGGACCTTGATCTCCTTGTTCAGGTCCTCGAGCGAGCGGTAGCGCTCCTCCGGCGTCTCCGCCACCTCGGGCACGCCCACGTAGTCTTTCTCGTAGACGCTGGAGAGCAGCTCCCCGATGTTCTTCTTGATGCTCTCGGGCGTGATGCCGTGCTCCCGGTTGTAGGTCTCCTGGATCGCGCGCCGGCGGTTCGTCTCGTCGATGGCCGTCCTCATGGACTGGGTCATGTGGTCCGCGTAGAGGATGGCCGTGCCCTCGAGGTTGCGCGCCGCGCGGCCGACGGTCTGGATGAGCGATCCCGCCGAGCGCAGGAAGCCTTCCTTGTCGGCGTCGAGGATGGCCACCAGCGACACCTCCGGCAGGTCGAGCCCCTCGCGCAGCAGGTTGATGCCGACCAGCACGTCGAACTCGCCCTTGCGCAGGTCGCGCAGGATGCGCACGCGCTCCAGGGTCTCGATGTCGGAGTGCAGGTAGCGCACGCGCACCCCGAGGTCGTGATAGTACTCGGTGAGGTCCTCGGCCATCCGCTTCGTGAGCGTGGTGACCAGCACGCGCTGGTTGCGCGCGGCGCGCAGGCGGATCTCGGCCAGCAGGTCGTCCACCTGGCCCTTGACCGGCCGGACGTCCACCACGGGATCCATGAGCCCCGTCGGCCGGATCACCTGCTCCACGACCACGCCGCCCGCCTTCTGCAGCTCGTAGGGGCCGGGCGTCGCGGACACGTAGATCACCTGCCCCACCCGCTGCTCGAACTCCTCGAAGTTGAGGGGCCGGTTGTCGAGCGCCGACGGCATGCGGAACCCGTATTCGACCAGCGTGGTCTTTCGCTGGCGGTCGCCGTGGTACATGCCGCGCACCTGGGGGATGCTCTGGTGGCTCTCGTCCACGATGATCAGCGCGTCCTTCGACAGGTAGTCGAGCAGGGTGGGCGGCGGCTCGCCGGGCGCCCGGCCCGACAGGTGGCGCGAGTAATTCTCGATGCCGTGGCAGTGGCCGACCTCGCGCAGCATCTCCAGGTCGAACATCGTCCGCTGGTAGAGCCGCTGCGCCTCGAGCAGCTTGCCCTGGCGCTCCAGGTTCGGCTTCTCGATCATCAGCTCCGCCTCGATGGTCTGCAGGGCGTCTTCCAGCCGCGGCCGCGGGGTCACGTAGTGGCTGGTGGGGTAGATCGCGACCTGGGCCAGGCGGCCGAGGGTCTTGCCGGTGAGCGGGTCGAACGACGCGATCGTCTCCACCTCGTCCCCGAACAGCTCGATGCGTATGCCGGTCTCCTCGTAGGCGGGAACGATCTCCACCACGTCGCCGCGCACGCGGAAGGTGCCGCGCCGCAGCTCGTAGTCGTTGCGGTCGTAGCGCGCCTCGACCAGCTTCGCGAGGAGGTCGCGGCGGTCCAGGCGCTCGCCCTGCCGGACGAAGAGCAGCATGCCGTAGTACGCCTCGGGCGAGCCCAGGCCGTAGATGCAGGAGACCGAGGCCACGATGACCACGTCCCGGCGCTCGAACAGGCTGCGCGTGGCGGAAAGGCGCAGGCGGTCGATCTCGTCGTTGATGATGGCTTCCTTGTCGATGTAGGTGTCGGACTGCGGGACGTAGGCCTCGGGCTGGTAGTAGTCGTAGTACGACACGAAATATTCCACGGCGTTCCGCGGGAAGAAGCCCTTGAACTCCTGGTAGAGCTGCGCGGCCAGCGTCTTGTTGTGCGCGAGCACCAGCGCGGGCCGATTGAGGTGGGCGATGGCCGAGGCGATGGTGAACGTCTTGCCGCTGCCGGTCACCCCCAGCAGCACCTGGTGCTTGTCGCCACGCTCGAGCCCCTTCGCCAGCTCGCCGATGGCCGCCGGCTGGTCGCCCCGCGGCTGGAACTCGCTGACCAGCTCGAAGCGCGCGTCGGCGGGGGTGGGGACCAGGCGCTCCGGATCGGGGCGGTGCCGCGATACGGGAGCGACCTTCGCACCTTCGGCCATCCGACCATCATACAGGGCCGTTCGATTCACGGAAAACGGCCGCGCGATGCCTCCGGGTTACAATGAGCGCTCGAATGCGCGGAGGGACCATGGAGGCCGACAAGCCGACGGTCATCAACGCCCAGGGCGATTTCGAGGGCACGCTGAAGGGGAAGGACGCCCAGATATTCGGCCGCTTCCGTGGAGACATCGAGCTGTCGGGGCGCCTGGTCCTGGGGGAAGGGGCCCA
>DATKEG010000183.1:0-12178 GCA_035544515.1 Vicinamibacteria bacterium | reverse complement strand
CGCCCGGCGCGGGGCGGCCGCCCCCGCCCTGCCCGCGCCGGCGCTGGTGGTCCACGTGGCGCCCGAGGGCGCCGCCTCCGTGCGCGCGGCCCTGCTCGAGGGCGGGGCGGCGGCGTTGTCGCGCGGGGCGCTCGACGCCCTGCGCATCGAGCAGGGGCGTCCCTGGTACGGCGTGGACGTGACCGAGGAGAACCTGCTTCACGAGACCGGTCTCGTACGCGACTACCATTCTTCGTCGAAGGGCTGCTACGTGGGCCAGGAGGTCGTGGCGCGGCTCGAGGCGCGCGGCGGCCACGTGAACAAGCTGCTGCGCGGGCTGCGCCTCTCCGCTCCCGCCTCCGCGGGCGCGCCCATCCGCGCGGAGGACCGCGACGTCGGCCGGGTGACCACGGCCGCGGTGTCCCCACGCCTGGGACCGGTCGCCATGGGCTACGTGCACCGGAGCCGCTTCGAGCCGGGCACGCGCGTGGAGGTGGCGGGAGCGGAAGCCACGGTCGAGCCGCTCCCGCTGGACCGCGCGTGAAGATCTACACGCGCGGCGGCGACACGGGCGACACCGGCCTGGCCGACGGCTCGCGCGTGCCCAAGGACGACCGGCGCGTGGCCGCCTACGGCGAGGTGGACGAGCTCGGGGCGGTGCTCGGGCGGGCACGCTCGGAGGCGGGCGGTAGCGAGCTCGACCGGCTGCTGGCCGACGTGCAGCGCGACCTCTTCGCGATCGGCGCGCGGCTGGCCGACCCCGAGGCCGTCGTCGTCGGCCGCAAGGCCAAGGCCGCGGTGACGAGCGAGCACGTGGAGCGGATCGAGCAGGCCATCGACGCCCGACAGGCGGACCTGCCCGCCCTGCAGGCCTTCATCCTGCCCGGCGGCACGCCGCTGGGCGCGCTCCTGCACTTCGCGCGCGCGGTGTGCCGGCGCGCCGAACGTGCCGTGGTCGCCCTCGCGCGAACACAGCCGGTGGATCCGCTCGTGCTGGCCTACCTCAACCGCCTCTCGGACCTGCTCTTCGTGCTGGCCCGGCACGAGAACCACGCGCGCGGCGCGGCCGAAGATCGCTGGTAGCCACGCGCCACCCGGTGGCGGTTCTCCGCGCGGCCGTCCTATGGCGAGAGCGCCCGTTCCCGCGAGCGCGAAACGAACGCGGGGCGAGCGCCGGGAACCGATGGAGCTGCGGCTCGATCTGTAGCGCCCTACTCGCCGATGACCTTGATCAGGACGCGCTTGGCGCGCCGGCCGTCGAACTCGCCGTAGAAGACCTGCTCCCAGGGCCCGAAGTCCAGCCGGCCGTTCGTGACGGCCACCACCACCTCGCGGCCCATCACCTGACGCTTGTGGTGGGCGTCGCCGTTGTCCTCGCCCGTGCGGTTGTGATGGTACGCCTGCGGGCTCGGGTCGTAGGGGGCGAGCCGCTCGAGCCAGCGCTTGTAGTCCTCGTGCAGCCCCGGCTCGTCGTCGTTGATGAAGACCGAGGCCGTGATGTGCATGGCGTTGACCAGGCAGAGCCCCTCGCGCACCCCGCTGTCCGCCACCGCCTGCTCGACCTGCGGCGTGATGTTCACGAAATCCATCCGCGCGGGCACGTTCATGGTGAGGTGGGCGGTGTGGCTCTTCATGGCTGGACCTCCCTTCGGACCGCCTCGAACACGCGGGCCGCGATCTCCCGGCTCACTCCCTCGCGCAGCGTGCCGCACTCCACGCGGGCGCTCTGACCGCTCTCCAGGTAGAGGAGCACGTCCCAGCGCTCTCGTCCCTCGTACTCCTCGGCGGCCGGAGGCGGGGGCAGGGGGACGCCACGCCGGCTCGCGTCGCCCACCACGTTGCCGTTGAGCAGCAGCCGCGCACCCTCGACCCCGGACCTGGCCACGCTCGTGCCGCCCCAGTGGAAGCGCTGGTCGTCTTCTTCGAAGAAGGCCAGCTCGTCGCCCGGAAGCGGGATCTCGGCGATCACGCGGCGGCCGCGCGACTCCGCCTCCGTGCGCGCCTCCTCCCGCGCCACCTTGGCCCAGCGCAGTCCCATGGCGAAGCGGAACAGCGTCCAGAGGACGGCCACGAGGAAGAGGCCCGCCAGGAGCTGGATCAGCATCTCTGGAACAGGGCGCGCACCTCCGCCACGCCGAGCCCCGCGAGCGCCGGCACGACTTGATGGGCCAGGCTGAGCTTCGCCGCCGGGTGGGTCTGGGCCACGCCGACGACCTTCATGCCCGCGGCGCGTCCGGCGGCGATGCCGGGGACGGTGTCCTCGAACACCAGGCACTCCGCCGGGGAGAGGCCGGGGACGCGCGGCGCGAGGAGCTCGTACGCGGCGAGGTAGGGCTCGGGATGGGGCTTGGTGCGCGACACGTCGTCGGCGCCCACCACCGCCGAGAACGCCTCGCGCAGGCCGCCCGCCTGGAGGATGCGCTCGATCTCCTGCCGCCGCGCGCCCGAGGCGATGGCCAGGGGCATCTCCGCGGCGAGGCCGCGCACCAGCTCGCGCGCGCCGGGATAGAAGGGCACCTTGGCCATCAGCCGCGCGAAAGCCGCGGCCTTGAGCGCGGCCAGGGCCCGCACACGGTCGGGAGACGCCGTCCCGCGGTGTCGCTCGAGGGCGATGCGGATGGAACCGCGGTCGTCGTAGGCCACGTACTCGCGGAGGTACTCCTCCTCGGTGATGGTGATCCCCTCGCTGGAGAGCGACTCGCGCAGCGCGCTGAAGTGCAGCGGCTCGCTGTCGACCAGCACGCCGTCGAAGTCGAAGATGACCGCCCGCATGAAGAGCCCGCGCTCCAATTAGAATGACCCGACCGGAACATTATGCCTTCGCGCTTCCTGGATCCGGACGCGGTGAGGCGGCAAGCCGAGCATCGCTACGACTTCGGCCGGAAGAGCCTCGCCGGCCGAGCCCTGCTCCTGCCCGGCGGAGCGGGCGGGCTGGGCGCGGCCACCACGGCCCTGCTGCTCCAGGACGGCGCCCTGCCGGTCGTCGTCTACCGGAGCAACCGGGGCCGCGCCCTTGCCTTCCAGCAGAAGGTGCAGGACCTCTACGGAGGCCCCGTCGCGCTCGTCCAGGCGGACGTGGCGACCGGCGAAGGACGGGCGCGCTGCCTGGACGCCGCCTGGGAGGTGAAGGGAGAGATCTACGGCCTCGTGACCTTCGTGGGCGACCCCGCGCGCGTGAAGCCGGAGGACCTCGATGCGGCCGCCCTGCGCGCCAGCTTCACCGCCAACTACGAGGCCCCGGTCCTCCTGGCCCGTGCCTGCGCGGAGCGCATGGCCGCCCAGGGGACCCGCGGCGCGATCGTGCTCGTCTCGAGCATGCAGGGGACGCACCCGTTCGAGGGCAGCCTCGCCTATGCCGGCCCCAAGGCCGCCCTGGTCCACGCCGGCCGCATCCTGGCCAAGGAGTACGGCGGGCCGGCGGACGTCCGCGTGAACGTGGTGGCGCCCGGGGCGACCACCGCCGGCATGGCCCGCGCCTCGATCGAGGCGGGCAAATACGACCCCTACGTCGAGCGCGGCGTGATCGCCCGGTTCGGCCGGCCGGAGGACGTGGCCCGGGTCGTGCGGCTGCTGCTCGAGCCGGATTCGTACGTGACCGGGCAGGTCGTCACGGTGGACGGCGGCCTGACCCTGCGTCGGGACCGGCTCACGTGAGCCTCCTGCTCCTGCTGATGCAGTTCAGCCCGGACACGTCCACCTACCAGCGCATCAAGCTCGTGGTCCTGTCGCTCCTTCCCCTGACCAAGGACGCGATCCACGTCTACGTCGGCTGCGCCTGCCTGCTCGCCACGGCCGCCCTGCTGCGCTGGCCGCTCTCCTCCTTCAGGGTCCTGGCGCCCGGGCTGCTGCTCTCGCTGGCCATGGAGGTCGTGGACCTGCGCGACGGCCGGCGCCAGGAGAAGGTGCACTGGGCGGGCAGCGCCCACGACCTGGTCAACACGAACCTGATCCCGCTCGCGATCGTGCTCCTGGCGCGGAAGCGCCGGCTGCGGATCGCTTGAGTCAGGGTCGGCGCGGCAGCACCAGCTCGCGGCCGCCGTCGGCGAGGCTCTCCACGTCGAGACGGGCGCGACGGGCGGCGCGCCAGCGGGCGCGCGCCAGGCAGGCGTGGTGGGAGGCCCGGTCGGGCGCGCGCCTCGCGGCCTCGGCGTAGGCGGCCACCGCCTCGGACCATCGGCCCTGGCGCGCGTGGTCGAGCCCCTGCTCGGCGAAGGCGGCCCCGGCATCGTCGGTGGGCGGCTCGTCCGGGCCATAGGCGAACGCTTCCGCCACGACGAGCGGCGGCCCGTTGTCTTGGAAGAGGACGCGCACCTCCGCCACCGGGCGGAGGGAAGGCAGCGGGATGGCGAGCAGGGCCTGCCGGCCCGCCCGCGGCGCCCCGTTGACCCACTGCAACCCATGCCGCGCGGGACCTTCGGCGACGGTCACGCCGTCCATCTCGCAAACCCAGGGCACGGCCAGCGGCGATCGATCGAGGTCGACGGCGAGGACGATGGCGGAGAGCCGCCGGGGCGCGGCCGGCCGCAGCACGATGCCCGAGCCCCGCGCCAGGCCCAGCGGCGACGTCCATGCCGTCGCCACGTCCCGATCGAGCACGGCCGGGGGCAGGTCCTCTCCGCCGGTGGTGGAGAGCATGAGCTCCTCCGCGGGCACCGCGCGCGATTCGTCGTAGGGGGGCGCGAAGCGACGGAAGACGACGAAGTCGGCCGGCAGGTCCTCGCGCCAGCTCCCGCCGAGGCCGCCCAGCAGCTCGCGGAAGCCGCCGGCCCGCGGCATGCCGCGCGAGAGGCGCGACGAGAGCACCCAGGCCGGCCGCGGATCGAGGTCCACCTCGTCCCGGAAGCGCAGGGGGTCGCCGGGGACGCGCTCGTTCCAGGCCTGGCTCGCGATCAGGCGGCCGTCCGACTCCAGGGCGAGCCGGCCCGCGAACTGCAGGCTCGCGTAGGCGCTGCGCACGCCGGCCCGCGAGAGCGTGTCGAGCACGGGCTCGAGCGGCGGCACCTCCCACACGCGCGCGGCATGCGCCGGGTCGCCCCAGGCGCGCAGCAGCGCGGCGTGTCCCGTGGCCCAGGGCACGATGATGGCGAACGCGAGCGCCAGCGGCGCCGCGCGCGCGCGGCGCGCGGCCCGGGACAGGCCGGCGCCGGCGAGCGCGAGCAGGGGGACGTTCAGCCCGTACAGGTAGCGCACCTCGTCCGCGCCCGTCCGGCGGCTCAAGGTGAAGGCGGCGCCGAGCGCCAGCGCCCATCCCACGAGCGGCCAGACCCGGCGGCCGGCGAGGCCGAGGGCCACGGCGGCGGCGAGCGCCGTGCCGAGGCAGAGCGCGAGCGGTACCGGCAGCGCCGCCCGCTCGGGCCCATCCACCACGAGCGGCACCTGTAACCCGACGAGCCCCGCCCCCGCGTGCCACAGGTCGGCGAGTCCGTCGGCCCACAGCCAGCGCGGGCGCACGTCGGTCACGGGGCTCGACGCGGACGCCCCCACCGCGCGCGCCACGAGCAGGGGCCCGGCGCCGAGCGCCAGTCCCGCCGCGCAGGCGAGGGCGGTGGGCGCGCGCGGCCTCGATCCGGCCGCCACGAGCCCCGCCCCCACGCCGATGAGGGACGGGAGGGCCAGGGCCGAGTCCCAGATGGCGAGGCCCGAGACGAGGCCGGCCAGGGCCGCCGCGGCGGGGCCTCGCGGTGGCGCGTCGAGCCGGCTCAGTCCCACGAGCAGGGGCACCACGACCAGCAGCGGCACGAGGAAGTTCGGCGTTGGACCCGTGGCCGCCATGAGCGCCATGTACGGTGTGCCGACGGCCGCGAGAAGCGCGGCCCATGCCCCCGCCGACGGTCCGCCGAGCGCGCGTCCCGCCAGGCCGATCGCGGCCACGAGCAGCACGGCGCAGAGGACTTCGTAGGCCCGGAAGACGGCGTGGGGCGGGCCCAGGAGAAGCGCGGGCGCGAGCAGGTACGCGTCGAGCGCGCCGTTGTAGGGCTGATTCCAGAGGATGGTGGACAGCTCGCCGCGCAGGACGTGGCGCGCCATCAGCAAGGGTATGGCGTCGTCGTTGGACACGGGAAGGCGGTGGGTCAGAGCGAGCAGGGGAACCCGGGTGGCCAGCGCCAGAGCGATGGCACCCAGGGCAAGCCCCACGCCCGCGGCCACGCGCATCGAGCGCAGTCTGCCCCGAAGGCGCGCAGGGGCCAAATCAAGTACGCTTGCGGGATGCTGGCGGTCCGACTGTCCGTGCCGGTTCTCCTCGCGGCCACGCTCGCCTGCTCGCCCTCGAGCGGCGCCACGGCGGCTCCGCCCGCCTCGCCCGCGGCGGGACCCGACGCCATGGCCGCCGAGGTCGGGGGCCGGCGGATCACGCTTCGAGAGGTGGACCAGCGGGCGGCGGGCGGCCTGCAGCGCCTCGCGCAGGAAGAGTACGAGGTCCGCCGGCAGGCCCTCGAGGAGCTGATCGCCGAGCGGCTCGTCGAGCAGGAGGCCTCCGCGCGCGGCCTGACGCCCCAGGCGCTGTTCGAAGCCGAGGTGGCGAGCAAGGTGAAGCCGCCCGCTCCCGGGGACGTGCGCGCGGTCTACGAGCGAAGCCGCGAGAGGCTCGGCGATCGTCCCTTCGCCGAGGTGGCGCCGCACATCGAGCGGTCGCTGCGGGACCAGGCCCGGGCCGAGCGCGAGGCCGAGTTCCAGCGGCAACTGCGCGCCCGGACCACGCTCCGCGTCAGCCTGCAGCCTCCCCGCGCGACGGTCACGGTGCCGCCGGACGCGCCCGCGATCGGACCGGCGGACGCCAGGGTCACGATCGTCGGCTTCCTCGACTACCAGTGTCCCTACTGCCACCGCGCGCAGGCGGTCGTGGACCGGGTCATGGAGCACTACAAGGGCAGGGTGAGGCTCGTCCACCAGGACTTCCTCCTCGGCCGGCCCCGCTCGCTGCCGGCCGCACGCGCGGCCCGTTGCGCGGGCGACCAGGGCCGGTTCTGGGACTACCACCGCAGCCTGCTCACACGGCCGGGCGACATGAGCGATGAGGACCTCAGGAGCCGCGCGGCGGCGCTGAGCCTCGACGGTGGCCGCTTCTCCGCCTGCCTCGGCTCGGGCGCCCACGACGCCGCCATCCAGAAGGCCGTGGACGAGGGCCAGGCTCTCGGCATCAGCGGGACGCCGACCTACTTCGTGAACGGCCGGCGCCTGGTGGGAGCCCGGCCGTTCGAGGACTTCCAGGAGCTGATGGAGGCCGAGCTGGGCGGGTAGGCTCGGGCGCATTTTTCTGGACGTGCTTCCTCGCCAACGCGCTAGAATGTGCTCTCGCGCGATCGCGCGAAGGAGGTGCGAGAACATTTGGCCACCGAGCTCCGAGCCTGGACGGTCAAGGACTCCCTCGAGCTTTACAACGTCAACGGCTGGGGCCGCCCCTTCTTCGGCATCAACGACGCGGGACACGTGGAGGTCACTCCGGCCGGTCCCGGGTCCGCCCACATCGACCTGCGCGAGCTGGTCGAGGACCTGCGCAGCCGCGGCCTCAACCTTCCCCTCCTGATCCGCTTCTCCGACATCCTGCGCACGCGCGTGGAGATGCTCGCGGGCGCCTTCCAGCAGGCGATCGCCGACAACGACTACAAGGGCGCGTACCGCGGCGTGTATCCCATCAAGGTGAACCAGCAGCGGCACGTGGTCGAGGAGTTGATCGAATACGGCCGCCCGTTCAACCTCGGCATCGAGGCCGGCTCGAAGCCGGAGCTGCTCGTGGCCCTGGCCCTCCAGGACAATCCCGAAGCGCTGATCCTCTGCAACGGCTACAAGGACCGTGCCTACATCGAGACCGCGCTCCTGGCCCAGAAGCTCGGCCGTCGCGTCTTCATCACCATGGACCGGCTGGCGGAGCTGGACACGATGATCGCGGCCTCGCGCGAGCTGGGCATCCGGCCCTTCATCGGCGTGCGCGCCCGCCTCACCACCAAGGGCGCCGGCAAGTGGGTGGACAGCACCGGCGACCGCTCAAAGTTCGGCCTGACCACCGCGGAGATGGTGCGGGCCGTGGAGCGCCTGCGCGAGGAGGGCATGCTGGACTGCCTCCAGCTCCTGCACTTCCACATCGGCTCGCAGATCACGGCCATCCGGGCCATCAAGGACGCGCTGCGCGAGGCCGGCCGCATCTTCGTCGAGCTCTTCGCCCTGGGCGCCCACATGCGCTTCCTCGACTGCGGCGGCGGCCTGGGCGTGGACTACGACGGCAGCCAGACGAACTTCCACTCCTCGGTGAACTACACCCTCCAGGAGTACGCGTCCGACGTGGTGAGCCAGGTGGCCGAGGCCTGCAACGCCGCGGGCGTGCCCCACCCCGACATCGTCACGGAGTCGGGCCGCGCGCTCACCGCCCACCACTCCGTGCTCGTCTTCAACGTGCTCGACGCGAACCAGATGCTCCTGGGCCAGATCCCGGAGTCGCTGGCCAAGGACGAGCACCGCGTCATCCAGCAGCTCTACGAGACCTACGGCGGGGTGTCGCGCAAGAACTTCCAGGAGTCCTACCACGACGCGCTGCAGCTCAAGGAGGAGGCCATCACCGCCTTCAACCTGGGCATCCTGGACCTCAAGGCGCGGGCGCGCGTGGAGGAGCTCTTCTACGCCACCTGCGAGAAGATCCTCAAGATCGTGCGGGACCTCCCCTACGTCCCGGACGAGCTGGAGGGCCTGGAGCGGCAGCTCTCGGACACCTACTACTGCAACTTCTCGCTGTTCCAGTCGCTGCCCGACCACTGGGCCGTCCGCCAGCTCTTCCCCACCATGCCCATCGACCGTCTGGACCGGGCGCCCTCGCGCCGCGCCGTCCTGGCCGACCTCACCTGCGACAGCGACGGGAAGATGGACCAGTTCATCGACCTGCGCGACGTGAAGCACTTCCTGCCCCTGCACCCGGTCGACGGAGCGCCGTACTACGTGGCCACCTTCCTGGTGGGTGCGTACCAGGAGATCCTCGGCGACCTGCACAACCTCTTCGGCGACACCGATGCCGTGCACGTCAAGCTCGACGGCGACCACTACCGCGTGGAGCACGTGGTCGAGGGCGACTCGGTGGCCGAGGTGCTCTCCTACGTGCAGTACTCCAAGGACGACCTGATCTCGCGCGTCCGGCGCGCCATGGAGGAGGCGCTGCGCGAGCGGCGGCTCACCCCGGCGGAGTCGGGCCGCCTGATGCGCCGCTACGAGGAAGGGCTCGAAGGGTACACGTACCTGACCGTGAACGACTGAGTTGCCCGCCGCCGGGTCACCCGGACAACCCGCCGTCGCCGCGCCCGAGCGCGTCGTGACGCCCCCGCTGCGCTGGGGCCCGGCCCTGGCCCTGCGCCAGGCCCTGCAGGAGGGCTACTCGCGGCGCGAGTTGCAGGCCGACGTCATGGCCGGCCTCGTGGTCGGCATCGTGGCGCTGCCGCTCTCCATGGCCCTGGCCATCGCCTCGGGCGTCGCGCCTCAATACGGGCTCTACACCGCGATCGTGGCCGGCGCGGTCATCGCGGTGCTGGGAGGGTCGCGCGTCCAGGTGTCGGGGCCGACCGCGGCGTTCGTCGTGATCCTGGCGCCGGTGGCCACGCGCTTCGGGTTGCGCGGCCTGCTCCTGGCCACGCTCATGGCCGGGGTCATCCTGGTCGCCCTCGGCCTCGGCCGGATGGGCCGGTTGATCGTTTTCGTGCCGTACCCGGTGATCACGGGGTTCACGGCGGGCATCGCGGTGGTGATCGCGACGCTGCAGGTCAAGGACTTCCTGGGGCTGACGGTCACCAGCGTGCCCGAGCACTACCTCGAGCGCGTGGCGGCGCTGGCCGCCGCCCTGCCGACCGTGCGGCCCTGGGACGTCGCCGTGGGGGCGCTCACGCTGGCCCTGCTCGTCCTCTGGCCCAGGGTGAGGAGCAAGGTCCCCGCGCCCCTGGTCGCGCTGGGAATCGCCGCCCTCGTGGCGGCCTGGGCGGCGGAGCGCGTGCCCGGCTTCGAGGTGGCGACGGTGGCCAGCCAGTTCTCCGGCATCCCGCAACAGGCTCCCGCGTTCCTGCTGCCGTGGGCGCTGTCCGGCCCCGACGGCGCGCCCGGCGTCTCCTTCGACCTGCTGCGGGCGCTGTTGCCGTCCGCCTTCGCCATCGCGATGCTGGGGGCGATGGAATCGCTGCTCTCCGCGGTGGTGGCCGACGGGATGACCGGCCGCCGGCACGATCCCGACGCCGAGCTGCTGGCCCAGGGGCTGGGCAACCTGGTGGCGCCCTTCTTCGGCGGGTTCGCGGCCACCGGCGCCATCGCGCGGACGGCCACCAGCGTCCGCTCCGGCGCGCGCTCGCCGGTGGCCGCGGTCGTGCACAGCCTGTTCGTGCTCCTCGCCGTCCTCCTGCTGGCGCCGCTGCTCGGCCGCCTGCCCATGGCCTCGCTGGCCGCGCTGCTTTTGGTGGTGGCCTGGAACATGAGCGAGCGAAAGCATTTCCGCTTCGTGGTGCGCGCCGCGCCGCGCAGCGACATCGCCGTCCTGCTCGTCTGCTTCGGACTCACCATCGTCTTCGACATGGTGGTGTCGATCACCGCCGGCATCATCCTGTCGTCCATGCTCTTCATCCGCCGCATGGCCGAGGTTTCCGGCGTGCGGCTCGTGGGCGACAGCCACCCCGAGCTGCGCGAGCCCCTGCCGCGCGGGATCGTGCTCTACGAGGTGGCGGGTCCGCTCTTCTTCGGGGCGGCGCAGGCGGCCATGAACGCATTGCAGACCGTCGAGAAGCGCGGCGTACAGGCCGTGGTGCTCGATCTGCAGGCCGTGCCCGCCATGGACGCGACGGGCCTTGTCAACCTGGAGTCGCTCCTGAAGCGGCTCAATGGCGCGGGCGTGAAGGTGATCCTGGCCGGCGTGCAGGCGCAGCCGATGCGCGTCCTGGCCAAGGCGGGCTGGCGTAACCGCCACGGCCGGCTGCGCATCTTCCGCTCGTTCGAGCGGGCCATCGGCGTGGCCCGGGCCTACGCCGCCCACACTGCGGGGGAGCGGCAGGCCGAGGCAGCCTCTCCCGCCCGCATCGACTGAGCAATGAGTGAGCGTTGACCTAGAGCCTATTTACGGGCAAGATCCTCAGGTTCGTTCGACCCTGGAGGGTCCATGTCCCAGAGCGTGCTTCGAGTTGTGTTGGTGGCGGCGGTGGGGGTCGGCTGCGACGTGCTGACCGAGGACTTCGAGGGGAGCAAGCCCAACCCCGTGGCACCCGCGCCCGTGCCGGTGGTGGTGGTCGTCGTGGCCGTCCCGACGCCCACACCGGCGCCGCCGCCGCAGCCCGCGCCGACCGCGACGCCCGATCCTCCCTCCGCCCAGGGATGCCGGCTGCCTCCCGGGAACGGACCGGGTACCAACTGCCCGCGCCAGCAGTCGAGCTACCTGCGGCAGGTCGAGAGCGCGGCCGACCAGCTCATCCGCGACGAGCCGGGGATGTTCGACCTCAAGCGGACGCGGGGCTGCGGCGAGTGCTACCTCGTCACGGATCCGGACCGCTACTCGCGCCGGATGGCGGAGCTGATGGCCGAGCGAAACCTCTGCGGGCACAACGACGGCGAGGAGCTCGCCGTGAAGGGCACGAACGCGTTCAACGACCAATACGACATCCTGACCGCGGACATGTTCATGCGCCGCCAGGAGGGCTCGTACCGCTCGACCTGCTACCCCGCGTGGTTCTGACCGGCTAATAGATGTAGACGGGCGTGCCCACGGGGACCGCGGCGTAGAGCTGGGCGATGTCTTCGTTGCGCAGGCGCACGCAGCCGTGGCTCACCGCCTGTCCGACGGTCTCGGGACGGTTCGTTCCGTGCAGGGCGTACCCGTCTCCGAGGTTGAGGCGGTGCGTGCCGAGCACGCCCGGGTAGCGGCGCTGCCGGGTCCCCGTCGGCGGGACGACGATGTTGCCGTCCGCCACGATCTCGCGTCCGTCCGCGGCCTGGAGCGGCCGCTCCAGGCCGTTCGCGTCCCGCAGGACCACGTCGCCGCCGGAGACGGCGATGACGCCGCCGTCGGCGGTGTGGATGGCGCCGCCCTCGGACAGCCGCACCAGGCCGAGGCCGCGCTTGCGCGCCTGCTCGACGTAGTGCCAGTCGGGCGGCACCCACACCGGCGACTCCTCCTTGCTCCGCACCACGAGCCGCCCGCGCGGCGTCTCGAACTTCCAGACCGAGTTGCCGCCCTCCTTCACCAGTGTTTTGC
>DATKEG010000182.1:0-16672 GCA_035544515.1 Vicinamibacteria bacterium | reverse complement strand
GCCCGCGGGCGTTTCGGGGATGCTGCCCGCCAGGAGGAGAACATGGCCACGATGCCGAGGTCGACGGGCCGGGCTTTCATGGTGATCACGGCGCTCGCGATGGCCGCGCCGGCACAAGCGCTGGACCTCGGGTGGGGGCTGCGGCTGGGCTACTACACGGACGTGGGCGAGCCGCTCGTGGCCGTCGAGGCGGTGGCGCCGCTGCGCGCGCGCGTTTCGTTCAACCCCAACGTCGAGTACGTGTTCGTGGACGGCGTCCGCTACCTCACGCTGAACGCCGACTTCCTTCACGAGTTCCGGACGCAGGGCCCGCACACGGTGTGGGCGGGCGCCGGCCTGGGTGTCGTCTCCCTGGACCCCGAAGGCGCTCCGCCGGGCGCGACGGACCTGGCCGTCAACCTGATCGCCGGCGTGGGCTTCCGCACCAGCGGCCGTGTCGTCCCGTACTTCCAGGGAAAGATCGTCTGGAAGGACGACACCGAGCTGGCCCTTTCGTTCGGCATCCGCTTCTAGTTGGACCCGCACACGAACCATCCGCGCGCCCGGGACCTCACGTCAAGTAGTGTTCTCGGGAGACGACTCTTTCGCGGTCCGGAAGCCAACCGCCACACGACGTCCCCGGTTGGAGCGGTCAACGCGCTGACTCGGACCGGCCGCGCCACCGGGCGTGCTACGCTTCGCTCGCCATGTCGGACCGTTCCGGGACGAAGCGCCGGGCCACGTACGACGACCTGTTGAAGGTGCCGGAGCCCATGGTCGCCGAGATCGTGGATGGGGAGCTGTATGCGAGTCCGCGCCCAGCGCCGAGGCATTCGGTCGCCGCCTCGGTCCTCCTCGCCGACCTGAAGGGGCCATTTCAAGCGCATGCGTGGCTGGTGAACCCGTTGGTGCGTACGCTGGAGATCCTGCGCCTGGAAGGCGAACGATGGGTCGTCGCGGCGTCGCAGGGCGACCAGGAGACCGTCCGCGCCGAGCCGTTCGCGGCCGTGGCCGTCGAGCTGCCCGCCGTCTGGGGCGAGTAGCCTCGATGGATGCCCTGGAACTCGACACGCCGGCCGTCTACGTCGACCTCGACGCGCTCGAGCGCAACATCGCGAAGATGCAGGAGCAGAGCCGGGGCTGGGGCGTGAAGCTGCGGCCGCACACCAAGACGCACAAGATCCCGGAGATCGCCCGCATGCAGCTCGACGCCGGTGCGAGCGGGATCACGGTGGCGAAGATCGGCGAGGCCGAGGTCCTGCCCGGAGACGACGTGCTGGTGGCGTACCCGATCATGCCGGAGAAGCTGCCCCGGCTGCGCGCGCTCGCGGAGAGCCGCCGGGTCACCGTGGTCGTCGACTCGGTCGAGGCCGCGCGCGGGCTGCCGGGCATCGGCGCCATGGTCGAGGTGGACATCGGCGTCGGGCGCTGCGGGGTCACCCGGCCGGAGCAGGTGGTGGAGATCGCGCGGGCGTGCGGCGACTTCCGTGGCCTCTTCTACTGGCCCTCGTGGCTCGACGAGGAGGGGTTCCGGAAGGCGCGCACGAGCGTGGACGAGCACATCGGCGCGCTCGAGGCGGCCGGCTTCGGCGTGCCCATCGTGTCGGGGGGCTCGACCCCGGGGGCCGGCAAGACGACGCTCATCCCCGCCACCACCGAGATCCGGCCGGGAACCTACGTGTTCAACGACGCGAGCTGCGTGGCCAACGCGGTCGCCACGCTCGAGGAGTGCGCGCTCAGGGTGCTGGTCACGGTCGTGAGCACGGCGGTGCCCGGCCAGTGCCTCATCGACGGCGGCAGCAAGACCTTCTCCAGTGACCCGACCGTGAACGTGGGCACGTTCGGTCTGTTCCCGGAGCACCCGGACTGGACGATGCGCAAGATGAACGAGGAGCACGGCTACGTGAAGATCGGCTCACCGCCGCGGATCGGGCAGAAGGTCTGGGTGGTGCCCAGCCACGTGTGCGCCACGGTGAACCTGCACGACAAGATCGCCTACGGGCGCGGGAGCAAGGTCGAGGGCGCCTGGAAGGTCGCGGCGCGCGGCCGCGTCCGCTGAACGCGGGGCTCGTCACCCCGGCGGGAAGGTCCCCGGGGGGAGGAGACGGTCGCGGGGATCGCCTTTCGCCCACCAGCCCACGTCGCGCGACCGGCCGCGCGAGTCGATGACGTAGTACTCGAAACGCGAGTCGGTGAGGCGCACGTGGACGTAGTGGAGGAACACGCCGCCCATGGCCACGTAGCCCGGCTCCGACGCATAGCCGTAGATCCTCCGGCCGCCCCCGCCCGAGACGAAGTAGCGGATGCCGTGCTGGGGGAACATGCGCGCGTAGAAGTGGTTGTGCCCCGCGAACACCGCGTCCACCCCGTGCTTGCGGAGGACGGGCGAGAGCTGGTTGTCGAGCCGCACCTCCCGGATCCGGCCGTCGCCCAGACCCAGGATGCCCTTGCGCGCGGTGGGCGTCTGGGAGGGGTGATGGAAGACGACGATCTTCCACCGGGCCCGCGAGACGCCCAGGGAACGGTCCAGCCATTCCATCTGCCCCCGGTCGTCTCCGGCCGGGGGCAGCAGGGTCTCCGCGATGCCCAGGGTGTTGGAGTCGACCACGAACACCTCGCCCAGCGGCCGCGCGCCCGCGCCCGTCCTCACCGAGTAGTAGCGGCGGTTGGAGACGTAGCCGAAGGTCGGGTGGGCGAGGTGGTACCCGACCTCGCAGCCCTCGTCGCGCCAGCGATAGGCGTCGCGGTTGGGCGGAAGGGGCCCGGAGAAGCGGTCCGCCACGCACTCGTACACGTCGTGGTTGCCGAGCGCGGCGTGGAACCGCACTCCCTTCGCCATGACCGGCCCGTAGACATCGTCGTACCGGCTGTCGAAGAAGCGGGGCCGGCCCTTCGAGTAGATGTTGTCCCCCAGCAGGAACACGAACTGGAGCGGGCGCCGCAGGAGCTGGTCGCGGACCGAGTGTTGGTTCGCGTCGCCGGTGCCGGTGTCGCCGAGGAAGCCCAGGCTCACCTCCCGCGCCGGCGCCCGGGTCCCGCTGTCCTGCGCGGCGACGAGCCAGAACACGGCCACCATGCCGGCGGCCGGCGGGATGGCGGGACGGGACATCCTCATCGCGTCAACTCCGGCGCCTCCTCGGTGGCGAGCCTCAGCCTCCCTGATTCCCAGCGTAACGCAGGCCCGCCGGCTCGGGGGAGGTTCTCCTCCTTTTCATCGGGGGCACCGGTGCGCGACGATCTCGGCGCGCTTCCGCCGGAAGGTCTCCGCCCAGTCGTCCGCGGTCACCGGCCGTTCCCGGCCGTCCGCGCCCTCGATCCGCTCGCCACGCCGCTCGGCGCGGGCGGCGCTGAACAGGTCGTGGATCTGCCGATCGGAGAGCTGCACCAGGAGACGGGCCAGGAACGCGCGGCCCTCCTCGCTGATCCGCGGGTTGCCGAAGCTGCCCGTGAACGATCGCGTCAGCTTGGCGACGCAGCGCTCCCGGTCCTGCCAGACCGGCACCGACGCCCACTTGTGGAGCTCGAACTTGTTCGTGTTGCGGAGGCCGGCGCGGGAGAAGGTGGCGCCCACGTCGGTCACGACCAGGAACGGCCGGGTGCAGGTCTGGCTGCCGGCCGCGTCGCGCTCCACGCCGCCCGGCAGGCAGACCAGCCGCTGCTGCTCGTCCTTGTTGTCGCCGTGCTGGACGAAGGCGGCCAGCAGCCGCAGGGCGTCCACGTGCGCGCGCGGCGCCCCGCCGACCCGCTCGTCGATGCGCAGCAGCTCCCACCAGGCCCAGCCCTTTTCCGCCTTCTTGACCTTGATGGTCGTGCCCGCCGGCGGGCGCTCGATGATGGCGGGGTCGAAGGTGTGCTCGGCAGCCGGGTGCGGGGCGCGGTCGCGCCAGGGATCGGCGGAGCAGCCGCGGCAGGTGACGCGGGCCGGATACTGGCGGTCGGCCCCGAAGCCCAGCGCCCAGAACAGGCGCGTCGCCGACACCTCGGCATAGACCTCGCCGTTGTCCTCCCCGAACTTCACCTTCACGTCGTCCCCCGGCGCGACCGTGCAGTAGAACTTCGGCGTGGCGCCCCCCGGCTCGATGTCCGGAGCGTAATCGCACGTCACCGCCTCCTCGAACGAGAAGGCGTCGTCGCCGGGTGGACCGGCCCGCAGGTCGAGCGTCGCGATAGGCGTCGGCCGCCACACCTGGGCACGGCGCACGTACTCGAGCCTCTCCTGCGGAGTGGCCTCGTCGAGCTTCCGGGGCCCGGAGGGGACCTCGTAGCGGGGCGGGCGCCCGAGGGCGCAGCTTGGCAGGACGAGCGCCAGGACGATCGAGAGCCCCCGGGGCGGCAGGCGTGTCGGGGACCCGGCGCCATGGTGGCGTTCCGCGGCCGCGGTCGGCGTGGGCCGGGCGGTCGGCCGGCCTGGCCCGGCGGGGGGCCTGGACGACGCCCATCGGAGCGCGGCCAGGAAGGCCGGTAGTACCCTCGCGCGCATGCCTTATTCCACCTTAATCCAGACATCGACCGCGCGGAGGCCTGAGTGAACGATTGCCACATCGCGGCCTCGCGGCCGGGTCCGCCCAAGCTGAAGCGATCGCGGGCGGGGTTCGTCGAATGAGCGTCTGCTAGAGTTCGGTCGATGGGCGCCCGAAGCTACCGGGCCGGAGAGCGGACCCCGGACCTGTGCCGTGCGTGCAAGCTGACGCGCGAGCACACCGTCATGGCCGTGGACGGAGAAGGGCGCGTGCTCCGCGTCGTCTGCGGCTTCTGCGGCAGCGAGCACAACTACCGCGGCGGAGACGCGGCGGACGACGCACGGCCCGCGCGGCCGGCGCGGCCGGCGGCCGAGGTGCGTCCCACTCCCGCCACTCTTCCACTGGTCAGTGAACGCGAAAGGACGGCGCCCCGCATGAGCACGACCGATCAGGCGGACGACCTGGAGCTGCTGTTGCGGCGCGTGCTGCGCGAGGAGCTGGGCCTCACCGTGGCGGCGCCCGCCGAGAAGTGGCGGGGAGGCGAGCTGGTGCTGCGTCCCGGCAAACCCGGTCTGCAGGAGAAGACGTGGCCGATCGAGAGCTTCTTCAACAAGATCGTGATGATCCGCAACCGCCTGCGCACGCTCGAGCAGCAGGTGAACGCGTCGGAGCTGCCCGAGGACGCGAAGCTGCGGCTGCAGTCCTACATCACCGGCTGCTACGGAAGCCTCACGAGCTTCAACGTCCTGTTCGCGGACGAGCAGGATTACTTCCGCGGCTCCGGCGGCGCGGAGTGAGCCCGCCCTACTCCCGCAGGTAGCCCCACGAGTGCAGCCGGTCGCTGTCCTCCTCCGACCAGCGGTCGCCGATGTCCTCGCGGTAATACATGCTCGGGATCATCACGTTCCGCACGCGGTTGTAGGCCTGACGCTGCGCCTGCCGCATGGTGGGCCCGACCCCGCACACGATGAGGACGACACCCGAGGTCCCGGTGACCAGCCACTCGCCGTTGACCGTGCGCACGTCCTCGATGTGCACGCCCTCGCGGTTGGGCGTCTTGAAGAGGATGACCGCGTCCTTGGACGTGCTCTCGAACGTCTCCTTGTCCTTGTAGGGGAAGGGCGGCACCACGATGCGCACGCCGATCTGAAAGCCGGAACGCGCCCGCAGGCGCGTGAGGGTGCCTTCCGCGAGCTTGTAGAGCATCTCCGAGATGGGCGTGAGCAGGCCTTCCTGCTGGATGGAGATCGTCGGGTAGCCGAAGCGCGCCGTGAACTCCAGGGGGTAGATGCCGTTGCCGTTCACGATGCAGTTGACATCGATGAAGCCGACGTAGCCCTCCTCGCGCAGGCGCGGCTCCATCTTCTTCAGGGTGGCGTTGAAGATCTTGTTGGGCTCGCTCCAGAACATGGAGGTGCCCATCTCCCCGGTCGAGGGCCCGATGTCGCCCGGGAAGAGCTTCTTGTGCTCGAAGTTCACGCAGACGGGGCTCACGAACTCGCGGCCGTTGAAGAACCCGCCGGTAGCCACCTCCACGCCCATGATCCGCCGCTGGAGCTGGAACTCCTTGATGCGGTCGGCCCAGGCCCGCTCGTAGTCCTCGAGCACCTGCACGACGTCGCGGCCGTCCTCCTCCTCGCCCACGAAGAGCAGGCGCTTGTAGTTCTGGGCCTCGCCGCTGGGCTTGATCACGTAGCGGTTCGGGTTCGCCTTCACGTAGGCGACGGCGTCCCGGAACGCGGTGAAGTTCTCCTGGGGGATGATGGGCACGCCGGCCTTCCTCAGCTCCTCCTGTCCGAACGCGCGGTCGTCCTCCAGCCGGTCGGTGTAGGGCGTGCCCCCGACCACGAGCTTCCCCGCCGCGCGCACCTCCCGGGCCAGGGCGCCCATGCCGAGCACGTCGTCGAAGACCACGACGTCCGCCCAGTCGATCTCGGCGCGCCAGTCCGCCGCCTTGGGCACGAACCCGTCCGCGATGCCCTGCTCCTCCGGGTCCTTTATCCAGAGCTTGACCGGGTGGCCGTCCTTGACGACCTCCCAGGCGATGTCGGCGATGAGGCCGTCGTAGGAGACGAAGAGGAACTTCCGGGACTCCATCGGTAGCCCGATTCTACGCGGACTCCCGTCACGCGGCGGAGTACGAGCGCCACGAGAGTCCCTTCGGAACGTCGCCGCCCTGTCAGTGGCGCGCCAGGGTGGCGACGACCCTTTCGTAGTCCGCGGGGACGTCGATGTCTGCGAGCGCGGCCGCCGGCCACTCCACGACGACCGCCTCCTGCCGATGGCGGCCGACGACCTCCTTGGCGCACCGTTCGCCGGGCGTCGCGAGCAGCTCACCGAAGAGCGCGCGGTCGTACAGCGTCGGCGGCGCCTGGACGTCGCCGTAGTGCGACACGACCAGGGGCGCGCCCGTGGCGCGATAGCGCGCCACCAGCTCCGCGATCATCTCCGCGGTCACGAACGGCATGTCGGCCAGCACGACGACGAGGGCGTCCGCGTCCGCCGGCACGTACCGGACCCCCGTCCGCACCGAGGTGCCGGCGCCTTCCGCGTGGTCGGCGTTCACCACGGGCGCGCAGGGCAGCCCCTGGAGCTCGGCGCGCACGCGCCGCTCGTCCTGGCCGAGAACAACCACGACCTCGGCCACGCCGCCGCCGCCGGCCGCGCGCACCGCTCGTCGGACCAGCGTCTCCCCGCCCACATCCAGGAGCAGCTTGTTCCGGCCCATCCGCGACGAGGAGCCCGCGGCGAGCACCACGGCCGCCACCCTGGCTTCACGCACGCACGGCCACCGCGCGCTGACGGAGTTGGGGAGGCACGCGGCCGGACACGACGGCAAGCACGCCCGCCAGGACGCTCAACGCGACCTGCTCACCTGGCCGAACTCCTGCCAGTGTTTCAACGCTGGACTCCGGTAGCCCGGAGTCTACCGGCACGGCGCCGCGGCTTCAACCGCCGGCCCCCCGGGTCACCCCAGCGCGTCGAGCGCGCGGCGCAGCTTGTCGCGAACGGCTTCCGCGACCGGCCGCAGCCGATCGTCGGTCGCGGCCAGCGTCGCCATGGGGTCGACCGCCGCCACGACCGTGCGCCGGTCGTCGCCTTCGTAGACGATCACGTTGCACGGAAGGAGGAGCCCCACCTCCAGCTCGGCCTGGAGCGCCTGGTGGGCGAAAGGGGGATTGCACGCGCCCAGGATGCGGTACTTGCGGAAGTCCACGCCGAGCTTGTCCTTCAGCGTCTGCTGGACGTCGATCTCCGTCAGCACGCCGAAGCCCTCGGCCTTCAGCGCCTCCGGCACGCGGGCCAGGGCCTCCTCGAACGGCACGTCCAGGGTCTTCCGCATTCCGAACTCCGGCATTCAGCACCTTCCTTCCGGCTCGTCGTCGCGCCGCCCCGCGTCCCGGCGGGGACTCGGGACGCTTCAGGTGGGGACGCCCAGGCGCGGCAGCACCCAGAGCTGCAGGGCGATCCAGACGCCCAGGACGATCACGAGCTGGAGCCAATCGGACACGCGCGCCTCCCCTACGGTGGGAGCCCGCCGCCCGGGGAAGGGTTCGACTCGCTGTGGGTTTATTTGGTTGTGTGCAGGCGCACATCCTCATTGATATAGCGCGTCGTCTGTCACCGCGACCCACGGGCACGACGCGCGCGGCAGGGGACGGCCGCGGCACACGGCGGAGACGGGGATGACGAACCGTAGCGAAAACCTGGCGTACACCGCGTCCTGGCTGGCGCCGGCCCAGGCGCTCCACGACTTCGGCACCGCCGCCGTCCTGAGCCTCGTGCCGCTCTTCTTCATGCGGGCGCCGACCGCGGTCTGGGTGGGCGCGATCGTCGAGCTGATCAGGGAATTTCGCGCATCGGCGTGATGGCTCCGCCGATGCGCCTCCGGCGCAGGGAGGGGTAGATCCCTCTCCTGGCCGGAGGTCCACATGCGCAAGCGGCTGCCGCCGACCCTGGGATGTCTCCTGGCTGTTCCTGGCCGGTCGGTGTCGAGCCCGGTGAGCCTCCGAGGTCCTGGGCGTGCGCGGGCCGATCTACATGCTGATGCACGGCCTCACGCTTCCGCAACCCGAGGTGCGCGAGCGGATCGCGGAGGCGCTCACGGGACGCGTCCCTGGCCGTACAGGATCGCACCCGGCCGGGCCCCGGTATGACGGCCCCGATCCAGCACGACCTGGCCGTTGACCACGACGTACTCCACGCCGGTGGCGTATTGGTGGGGCTGCTCGAACGTGGCGTGGTCGATGATCCGCTCCGCGTCGAACACGGCGAGGTCGGCCCATTGGCCGGGCCGCAGGAGCCCGCGGTCGTGGATGCGGACCTTGGCCGTGTTGGCGGAGGTCATCTTGCGCACCGCGTCCTCCAGCGCCAGCACCTTCGACTCGCGCACGTAGCGCCCCAGCACGCGCGCGAACGTGCCGTAGTAGCGGGGATGCGGGTTGCCGCGCGCCGTCGGTCCTCCGATCTTGACCGCGGTCCCGTCGGAGCCGACGGACACGAACGGCTGCCGCAGCGCGTACTGCATGTCCTCCTCGGCGTGATGGAAATACACGGTCGGGACCGAGCCGCCGTTGTCGAGCAGCGTGTCGAAGAGCACGGCCACGGCCGTCTTGGCCGGGAAGGCCGCGATCACGTCGCTCATGCGCCGGCCTTCGAACCGCTTGTAGTCCGGGTGCGAGAGCGAGACGAGGAGCATCCCGTCCCAGGAGCCGGTCGCGGTGTAATGGTTGTACCAGCCGGGCAGCCCGTTCGTGATCTCGCGCGCCAGCCGCTCGCGGGCGGCGGGGTCGCGCAGCCGCGCGAGCATCGCCTCCGTGCCGCCCTCGTGCGCCCAGGGCGGGAGGATCGTCTGCAGGGCGTTCTGCCCGGCGCGATAGGGATAGACGTTCGCTTCGACGTCCAGCCCCTCCTCGCGAGCGGCCGTGATCAGCCCGACCAGCTTCGGCATCTGCCCCCAGAACGTGTGGTCGGCGATCTTGAGATGGATGACGTCCACCGGCACGCGGGCGCGACGGCCGATCGCGAGCGCCTCCGCCACCGCGTCCCAGACGCCGAGCCCCTCGTTGCGGATGTGGGTGGAGTAGATGCCGCCGTGCTCGCGCGCCACCTCGGCCATGGCCACGAGCGCGTCCGTGTCGATCCACGATCCGGGCGGGCCGCTCAGAGAGCTGGCCACCCCCAGCGCTCCCTGCCGCATGGCCTGTCGGACGAGCGCGCGCATCCGCTCGAGCGCGGCCGGAGCCGCCGGGCCGGCCCGCGGCCCGTGGACCTCCGTCCAGACCGAGCTGGAGCCGACGTACGAGCCGACGTTGGCCGCCACGCCGCCCTTCAGCAGCGCGGCGAAGTAGGCGGCGAAGTCCGGGAACCGGGCGCTCGGCGCGGCGGAGCCGCCTTCGCCCAGGATCATGGACGTGACCCCCATGCGCACCATGCTCTCGGCGTCCCCGTCCACGAGCAGCGTCTCGTCCGAGTGGTTGTGGATGTCCACGAAGCCGGGGGCGACGACGAGGCCACCCGCGTCGATCGTCCGGGCGGCGGTGCGGTCCCCGAGCGCGCCCAGGGCCGCGATCCGGCCGTCCTTCACCCCGACGTCGGCGCGGTAGGAGGGGTTGCCGGTGCCGTCCACGACGCGCCCGCCACGGACGAGGAGGTCGAACTCCGGCGCGGGCGCCGCGATGAGGAGAGCGCAGAGTGTGGCGAGCATGGACTGCAGCTTACACTTGACGGCGCGATGCCGGGGAGCGGGTCACGACGCCACGCGTGGACGTACGCCGCCCTGGCCGTCCTTCTCCTGGCGGCCGCGGCCTATGGGCTCCCTCGGCTCGCCCGGTCGCGGACGGTCCAGGTCTTCGGGACGCTGGTTTCGCGCGTCGATGCGCGCGAGCGCGTGGTCGCGCTCACGTTCGACGACGGTCCCACCGACGCCTGCGCCGCAGACATCATCGACGCGCTCGCCTCGCGGAGCGTGCGGGCCACGTTCTTCGTGATCGGCGCCCACGCCGCCGAGGCCCCCGCGGCCGCGCGCCGCCTGGTCGCGGCGGGCCACGAGCTGGGCAACCACAGCTATTCGCATCCGAGGATGGTGCTGAAGTCGCCGGCCTTCCTGCGCGGCGAGATCGAACGCACCGACGGCCTCATCCGTGCCGCCGGGGAGGCCGGCGAGATCTACTTCCGGCCGCCCTTCGGATGGAAGCTCGTGGCCTTGCCCTGGTATCTCTGGAGATCCGGCCATACCACCGTCACCTGGGACGTGGAGCCCGACTCCTACCCCGAGGTGGCGGCCACCGCCGAAGGCATCGCGCGCCACGTCGCGGAGCGGGTGCGGCCCGGCTCCATCGTGCTGCTCCACGTGTGGTCCCCGAGCCGGGCCACGTCGCGGGCGGCCATACCGCTCATCATCGACCGGCTCCGCGCCGACGGATACCGCTTCGTGACCGTGGGCGAGCTCCTCGGGCTCGCGGCGTCTCCCGCGGCCAGGGGGCGCGGGGGTCAGGCAGGAAGGCGGAGGCCGGCGCCCGGGCCGACGGGCAGTCCCAGGGTCATCCACAGCACCAGGAGCAGCGACCAGCAAAGCAGGAAGACGACCGTGTACGGGAGCATGGTGGCCACCACGGTGCCGATGCCGGCCCGGCTCTGGTAGCGCTCGAAGAAGGCCACGATCAGGGCGAAGTAGGACATCATCGGCGAGACGATGTTGCTGCTGCTGTCGCCGATGCGGTAGGCGGCCTGGGTCAGCTCCGGCGTGTAGCCCAGCAGCATGAGCATGGGCACGAAGACGGGCGCCATCACCGCCCACTTCGCCGAGGCGCTGCCCATGAACAGGTTGATGAAGGAGGACAGGAGCACGAAGGAGAGCATGAGCGGGATGCCGCCCAGGCCGGAGGCGCGCAGCCCCTCCGCCCCGTGCACGGCCAGGATCAGCCCGAGGTTCGTCCAGGCGAAATAGGCCACGAACTGGGCGGCGAAAAAGACCAGCACCATGTAGGTGCCCAGCGTGGACAGCGCCTTCCCCATGCCGTTCATGACGTCGGCGTCGGACCGGAACGTGCGCGCGCCCACGCCGTACGCGATCCCGAGCAGCGCCCCCAGCACGAAGATCAGCGTGACGATGCCGCTCATGAAGGGCGACCGCAGCAGGCCGCCCGTGGCGGGGTCCCGCAGGAAGCCGGCGGCGGGGACGGTGGCCAGGAGGAGGACGGCCGTGAACGCGGCCGCCGCCGCCGCCGCGAAGGCCAGACCGCGCCGTTCCGCGGGCGTGAGCGGGTGCACGGCCTCCCGCGCGGCCTCTCCCCGGTACTCCCCCAGCCGCGGCACCACGATCCTCTCGGTGACCCAGGTGCCGGCGGCGGCGATCACGAAGGTCGAGACGACCATGAAGTAGTAGTTGCAGGCCGGGTTGACCGTGTAGGCGGGATCCACGATGCGCGCCGCTTCCTCGGAGAGGCCGGCGAGCAGGGGATCCACCGTCCCCAGCAGCAGGTTCGCGCTGTAGCCTCCGGAGACGCCGGCGAAGGCGGCGGCCAGCCCGGCGATGGGATGGCGGCCCGCGCCCAGGAATACGATGGCCGCCAGCGGCACCAGGAGCACGTAGCCGATCTCGGAGGCCGTGTTCGAGAGCACGCCCGCCAGCACGATGAAGAACGTGAGCAGGCGCGGCGGCGCGGAGAGCACCAGCAGGCGCAGGGCCGTGCCGATGAGGCCGCTCGCCTCCATGACCCCGATGCCGAGCATGGCCACGAGCACCGTGCCCAGGGGCGCGAAGCCGGTGAAGTTCGTCACCGCTTCCGTGAGCATCCGGTGCAGGCCCGGCAGGCCGAGCAGGCTGACCGGCCGGATGGTCTCGCCGGTGCCGGGGTGCACCGCGGCGAGATCGAGGCGGGCGGCCAGGCCCGAAGCGACCACCACCAGAGCCGCCAGCAGCGCGAACAGCGTGGCGGGATGGGGCAGAGCGTTGCCCCCGCGCTCGACGAGCGCGAGGGCACGCTCGAGGGCCCTGCCGGCGAGTCGGCCGCGCGTCTTCTCCCGCGACATCCCGCCAGCATAACAGCGGGTGTCAGCAGAACGCGGGAGCGACCTTCCGGTCCACCCGCCGTCCCAGTAATCGGCCAGTGCGCGCTCGGCTGCTCACCGCGCCTCTTGACGCGCGACGGCCGCCCGGTCTAGGTTCAGGCCTTCCCACGCACCGCCTCGTGAACGGCACCTCCGCCACGCCGGTCCGGATCCTGAGGGAGGCCGAGATCCGCTCTCTCATCGGCCCGCGCGAGGCGCTCGCCGCCGTGCGCGACGCTTTCGGCCGGCTGGCGCGCGGGCAGGCGACGCTGCCCGGCGTGATCGGCCTCGACATCCCCGAGCACGAGGGCGAGGTCCACGTGAAGGGGGCCTACCTGCACGGGTCGGCGTACTACTCGATCAAGGAGGCCAGCGGCTTCTACGGAAACCCGGGGCGCGGCCTGCCCGCATCGAGCGGCGTGGTGCTCGTGTTCGAGGCCACGACCGGCTTCCTCGCGGCGATCCTGGCCGACAACGGGTACCTGACCGAGCTGCGCACGGGCGCCGCGGGGGCGCTCGCCGCCGACCTGCTGGCCCGCCGCGACGTGGACACCGTGGGGATGATCGGCAGCGGTAGCCAGGCCCGCTACCAGCTCGAGGCGCTGCTCGGCGTCCGGCGACCGCGGCGCGTGCTCGTGCACGGCCGCTCGGCCGAGCGCGCGGCAGCCTACGCGCACGCGATGAGCGAACGCCTGGAGCTGGCCGTGGAGGTCGCGCGGTCCGCGCGGGAAGCCGTCGAAGCGAGCGACGTCGTGGTCACGACCACGCCCGCGCGCCAGCCGCTGGTGCGCGCGGCCTGGCTGCGGCCGGGGGCCCACGTCACGGCCGTGGGCTCCGACGGCCCGGACAAGCGGGAGCTGGAGGGCGCGGTCCTGGTTCGGGCCGGCAAGGTCGTGGCCGACAGCCTCCAACAGTGCCTGCGGCTCGGCGAGATCCATCATGCGGTGGCGGAAGGCCTGCTCACGCCGGAACGGGTGTACGCGGAGCTGGGCGAGCTGGCCGCCGGCCTCAAGCCGGGACGCACGTCGGACACGGAGGTCACGGTCGCGGACCTGACCGGCGTCGGCGTGCAGGACGCGGCCGTGGCCGACCTCGTGACCCGGGCCGCGATCGCGGCGGACATGGGCGAGACGATCGTGCTCTGAGCGCCGGCCGGCGAGCGATACAATGCGCGCCTCGTGAAGAGCCTGGCCGGCCGGTCGCCCCTGGCGCCCCTGGTCGCGGCCGCGCTCCTGGCCGCGCCCGCCGCCCGGCCCGCGGACGCGCCCGCGGACCTCGTCCTGGTCAACGGCAGGGTCCTCACCGTCGATGCGGCCTTCCGCGTGGCCGAGGCCGTGGCCATCCGGGACGGCGTGTTCGTGGTCGTGGGGACGAACGAAGAGGCGCGGGCGCTCGCCGGCGAGAGGACGCGCGTCATCGACGCGGGGGGCCGGACGGTCGTTCCCGGCCTCATCGACAGTCACGTCCACGCCCTCGGCGTGGCCGAGGCCGAGGCGCGTGGCGGCTTCCGCGACCTGCGCACGATCGGGGAGATCCAGGCCTGGTTCCGCGAGAAGACGGCCGGCGCCCCGGAGGGCCAGTGGGTCTGGAGCCCGCGGGTGTTCCCCACGCGGCTGGCCGAGAGGCGGCTGCCCACGCGCGAGGAGCTCGACGCCGCCGCGCCGCGCCATCCCGTGGTCGTGGACGCGGCCTACGCGTTCGTGGTCAACACCGCGGCCCTCGAGGCGGCCGGCATCGGAGAGGCCACGCCGGCGCCTCCGGGCGGGGCCATCGTCAAGGACGCCGGCGGACGTCCCACGGGCCTGCTGCGCAACGTGGGCGCGCTGCTCGACAGGTACCGGGTCCCGGGGCGGCCGGAGCGGCTGCTGGCCGCGCTCGAGGACGTCCACCGCCACTACAACGCAGCCGGCATCACCAGCGTGATCGAGCGCGGCGCCGATCTCGCCGGCTACCGCGCCTACCGGCAGCTCCACGCCGAGGGACGGCAGCGGGTGCGCGCGACGGTGACCGTGCGCGTCGCCTCCGACGGCACGGTCGAAGGGACGGAGGCCTTCGTCCGCTCCCTGCCGTTCCGCTTCGGCGACGGCGACGACCGGCTCCGCGTCGGTCCGCTCAAGATCGTGGCCGACGGCGGCATCCTGGCCGGCACCGCCTCCATGCGCGAGCCGTACGGACCGCGGGCCGCCGCCCTCTACGGCGTCGCCGATCCCGGCTATCGCGGCTTCCTGACCCTCCCCGCCGAGAAGATGCGCAACGTCGTGCGGGTGGCGCACCGGCTCGGCTGGCAGGTGGTCGCGCACGTGACCGGCGACGCGGGCGTGGACGCCGTCCTCGGCGCGTTCGCGGCCGCGGACGCGGACCGGCCGATCCGCGACCGGCGCTTCACGCTCCTGCACGCCTACTTCCCCACCCCGGCCGTGGCCCGCCGCGCCGCCGCGCTCGGCGTGGGCATCGACACGCAGCCCGCCTGGTACTACAAGGACGCGGACGCGCTCCTCTCCGCGCTCGGCGAGGCGCGGCTGCGGCCCTTCATCGGCCTCGCCGACTGGCTGCGCGGCGGAGTGAAGGTCGCGATCAACACCGACCACATGTTCGGCATGGACCCGAATGGATCGCTCAACCCCTACAACCCGTTCCTCACCCTGTACGTGGCGGTCACGCGGCGCACGGAGGCCGGCCAGGTGATCGGCCCCGAGCAGGCCGTCTCCCGCGAGGACGCCCTGAGGATGATGACCGTGAACGCGGCCTGGCTGAGCTTCGAGGAGCATCGGAAGGGATCGATCGAGGCGGGCAAGCTCGGCGACCTGGCCATCCTGTCGGACGACCTCCTCTCCTGTCCGCCCGAGCGGATCAAGGACATCCGGGCCGTCACCACCGTGCTCGGCGGCGAGGTCGTCCACCAGGCGGATGACCGTTAACGTCACCCTCGTCCGGGGCCTGGGCCTGGTGGCGGCCGCCTCCATGCTCATCAGCAACGTGATCGGGACGGGCGTCTTCCTCAAGACCCGCGTCATGACCTGCAACGTGGGCTCGCCCTCGCTGGTGATCGCGGTGTGGGTGACCGCGGGCCTGCTCTCGCTGGCCGGCGCCCTCACCTACGCGGAGCTGGCCGCGGCCATGCCGCGCTCGGGCGGCGAATACGTGTTCCTGCGCGAGGCCTACGGCCGCCGCTGGGCCTTCCTGTACGGCTGGATGCGGTTCTTCGTCGGCAACACGGGCGGCGCCGCCGCGCTCGCGGTCGGCTTCGCCATCTTCCTCAACGCGGTGAGCGGGGACGTGCTCGGGCCGCCGGCCATCTCCGCGGTGGCCATCGGGGCGCTCATGGTGGTGACGCTGGTCAACTGCGCCGCCGTCTCCGTGGGCGGCCGCATCGCCACCACGCTCACCGTGCTCAAGTCCGCCCTCGTCCTGGGCGTGGGCCTGGGCGCGTTCCTCCTGGCGCGCGGCGACTGGGCCCACTTCGGCCTCGACGCCGGCGGCGGCACGTGCGAGGGCGTGGAAGCGGCGGCGCGGGGCGGCGCGGCCGGCTTCGCCGCCGCCATGCTCGGCGCGCTATGGGCGTACAACGGCTGGAACGAGGTCACCTACGTGGCGGGCGAGGTCAAGGAGCCCGGACGCAACCTGCCCCTGGCCATCATCGGCGGGATCACGGTGGTGGGCGCGCTGTACGTCTTCGTCAACGTGTCGTACTTCTACGTCCTCGCCCCCGCGGAGGTGGCGAGCGTGCCCGCGTCGTCCGCGGTGGCCACGCGGGCCGCCGCGGCCTTCCTGGGCCCCGCCGCCGCCAAGCTCATGGCCGCGGCCATGGCCGTATCCGTCTTCGGCGCGCTGCAGGCCATGACCCTGGTCACCGCGCGCATTCCCCACGCCATGGCCGAGGACGGGCTCTTCTTCCGCGGGCTGGCCCGGCTCTCGCCGCGCACGCGCGTGCCCATCCGGGCGCTCGTGGCCCAGGCCGTGTGGGCGAGCGTGCTCGTCCTCTCCGGCACGTTCGACGAGCTGACCGACTACGCCATCTTCGCCATCCTGATCTTCCTGGCCCTGACCACCGCCTCCGTCTTCGTGTTCCGGCGGCGCCGACCGGAGCTGGACCGCCCCTACCGCACCTGGGGCTACCCCGTGGTGCCCGCGCTGTTCCTGCTCGTGGCGGGCTGGCTGATCGTCAACACGGTGCAGACCTC
>DATKEG010000181.1:0-8395 GCA_035544515.1 Vicinamibacteria bacterium | reverse complement strand
TGCGAGGGCGGCCGCCTGCTGATCGACGCGGGCCTCGGCGCGCGCGAGCTCGCGGAGCGCGTCCAGTCGGCGGGCGTCGATCCCGGCTCCCTCACCGCGGTGATTCTCTCTCACGAGCACGGCGACCACGCGCGCGGCGCGGCGTCCTTCTCGAACAAGTGGGGCGTGCGGCTGGCCGGGTCGCGCGGGACCTATGCCGCGGCCGGCCTGGGCGCCGAGGAGATCGCGGGCTACGACGTGCTCGAGCCGCTCGTCCCGCGGCAGATCGGTCCCTTCGGCGTCCGCGGCGTCCCCGTCCCCCACGACGCGGCCGGGCCCATGGCGTTCGTGGTCTCCTGCGCGGATGGCGCGCTGGGTCACGCCACCGACTTCGGCCATCTCAACCGCAGCCTCGTGGACGGGTTCCGCGGGTGCGACGCCGTCCTGATCGAGTCGAACTACGACCCCGGCATGCTGCGGGACGGCCCTTACCCCTGGTCGCTCAAGACACGGATCTCGGGCGGTTACGGCCACCTCTCGAACCAGGACACCGCGCGCTACCTCGAAAGCGGCCTCGGCGAAGCCTGCCGGGCGGTGGTGCTGGCGCACCTGTCCGAGACGAACAACCATCCTGAGGTCGCCCGCCTGGCGGCGGAGAAGGCGCTGCGCCGGCGCGGCGAGGTGCGGCTGGAGATCTGCGGGCGCGAGGGGACGGACTGGCTCGACGTGGCGGCCGTGCCGCGGGCCGCGTCGAGGCCGCCGCGCCAGCTCCGGCTGTTCGACCAGTGACGAGACGCTAGCGGACGGCGGGGGGCGCCGTGACCGGCTGGCGGAAGCCGAAGACGACGTAGGCGACGCCCGCGCCCGGCCGGAAGCGCCACTGGCCGGCGGCCTGCAACGCGGCATCGTCGAAGCCGCGCGCGCCGAGAACGACCCGCGTGGCGGGCCTGGCCTCCGCTCCGATAGCGATCTCCACGAGCACCTGCGCGTCGCCCTGCGCGTGCGGGGGATAGAGCGCCGGAGCGATGGTGGTCGGGAAGGGCGTGCCGGCAGCCGGCGCGGCCACGTCGATCGGCGCCTGTCCGATCGCGGGCCCCGCCATCGTCGGGGGGCGGAATGAGCCCGCCACGAGCACGGTCGACGGGATCGACCCTTGCGCGCCCTGCGCGGGCTCGAACGTCCAGCCCCGGACGGCGCGGCGCAGCGCCTCGGTGTAGGGCGGCGTATCCCGCAGCGCGCGCACGGCCGCGACGTTGCCGGCCTCGCCGACCTCCACCTCGAGGAGGACCTCGCCACCGCCCACGGTCGCCCCTGACGGCGCCGGCAGCGACCCGCTCTTGAACCGCGCCGGCGCCGGCTGCGCGGCCATGGCCAGAGCCGCCAGCGCCATCACCCAATCGCTCATCGCCGTGCTCCCCCAGCCATCCTAACAGGTCGCGAGGGCTTGGCTGCGGTAGGATCTGCCCGGAGAGCGAACCCGCGGAGGGCGCAAGCATGGGGGACTCGAAGCGCATCCTGGCCTCGTTCCTGACGCAAGACCAGGAGTTCCAGCGCATGCAGGCGGAGGACGCCCGCCAGGCCGCCGCCCGCGAAGGGCTGGGCATCGACGTCCTCTTCGCCGACAACAACGCGGTCCTGCAGATCCAGCAGCTCTACGGGGCGATTCATGCCGCGCCGGAGGACCGGCCGGCGGTCATCGTGGTCGAGACCGTGGCGGGCGAGGGCCTCGAGCGCGTGGCACGGAAGGCGGCCGCGTCGGGCGTCGGCTGGGTCCTCATCAACCGAACGGTTCCCTACCTCGAGGATCTGCGCCGCCAGTATCCGCGCCTGGTCCTCTCCAGCGTGGGCACGGACCAGCTCGAGGTGGGCCGCATCCAGGGCGCGCAGCTCAGGATCCTGGTCCCGCACGGGGGGGTGGTGGTGTGCGTGACGGGGCCCGGCGACACTTCGGTCGCCCAGCAACGCCTGAAGGGCCTGCAGCGGGCGATCGAGGGCGGCGGGCTCGAGGTGAAGGTGATCGAGGGGCGCTGGACCGAAGCCAGCGGCGAGGAAACGCTGCGGCGTTGGCTGCGGCTGGAGAGCTCACATACCTTGCGCCTCGAAGCGGTCGCGTGCCAGAACGACGCCATGGCCGTGGGCGCCAAAAAGGCGCTCGAGGCCCGTGGCGCGGCCGGCCTGGCCGCGCGCGTGCCCGTGATCGGCTGCGACGGTCTGGCCGACGGCGGACAGCGGCTCGTCGACGCGGGGACGCTGGCCGCCACCATCGTCACGCCGTCCAACGGCGGCCCGGCCGTGCGGCTCGCCGCGCGCGCCCTGCAGAGCGAGGCGGCGCCCCCGCCGGTCCTCCAGCTCGCGCCCGCGGCCTACCCCTCCCTGGACGAGCTGGCGCGACGCATGCGCGCGCCGCGCTCCTCCTAGCACCTGGCCCGGGCGCGACGAGCGTGGGCCGAGCCCGCTCAGTTCCCGCGGCGCTCCCAGGACGGCGGCGCCAGCACGGTTCCCTCCCGCCCGCCGAGCCGCACGCGCAGCGGGTGACGTCCGGGCGGGAGCCGCGGGGCCTCGAGGACGAGCACGTAATGGCCGGCCAGGGCGCCTTCGAGGCGGCGCAGCGCCTGCGCCTGGAACAGGTGGGTCTTCACGTAGAAGCCGCCGGTGTCGTAGGACACCTGCTCGAGGCCGACCTCGAGCGAATGGTAGTCCGCGTTCGTGACGTCCAGCGTGAACACCGACGTCCGCGCCTCCACGAGCGCGCGGCGCGCGGGTTCGTAGTCGCGCTCGGGGTGGACGCCGGTGGCGGAGAAGCGACCGAGGCCCCAGCCGAAGAAGACGAGCGACTTCGCCCCCGGCACGTCCTGGAGCGCTTCTCCGAGCACGCGCAGCGCCGTTTCCGGCGTGGCGGCCCGCCGCGCGGCCACGCGGTCGAACGAGGGGCCGAGCGCGGGCGGGTGGAACGACCGCGGGACGGTGGGGCGTCCCCCGAACAGGATGGAATGCTCAAGGGCGCGCCGGGCAACCTCCCGGTCCTGCGTGAAATCGACCCACAGCTTGAGGTGGGAATCGAAGGAAACGACCGCGGCGCGATCCTCGGGCGCGAGCCGGTCGAACAGGGCCGACGCCTCGCGCGTCATCCGCATCAGCCCGCCGATCCGAGAGCGCTCGAGGTCCTTCTGGAAGAAGAACACGACGAGCCGGCCGGCCGGGGCGGGGGGAGCCACCCCGGCCTCGACCGCCGCCTCCGCGAGCGGCGGCTCCGCCCCCTCGACCCAGAATACCGACTCGACCGTGGCCTCCTGGCTGGCGAGGGTCACCCGGAAGTGCTCGGGCCGGAGCCCGCGAATCGGCTGCCCGCGCGCATCGACGACGCGCGCCTCGAGGAGGACTCGCTCCACGTCCACCTGCTCGCGCATCCGGACCGGGGGCACGTCCGTCTGACCGAGGAGGAGCAGGAGGGATGCAACCGCGGGCGTGCTCACGGCAGCTCGGGCGAGGGCACCGGGACCGGCTCCAGCACGGGATAGACCGGCTCCCACATCGAGCCGCGCACGGCCTTCGGGAGATCCGCGTCGTCGAGGTGGCGGCCCACCCCGCCGTCGCGGGCCTCACGGGCGACGGCCACGGCGATCTCGGCCGTGACCGGGCGCAGGTCCGCGATGGGAGGGAACAGGCTCCCCGCCGCCAGGTCCTCCGGCCGCACGAGTTCGGCCAGGCGCGACGCGGCCGCGGTGAACATGCCCTCGGTGATCTCGCGCGCCTGCGCCACGAGCGCGCCCAGGCCCAGGCCGGGGAAGATGAACGCGTTGTTGCCCTGGCCGATGCGGATGGGTCCGGCCCGGCCGGCCACGGCGGGGAACGGGCTGCCCGTGGCCACGAGGGCGCGGCCGCCGGTCCAGGCCAACACGTCCGCCGGCATCGCCTCCGCCTGGCTCGTCGGGTTCGACATCGGGAAGATGACGGGCCGCTCCACGTGACGCGCCATGTCGCGCACGATCGCCTCGCTGAAGGCGCCGGGCGCGCCGGAGACGCCGATCAACACGGTGGGCCGGAGCTGGCGCACCACGGCCGCCAGGTCGCGTGGGGCGTCCGCGCCGAGTCCGCGCCGCTCGGCGAGGGCGGCGGGCCAGGCCAGCGCGCGGCGATAGGCGTCCGCGGCTCCGCCGGGCCCCTCCCGGACGAGCCCGTGGCTGTCCAGGACCGCGATGGCCTCGGTGAGCGCGCTTCCGGTGACGCCCGCGCGCTGCAACGCGTCGCGCAGGAGCCGGCCGATGCCCACTCCCGCGGCGCCCGCGCCCAGGATCACGATGCGCTGCGCGGGCAGGGCGGTGCCCGAAGCGCGCCCGGCGGCCAGCACGCCGGCCAGGGCCACCGCGGCCGTGCCCTGGATGTCGTCGTTGAACGACGGCAGCACGCCGCGATAGCGCTCGAGCAGCGCGAAGGCATTGCCCTTGCTGAAGTCCTCCCACTGCAGCACGGCGCGCGGGAAGCGGCGCCGTACCGCCTGCACGAACTCCTCGACCAGCGCCTCGTAGCGCTCGCCGTGCACGCGGGGGTGCCGCCAGCCGAGGTAGAGGTCGTCGCGCAGGAGGGCCGGGTTGTCGGTGCCGACGTCCAGGCTCACCGGCAGCGTCCGCGCGGGATGGATGCCCGCGGCCGCGGTATAGAGGGCGAGCTTGCCCACGGGTATGGGCATGCCGCCCGCGCCCTGATCGCCCAGTCCCAGGATGCTCTGGTTGTCCGTGACCACGATGAGCCGGACGTCCTCCCAGGGCGCGTTGCCCAGCGCCTCGTAGACGCGGCCCTGGTCCCCGGGCGTGATCCACAGGCCGCGGGCGCGCCGGAAGATCCGGCTGAACTCCTGGCAGGCGCGCCCCACCGTCGGCGTGTACACGATCGGCACCAGGTCCTCGAGGTGGTCGAGCAGGACGCGGTAGAACAGGTGCTCGTTGCGGTCCTGCAGCGCGGCCAGGCCGATGTAGCGCTCGAGCGCGTCGGTCTTGCGCGCGATGTTGCCGTACGCGCGCTCCGCCTGCTGCTCCATGGTGCTCACCGCCGCCGGAAGGAGCCCGGCCAGGCCGAAGGCGGCGCGCTCCTCGAGCGTGAAGGCGGTGCTCTTGTTGTACATGGGATGGGCCAGGAGCGCCGCCCCGCGCCAGGGCACCGAGACGCGCACGCGCCCGTCGGGTCCGCGCGTGTGGCGGTAGGGCTCCATGGCGGTGGCCATTGTTGACCGCGTGACCGGGTACCGCAATCCGGGGGTACACTCTGGTCTCCGGAGGTGATCGTGCGAGGCCGGATCCCGTGGCGCAAGGCGATCCTCTTCGCGGCCGCGGTGGGCGGCCTCGCCGCCGCCGGCCTGGGCGGCTATTACCTCCTCGTGCGCGAAGGCATCCTCAGGTACAACGAGTTCGACCGGCGCGAGCGTGGGACGCTCAAGGTCGGCGAGGCGGCCCCGGACCTCGCCCTCGCCGCCTACGACGGGAGCACCGTCCGGCTCTCGGAGCTGTGGCGGGAGAAGCCCGTGGTCCTCGTGTTCGGAAGCTGCACCTGACCGCCGTTCCGCAAGAAGATCGGCGATCTTCATCGCATCTACGACGCCTACAAGGACCGCGCGCAGTTCCTCACCGTCTACATCAACGAAGCGCATCCCGACGACGAGTGGCAGATGGACGTCAACCGCGAGGAGGACGTCGTCTTCAGGCAGCCGACCACGTTCGTGGAACGGCAGGCCCTGGCCCGGGTCCTGGTGGACCGCCTGCACTACCGGCTTCCGCTCGCCATCGACGGGATGGAGAACGCCGCCGACAAGGCCTACGCCGCCTGGCCCGAGCGCATCTACGTCGTCGGCCGGGGCGGACGCATCGTGTACAAGGGCGGCATGGGCCCGTTCGGCTTCAAGCCCGAGCAGGCCGAGAAGAGCCTGGCCGCCTACCTCTCCGCGTCGCCGGCCACGACGGACTAGGGTCGCCGTCGGCCGGCGCGAGCCGCGATGGTAGACTGCGGCGCTAGGGAGAGTCCGGCGCTCGCAGCGGAGCGTTTCCTCGGCGCATCTCGGCGGGTTCATCTCGCCGCGACGCGCTGGATGACGATGAGCGCGGAGCGTAGAGCGCCGCATCCCCGAAAATGATTCCTCGCTATTCGCGGCCGGAGATGGCCCGCATCTGGTCGGAGGAGAGCCGCTTCGCCACCTGGCTGGCGGTGGAGATCGCGGCCACCGAGGTGCTCTCGGAAGGCGGCATCGTGCCGCCCGAGGCCCTGGCCGTGATCAAGGAGAAGGCCCGCTTCGACGTGGCGCGCATCGAGGCCATCGAGAGGGAAGTCCAGCACGACGTGATCGCGTTCGTGTCCAACGTGGCCGAGAACGTCGGTCCGGAAGGACGCTGGCTGCACTACGGCCTCACCTCCTCGGACGTAGTGGACACCGCGCTCTCGATGCTGATGCGCGACGCCCTGGACCTCCTCGACGACGACGTGCTCGCGCTCATGGAGGCGGTCCGCGGGCGCGCCTTCGAGTTCAAGCACACCCCGATGATCGGGCGCACGCACGGAGTGCACGCCGAGCCGATGACGTTCGGGCTCAAGCTGGCGCTCTGGCACGCCGAGCTGGCCCGGGACCGGGAGCGCCTGGCGCGCGCCCACGCCGCCATCTCCGTGGGCAAGCTCTCGGGCGCGGTGGGGACCTTCTCGCACCTGCCGCCGGCGGTCGAGGAGGCCGTGTGCGCGAGGCTCGGCCTGGCCGCTTCGCCCATCTCCTCCCAGGTGCTGCAGCGCGACCGCCACGCCGAGGTGCTCTCGACCCTGGCCATCCTGGGCGCCGGCCTGGAGACCTTCGCGGTGGAGGTGCGCGCCCTCCAGAAGACCGAGGTGCGCGAGGTGGAGGAGCCGTTCGGGGAGAAGCAGAAGGGTTCCTCGGCCATGCCGCACAAGCGCAACCCCGTGGGCTGCGAACAGATCACGGGACTGGCGCGCGTCCTGCGAGCCAACGCCCATGCCGCCCTGGAGAACGTGGCGCTCTGGCACGAACGCGACATCAGCCACTCCTCGGTGGAGCGGGTGATCGTACCCGACAGCTTCCTGGCCCTCGACCACATGCTGCGCCGCTTCACCGACATCGTGCGCGGGCTCAACGTCCATCCCGAGCGCATGCGCAAGAACCTGGAGACGACGCGGGGCCTCGTGTTCTCCGGCCAGCTCCTGCTGCAGCTCACGGCGCGGGGCATGCGCCGCGAGGACGCCTACCGCGTGGTGCAACGCCACGCCATGGAGTCCTGGCGCGCGGACACCGATTTCCGCAAGCGCGTGGCGGCCGACCCCGAGATCCGCGCCGTCTTGAAGGAGCACGAGGTGGCGGAGGTCTTCCGCCTCGAGCAGTACCTGCAGCACGTGGACGCCATCTTCGACCGCGTGTTCGCGGAGCTTCCCGCGGAGGAGGTGTAGAGGATGCCCCGGGCCCGCGTCTACGTGACCCTGAAGAAGTCGGTCTTCGACCCCCAGGGGCGCACCATCCACGACGCGCTGCGCTCGCTGGGGTACGCGAGCGTGGCCGACGTTCGCCAGGGCAAGTTCTTCGAGGTGGACCTCGAGGGCGTGCCCGCGGACGAGGCCCGCGCGACCGCGGAGGAGATCGCGCGCCGCGTGCTGTCGAATCCCGTGATCGAGAGCTTTCGGGTGGAGGTGGAGCCTTGACGGTGGGAGTGGTGGTGTTCCCGGGTTCGAACTGCGACCACGACGCGTACCACGTCGTGAAGCACGTGTGCGGCCAGGACGCACGGTTCGTGTGGCACAAGGACGCGGACCTCTCCGGCCTCGAGGCCGTCATCCTGCCCGGCGGCTTCTCATACGGCGATTACCTGCGCACGGGGGCCATCGCGCGCTTCAGCCCGGTGATGCGCGCGGTGGGCGAGTTCGCGGCACGTGGAGGGCCTGTGCTCGGCATCTGCAACGGCTTCCAGATCCTGCAGGAGGCGGGGCTGCTGCCCGGGGCCATGCTGCGCAACCGCGGCGTCAAGTTCCTGTCCCGGCCCGTGCACGTGCGTGTGGAGCGCGGCCAGACCGTGGTCACCGAGGGGTTGAGGGTGGGTGAGGTCCTGACCATGCCCATCGCCCACGGCGAGGGGAACTTCTACGCGAGCGAGGAGGAGCTGGACCGCCTCGAGCGGCAGGGCCAGGTCGTCTTCCGATACACCACGGCCGACGGGCGGCTCGACGACGCGGCCAACGTCAACGGGAGCGCGCGCGCGATCGCCGGTGTGTGCAACGAGGCGGGCAACGTGGTCGGCCTGATGCCGCATCCCGAGCGGGCGGCCGAGCCGCTGCTGGGATCGGCCGACGGCCGCAGGGTGTTCGAGGCCCTGGTGCGGTCGCGGGCGCCCGCGTTAACGGCCTAGCAGCCCCACGACCCGGGCGCCCCAGGGGCAGTAGC
>DATKEG010000180.1:0-10178 GCA_035544515.1 Vicinamibacteria bacterium | reverse complement strand
TGCTCGACGTCCATCCGGGGCAGGTCATGTGGCTCGGCGACGGCATGGAGCATTCCTGGGAGCTGCTCTCGGGAGAGGTGCGCGTCATCGCGGTGGAGGTGAAGTCGGCGCAGAAGTCGGCCGCGGGTGCGCTGCCGGCTGTCACCCGGAAAGGCAATGACGCGGTGGCCGTGGACCCCGATGTGCACCACGTCCTCCTGGAGAACGATCACGTCCGCGTCTTCGACGGGCGTGCGGCCAAGGGCCGGAAGACTCCCATGCATTCCCATCCGCCGTTCGTTTTCGTCAGCCTCGGCACGGCACGCCTGAGCCTGGCGCTCCCGGACGGCAAGAACGTCCTTCTCGATACGTATCCCGGACAGGTGATGTGGATGCAGGACGCGGAGCACTCCTGGGAGATGCTTTCCGGCGAAGCCCACGTCATCGCCGTCGAGGTGAAGTCGGCGCAGAGAGCCCTGCAAGCCAAGACGCATCAGCCCTAGCCCCGCGGTGCCGCGGCGCCCGGGTCCCACCACCCGCCTCCGCCTCTACAACGCCCTCTGCTTCACGTCTGCCCGGCTTCGGACGTCTCCGGCGATCAGGCCGGCGATCCACGTCCGCGTCACCAGCCTCCCCCACCCCCGCCGCCCGAGCTGGAGCTCGACGAGCCGCCGCTCGAGCTGCTGCCGCCGCCGGAGCCCGACGAGCTCGGGGCGGCGATGCTGGCCGAGAAGGCTTGAGCCGTAGCCGCCCAGGACCCCGAGGCGCCCGCGCCGCCGAAGCGGCCGCCGCCGGCGCTGAAACCCGGCGATCGGGATTCAGGGCTCGACGTGGAGGCGCCCGTCGTGCCGCTCCACGACGTGGGTCCGGCCGGCGCGGCCGGGCGCGCCGCCGACCACCGGTCGGCTTCCGCCGCCAGGCCGAGCGCGAGGAGGTGCGGGAACCAGGACTCCTGGACGTCGGGTGATCCCCGGCGCAGCTCGCCGTGCAGGAACTCCCGCGCGGCGGTCAGCCGCTTGCGCAAGCGCAGCGCCGCCTTGCTCTCGGTGGCGGCGGCCTGGTTCAGCAGGCTGTGGACGAAGGCCAGGACGAGCGCCACGGTTCCGAAAAGCGCGGCCAGGCCGACCCGAGGCTCGGCGCCGTGCACGAAGGCGACCGCCGCGAGAAGGAGCGCGATCGGCACGAGCAGGCCGCCGGCCGCGAGCGCGCCGCCGTCCACGCGCTTGCGCCACCGATGGGCCAGGGGGACGCCGACGAGGTACACCACGAGCGAGGCGCCGGCGGCGAACACGGCCACCACGTCCGCTTCGCGCACGAGCCCCCAGCCCAGCGCGGCGAGCCCGGCCACCATCAGCACGGCGGTGGGCATCCCGCGCGCCACGCCGCCGCGGCGCTCGGGGCCGAGCAGCTCGCCCACGCGCGTCTCGAGCGCGGAGCGGATCACCCCCGCGGGATCGAAGCCCGTCGTCTTGTAGTGGCGCTTCACCGCCCGCGTGTCCGTCGCGTCTTCTTTCCCGACCAGGAGCGCGTCGAGGAGCAGGCGTTCGTGATGGACGAGCGCCGTGCGGGGCACGAGCAGGCGGAGGTGGCGCACGTCGGGGTCGCCCGCGTCCGGCCAGGTCTCGATCCGGCCCTCGGCCTCGAGCCGCGCCAGCGTGGCCGCGACTTCCGCCGCGCTCACGGAGCGCTCCCAGGTCGCGCCCACGACCTCCGCCGGCCAACGGAGGACGTTCTGCTCGAGCCAGCCCGCGCCGATGCGGTCGGGTGGGACCAGCGGCTCGAGGCGGCCGGACGTGCGCTCGCCGTGCCAGAAGAGCGCGAGGCGGACGAGCGTGGCCAGGGCGAGCAGGGCGAGGAGCAAGCGCCGCCAGCCGGGCGAGCCATGATCCACGTGCGCGGGCGCCGCGGCGCCGAGATGGGTCAACGCGAGCCGGACCGGGTACCCCGCCCCCACCGGCAGGGGGCCCGCGTCCACGCGCGGGGCCACGGCCGCGGGCGGGCGCCAGACCCGGTCCAGGCGAAGCTCGAGAGAGAAGCGCGCGATGGGACCCGGGCGGTCCGGAAACGCGAAGTCGTGATCGAGGACGTAGACGCCCTCGCGGAAACCGAGGAGGCCCGAGAGCGTGTAGTCGATCTCGTACACGATCTCGGTCGAGCGGAACGGCGGGTCGGTCGGCGCGCGGCTCCGCCAGCGCAGGGTCTTCGCGTCGGCCCAGGCGTATTCGTCGACGCGGGGAGGATCGCCCCGGCGCAGCTCCCGGGCGCCCGTGGCCGGGCCGACGCGGCTGATGCGGCGGAAGAGCAGCGACTGGCCCTTGCGCACGTCGAAGCGTCGCTCGCCGCCGTTCCAGTCCCCGGTGAACACCATGGCGTGGCGTTCCCGCACGTGCAGGCGCCCGTCGGCGTCGAGGTCCGCGGCCACCTGGAGATGGCGCCAGTGCAGCGACTTCGACTGCGCGGCGGCGGGCGCCGCCCCGAGCAGGACGGCCAGGCCGCACACCACCCCTCCGAGCGACCGCACAGGTCTCCCTCCCCGGCGCCGCGGGGCGCCGCCAGAGACACTACGTCAGGGGATCGTGGAAGCGCTCGCAGAGGTCGACCAGCGACTTGACGCCGAACCCCAGCGCGCCGGCCTCGTAGTACTTCCAGTCCTTGTCCTTGAACATGGGGCCGGCGATGTCGAGGTGCGCCCAGGCGGTGTCCGCGGGCACGAACTCCCTCAGGAAGAGCCCGGCCGTGATCGCGCCGGCCACGCCACCCGCGGCGATGTTGTTGATGTCGGCGTAGGGCGTCTTGAGCGTCTCCCGGTACTCCTCGACGAGCGGCAGCTCCCAGAACGCCTCGCCGTGGTGCTCGCCGGAGCGGATCACGCGCTGCACCAGCTCGCGGTCGTTGCCCATGATCCCGGCCACGCTCGGTCCCAGGGCCCGCACGCACGCGCCGGTGAGGGTCGCGATGTCCACCACGTGGGTGGCGCCCTCCTCGCCCGCGCGCGCCAGGCCGTCGATGAGCACCAGGCGGCCCTCGGCGTCGGTGTTGTCCACCATGACCGACTTGCCGTTCTTGGCCGTGAAGATGTCGCCGGGACGCTGGGCGTTGGCGTCCGGCAGGTTCTCCGCGCAGCACATCACGCCCACCACCTTGACGTCCGGGGCCAGGCGGCCCAGCGCGCGCATCGAGCCGAGCACGGCCGCCGCCCCCGCCATGTCCCCCTTCATCTCCCACATCCGGTCGCCCGGCTTGAGGCTGATGCCGCCGGAGTCGAAGGTGATGCCCTTGCCCACCAGCGTGAGGGTCTCGCGCGACTCCTGGCGCGGCACGTGACGCAGGATGACCATGCGCGGAGGGTTGGCGCTGCCCTGGCCCACGCGCAGCGTGCCGGCGTAGCCGCGGGCCTTGAGGCCGGCCGGATCCAGGATCTCGACCTCCAGGGAGACCTCCTTGGCGATCTCCCCGGCGCGGTCGGCCAGGTAGGCCGGCGTCACCACCGCGCCCGGCTCGTTGATCAGGTCGCGGGCGAGGTTGACGTTCTCCGATACCCAGGCGTAGCGGGCCTTGCGCGCCTCCGCGTCCGCCGAGTGGTCGGGGTGCACGAGCACCACGAGCTGGGCGTCCTTCTGCAGGAACTCGTCCTTCTCCTGCTTGTACTTGTCGAACGTGTAGGCACCCACCACCGCGCCCTCCACCGCCTTGCCGACCAGCGGCGCCGACTCCCCCGCGTTGAGCACCAGGCCCACGCGCGGCAGGCGCAGGTCGCGGGCCAGGCGCAGCGCGCGGGCCGTGAACGTCTTCACGTTCTCCCACAGGTTCCAGCTCTTCAGGGAGGGACTCCAATAGGCGACGAGCGCCCGGGCACTCGCCCCGTCGGGAAGCGTGGCGAAGTACTCGCGCTTGAGCGTCTTCTCGCGGAAGGCGCCCTGCGCGCGCTCCAGGTGGGCGGCGAGCGCGGGATCGTCCACCGCGTGCAGCGTCTTGACGTCGTCGAGCACGAAGACGAGCAGGTCGAGCGCGTTCTGGGACACGGGCGTGAAGGAGAGCTTGATGTTCACATGGGGCCTCGGCGGGCGGCGGCGCGCTGGAAGCCGAATTATACTGCGAGCATGGCGGCGGACAAGGTAGCGGTCTTCGGCGTGCCCAGCGCCGCGGGCGCGGCCCAGCCCGGCCTCGAACGCGCGCCCTTCGCGCTGCGGCAGGCCGGGCTCCTGGAGCGCCTGCGCGAGACGGGCGCCCGCGTGGTGAACCTGTCCGACCTGTCGCTCTTCCCGCACCGCGACGATCCCGCCCATCCCCGGGCGCGCAACGCGGACGTGGTGGCGTGCGCGGTGCGGGCCGCCGCCGACGAGATGACGCGCGCCCTGGCCGAGGGGTTCACCGTGCTCCTCGGCGGAGACTGCACGCTGGCCGCGGCCGCGGTCGGCGGCGCGCTCGCCGCGCTGGGCCAGCCGGTGGGCCTCGTCTATCTCGACGCCAACGCCGACCTGAACACGCCGGAGACGACGCCGTCGGGTCACCTGGACGGGATGGCCCTGGCCATCGCGCTCGGCCGCGGTCCCCGGGAGGTCGTGGAGGCCGCCGGCCCCGTGCCGGCCGTGCAGCCGGACCACGTCGCGCTGGTCGGCTTTCGCGAGCTCGATCCCGGGGAGCGGCCGGCGCTGGGCGACCTCGGACTCGCCCTGCCGGCCATGGCCGCCCGGCGGCTGGGCATGCGCGCGACGGCGGCCCTCGCCCTCGACGCGGTGGCGAACGAGGACGGGCCGCTCGTCGTCCACCTCGACGTGGACGTGATCGATCCGGCCGAGATGCCGGCCAAGGGCTCGCGGACCGAAGGCGCCGCCCTCTCGCTGGCCGAGGTCTCCGACCTGGTCACCGCGCTCGTCGCCTCTCCGCGCACGATCGCCCTCGAGGTCGCGGAGTTCCAGCCCGAGAAGGATGTGGACGGCGGCTGCGCGAAGAAGATCGTGGAGCTGATCGGCCGCGCGGTGGCGCGACGGCGGCGGCGCGCCTAGCTAGCCGTCAGCCGGACCCCGCCCCCGCGAGCGGGGGTCGGCCACGACCACCGCCTGCGCGCGCCGGCGGCCCGTCCGCAGCAGCCCGTAGACGGCCCGGGCCACGATCCCGAGTCCGCCCGCGATGGCCGCCGCGAACACCGTCACCGTCGTGTTGAGGATGCTGCGGTCGCCCATGACCGCGCCGAAGGGGAGGGGGTGGCCGGCGAGGCCCTGGGCCAGGTCCTGCCGCCAGGCCACGATGTTGCCGCGCTCGACGCCCGCGAACGCGTGGTCGTGGGCGAAGACCTTGCTCGGCAGGTGGAAGCGCACGGCCATCAACCCTTCGGACCGCGCGGCACCGGACGTGGATGGCGGCCGCCACGCGCCTTCCAGGCGGAGGCGTTCGCTTCCCGCCGGCGCGAGCCGGATCTGGAGGTCGGGAAAGGCGGGTGTGCCCGGCAGGCGGTTGACGTCGTCGAAATCGGCCGCCACGAACAGGTAGGGCCGGCCGTCGCGGCGCGTGACCGTCACCTTGCGCACGCGCAGGCCGGAGCGCTCGAACAGATCCCGGGCCGTCTCGCGCAGCGCGCCCGGGTCGGCGTCGGGCCGGGGCAGGCCCTTGAAGGTGGCCCAGTGCTCGGGCCGGCCGGTGACGAAGACGGTGCCCGAGCCGTCCACCTCCAGCCAGAACTCGTGCTCGTACTCGTAGGCCACGCACGAGCGGAGGCCGGCGGCGAGGAGGACGAGGGCGGCGGCTCGGCCCAGCATCGAGAGCGGGAAGGATAACATTGCCGTCCTGCCCATGCCCCGGCGCGAAAGGACGGTCTACCTCATCGACGGCAGCGCGCAGGTGCACCGCGCCTTCTTCGCCATCCGCGGGTTGGCCACCACGCGCGGGCTGCCCACGGGCGGCGTCTACGGCTTCACGACCATGTTGCGCAAGCTCTACCAGGACGAGGACCCCGAGTGGGTGGGGATCTCGTTCGACCTGCCGGGGGCGACCTTCCGGCACGAGCAGTACAAGGAGTACAAGGCGACGCGCCGGCGCATGGACGACGATCTCGCCGTGCAGCTCCCCTACGTGTACCGGGTGTGCGAGGCCTTCGGCCTGCCCCGCATCGACGTGAAGGGATACGAGGCCGACGACGTGATCGCCACCCTGACCCGGCAGGCGGTGGAGCTGGGCTACAGGGTGGTGGTGGTCTCGGGCGACAAGGACCTGCTGCAGCTCGTCACGGAAGACGTGCTCGTGCTCAATCCCGGTCGCGAGGGTTCGGGAGCGACGCTCTACGACGCGAAGACGGTCGAGGAGAAGTTCGGGGTCCCGCCCGCGCGCGTGGTGGACATGCTCGCGCTGGTCGGAGACTCGGTGGACAACGTGCCCGGCGTGCCCGGCATCGGCGACAAGGGCGCGCGGGACCTCATCAGGGAGTACGGGTCCCTGGAAAGGGTCCTGGAGAACGTGGACAAGGTCAAGCGCGCGGCCTACCGCGAGGGGCTGCGGCAGCACGCCGCCGACGCGCGCCTCTCCAAGGACCTGGTGACCCTGCGCCGCGACGTGCCCGTGACGCTCGCGCTCGACGAGCTGCGCCGCGGGGCGCCGGACCGCGCCGCGGCCAACCGGCTCTTCACCGAGCTGGAGTTCGTGGCCCTGGCCAAGGAGTTCGCCCCCGAGCCGGCCCCGACCGGCACCGTGCACGAGATCGTCTCCACCGAAGCCTCCCTGCGCGCGTTCATCGAACGGGCCCGCGGGCGGGGCCAGCTCTCGGTGGCCCTGCTGCGCGCCGGCCGCGAGGCCATGCGCGCGCGCATCGTCGGCCTGGGCCTGGCCTGCGAGCCGGGACGCGCCGTCTACGTGCCGTTCGAGCACTCGCCTTTCGAGCTCGCCGAATCGGTGCCGGCCGCGCGCGCCCTGGAGCTGCTGCGGCCCCTCTTCGAGGACCCCGCCGTGCGCAAGCTGAGCGCCCGCAGCAAGCTCGACCGCGTCGTGCTTCGCCGCGCCGGCGTGGGCTACGAGGGCCTGGCCTTCGACACGTTCGTGGCCTCCTACCTCCTCAATCCGGGCCGGCGCACCACCACCATCGAGGACCTCGCCTTCGAGTACCTGGCCGAGCGGGCGCGGCCGGCGGGCACGCTCGTGGAAGGCGCGGTCGGGGGCGCCCCCCTGGCCGAGGTGGCGCGCGCGGCGGCGCAGGAGGCGGACCTCACCTTGCGGCTGTCCGCGCCCATGACCGCGCGCCTCGCCGAGGAAGGCCTCTCCCACGTCTTCCAGGCCATGGAGCTGCCGCTGGTGGAGGTGCTGGCGGAGATGGAGCAGGTGGGCGTGCGCGTCAACCTCGCCTACCTGGCCGAGATGAGCCGCGAGATGGAGGGACAGCTCGCCGCGCTGACCCGGCGCATCTACGAGCTGGCCGGCCGCGAGTTCAACATCAACTCGCCCATCCAGCTGCGCGACGTCCTCTTCACCGGCCTGGGGCTGCGCTCGGGAAAGAAGACGGCCAAGACGCGCGCGCAGTCCACGGCGGAGGACGTGCTGGAGGACCTGGCCCAGCACCACGAGGTCTGCCGGCGCATCCTGGAGTACCGCTCGGTGCAGAAGCTCAAGTCCACCTACGTGGACGCCCTGCCCGTGCTGGCCAACCCGGAGACCGGCCGCATCCACGCCTCCTTCAACCAGACGGTCGCGGCCACGGGCCGCATCGCGGTCTCCGATCCCAACCTGCAGAACATCCCCATCCGCACGGCGGAGGGACGCAAGATCCGCGAGGCGTTCGTGGCGGACCCGGGCTGGCTGCTGCTCTCCGCCGACTACAGCCAGATCGAGCTGCGCGTGCTCGCCCACCTCTCGAAGGACACGACGCTGATCGACACGTTCCGGCGCGGGGAGGACGTCCACGACCGCACGTCGCGGGAGGTCTTCGGCCCGCTTTCGCCGGTACCGCCCGACGAGCAGCGCCGGGTCTCGAAGATGGTCAACTACGCGCTCCTGTACGGCAAGACCGCGTTCACGCTGGCCAAGGACATCGGGGTCCCGCAGAAGCAGGCCGAGGCCTTCATCGAGACCTACTTCGCCCGGTACCCGCAGGTGCGCTCCTTCATCGACGAGACCATCGCCCGCGCGCGCGAGACCGGCCACGTGCGCACGCTGCTGGGGCGGCTCCGCCGCCTGCCGGACCTGAAGTCGCCCAACTTCCAGGTGCGCATGGAGGCCGAGCGCCAGGCCATGAACACGCCCGTGCAGGGCTCGGCCGCCGACCTCATCAAGAAGGCGATGATCGACCTTCATCGCGAGCTGCGCCGGCGAGACATGCGCTCGCGGCTGATCCTGCAGATCCACGACGAGCTGCTGCTCGAGGTCCCGGAGAAAGAAGCGGAGGCGGCGCGCACGCTCGTGCGCGAGGTGATGGAAGGCGCCCTGCCGCTCGACGTGCCCCTGGTGGTGGACGCCCGTGTCGGCTCGAGCTGGGCGGAGGTGCACTGAGCGCCTCGCCGGAGGAGGGGTGGGGGCGCGGTATCCTGTGCCATCGTGATCCTGGCGCTCCAGGCCGTGGACTGAGCGTCCACGGCCGGCGGTGGTAAGATCGCGATCCTGGAGGCGACTTGCCCCTGTACGAGTATCAGTGCGGCCGCTGCGGGCGTTTCGAGGTCATCCGGAAGTTCTCGGACGCGGCGCTGACCGTGTGCCCGACCTGCGGCCAGGACGTGCAGAAGCTGCCGTCCGCTCCCGCTATCCAGTTCAAGGGGACGGGCTGGTACATCACCGATTACGCGCGCAAGTCGTCGGGGGCCGAGGGCGCCGGCGCCAAGGACGGGAAGGCAAAGGCGGCCAGCGGGGCGGAGGGCGGCGGGTCGGCGGACGCGGCCAAGGGCGCGACCGGTTCGTCCCCTAGCCCCTCGAGCGCGTCGGAGACGTCTTCGACGGCCGCCAAGACCGCCAAGACCGCCAAAGACTCCGGCTAGAGCTTCAGCGTCTTCAGGTATTCGCGGAACGGGCCGCCCAGGTCCGGCCGCTTGAGCGCGAACTCCACCGTTGCCTTCAGGAACCCGAGCTTGTTGCCCGCGTCGTGCCGTACGCCCTCGAAGCGGTAGCCCCAGAGCGGCCGCTTCTCCTTGAGCACCCGGAAGCCGTTGGTGAGCTGGAGCTCGCCGCCCTCGTCTCTCTGCGTCTGGACCAGCGCGTCGAAGATGTCGGGCGTGAGGATGTAGCGCCCGATGATGGCCAGGTCGCTCGGCGCCTTGGCCGCGGGCGGCTTCTCCACGAGGTCGCGGATCGCGTAGACGCGGTCGTCGCCTTTCACCGGCTCGGCGTCGATCACGCCGTAGGCCGAGATCTCCGACCTCGGCACCTGCTGCACGGCGATGACGGGCCCCTCGTAGCGGTGGAACACCTCCACCATCTGCTTCATGCAGGGGACCGGGCTGTCGATGATGTCGTCGCCGAGCATCACCGCGAAGGGCTCGTCGCCCACGAGGTCGCGGGCCATGAGCACGGCATGGCCGAGGCCCAGGGCCTCGCCCTGGCGGACGTAGGCGACCGAGATCATGCCGGAGATGGCGCGCACCTGTTCGAGCAGGTCGGTCTTGCCGCGCGACTCCAGCAGCTTCTCCAGCTCGTAGGACGTGTCGAAGTGGTCCTCGATGGCGTTTTTGCCCCGGCCGGTCACGATGATGATCTGCGTGAGCCCGGCCGCCACCGCTTCCTCGATCACGTACTGGATGATCGGCTTGTCGACCAGCGGCAGCATCTCCTTCGGCTGCGCCTTGGTGGCGGGAAGGAAGCGCGTGCCCAGCCCCGCCGCGGGGAACACGGCCCTGCGGAGCTTCATACCGGAATGCGGCGCTCTCCGCTCCGCGCCGATCGTCTACAAGCGCGTCGCGTCGGGGTGAACCCTTCGCGACGCGGCAGAGGAAACGCTCCGCTGCGAGCGCCGAACGCCAGGAGAGCATGACCTCCGAGGGAAAACCGCCGCGGAATGCGGCACGCTCCGCTGCGCGCGCCGTATGGGAAGTGCATCCTGCAACTCATGCTAACACGGGGGCGGGCGGGCAAAAGGCCCTGTGTTATTCTCGCGCTCGTGCTGGACGCGAAGCTCCTGGTCGACGCCCGCGCGCGCGTGATGGAGCGGATGGCCGCGCGCGGCCTGGACGAAACGCAGGTGCTCGCGGTGGGCGATCCGTGGGCGCTCGACGCCGAGCGCCGGAGGGTCCTCC
>DATKEG010000179.1:0-2067 GCA_035544515.1 Vicinamibacteria bacterium | reverse complement strand
AAGGCGCGATCGACCGCGCGCGCGCCCTGGGTCCGGACGAGGTCATCGCCGTCGTCGAGCGGGCCAGGGTCCGCGGTCGCGGCGGCGCCGGATTCCCGCTGGCCGACAAGCTCCGCGCGGGGCGCACCGCGGCGAACGGCGGCCAGGCCTTCGTTGTGGCCAACGCATACGACGCCGACCCCGACAGCCCGCTCTCACGCACGCTGATCGAGCGCCGCCCCGAGCTGGTGATCGACGGGATCGCGATCGCGGCGCGCACGGTAGGCGCGGCGCAGACCTATCTCTACATGCATCCGGAGGCGGCGCAAGCACGGACCGCGGCCGAGGGCGCCATCGCGCGCAGAGCGGGGGAGCTCGCGAACGCCGGCGTCACGATCGAGATCGCCATCGGCCCCGGCGGGTTCATGGGCGGGGAGGAGAGCGCGCTGCTTGCGGTCCTCGAGTCCAGGCGCGCCATGGCCCGGCAGCGGCCGCCCTTCCCGGCCGAGCAAGGGCTCCGCCTGCGCCCGACGCTCATCTCCTGCGCCGAGACGCTCGCGCCACTGCCGCTCATCGTCCGCGACGGGCCCGAGGCGTTCCGCATCGCCGGCACCAGCGCTTCACGAGGGACGAAGCTCGTGTCCGTCACCGGGGCGGTCGCGCAGCCCGGCGTCTACGAGGTCAACTTCGGCAGCACGCTGGGTGAGATCATCCAGGAGGCGGGTGGCGTCACGCACGCTCTCAAGGCCATCCACGTCGGCGGGCCGACCGGCGGTCTTCTGAACGCCTCGCGCGTCGACGCGCGCCTGGACTACGAGGACCTGAAGGCACTGGGCACGCACGTCGGCTCCGGACAGATCCGCGCCATCCCCGAGGGCGTCTGCATCGTGAACGAGGCGGCGCGCCTCTTCGCGTACCTCTCGAAGGAGACGTGCGCCATCTGCGTGCCCTGCCGCGTCGGCACCAAGCGCGTTGGCGGGATCCTCGAGGGCATCTACTCGAACGTAGGCCGCGAGGACGATCTGCCCTGGCTGGCCGAGCTCGGCGATCACCTCGCCGACTTCTCGCTCTGCGGGTTCGGCATCACCAGCGCCTCGATCCTGCGCACCACGATGAACGAGTTCGCTGACGACTACCGCGCTCACATCCAGGACCGCAAGTGCCCGACAGGAACGTGCACACCGGCGCGCACGCGGCGCTATGAAACTATGGTCCAACCGTGAGTCTTCTCGAGCGCTACGTCCAACCCGGCGAGTCGCAGATCCCGACCATCTCGCATCACGGCGAGATCCCGTCTGGACAGCCCACCTGCTCCATCGAGATCGACGGGCAGGAGGTCACGGCCATCGTGGGCGAGGCCATCCTCCGCGCCGCACAGCGCGCCGGCTTCAACGTGCCGACGCTCTGCGACGATGAGAAGCTCGCGCCCGCCGCCGCCTGCCGCATGTGCCTGGTCGAGGTGGAGGGATACGAGCGGCCGATGCCGTCGTGTCACCTGCCGGTGACCGCGGGGATGAAGGTCAAGGCGACGAGCGAGGGCCTCTTCTCCATGCGAAAGCAGAACCTCGAGTACATCCTCAGCGACCACAACGCGTACTGCATGCCTCCGTGCCAGGTCTCGTGCCCCACGCACATCGACATCCCCGGGTACCTCGAGCTCATGGCCAAGGGCCAGCACGTCGAGGCGGCACGCCTGGTCAAGGAGGTCCTGCCCTTCCCGTACGCGCTTGGCCTGGTGTGCCCCGCGCCGTGCCAGGAGGTGTGCCGCCGCGGTCTCGTGGAAGAGGAGATCGCGATCCGCCAGTGCCACGGCTACGGCGGTGAGCTCTCGCTCGAGATGGACGTCGCACCGACGCCGTTCCCGAAGGAGCCGGCCACGGGCCGGAAGGTCGCCGTCGTGGGCGCCGGCCCCGCCGGCATGACCGCGGCGTACTACCTGGCGCTCGGGGGCCACGCGGTGACGGTCTTCGACATGATGCAGAAGCAGGGCGGCATGCTCCGCTACGGCATCCCGGAGTACCGCCTGCCGAAGGTGAAGCTCGACAAGGAGCTCAATTCGGTCTGGCAGCTGGGCGCCGAGTTCAAGGG
>DATKEG010000178.1:0-13706 GCA_035544515.1 Vicinamibacteria bacterium | reverse complement strand
GACCAGGCGCGCGGCCAGGGTGCGCGCGGCCGCGACGCTGACCTGTTGCCCGACCACCGCCCGCACCGCGCACTCGAAGGGGTCCCAGACCCCGGGGATGCGGACGCCGGACCGGCGCTCGACCAGCGATGCGAGCAGCGGGTCCCGCCGGAGCGCCCGGGCGATGCGCGCCGGGTCCGCGGCGAGGTCGAACACGCGCCGGGCGGTGGAGCAGATCTGGAACAGCATCCCCGGTGCCGCGCCGCGCACGCGGAGCTCGAGCGCGTGCTCGCGCTCGAGGGCGCGGACGCGGACCAGAGCGTGACCGTCCGCCGTGGTCACCGTCCGCGCATAGCCGTGCGCGTCGACCCGCTCGACTCCGGGCACCGCGCGCGCGGCCAGGAAGTCGCGCACCTGGGCCCAGTCGTACGGGGGCCGGAAGGCGAGACTGAGGACGACTTCCTCCCGGCTCTCGGCGGCGAGACCCCCGCTCAGGCGGGCCCGGTCGAGTGTTTTCCGGTCGAAGCCGTGGACGTTCCCCACGGCGGTCATGTTACCGGCGGGCCGTGCACCGGACCAGCCGTTTTCGGACGCCGCCATCCTCCGCGCGGAGGCCACCCGCGCGCCGCCTCTCGAGCGCCGTCGTTCTGCTATCATTCGCGCGCCGTTCGAACCGCCAGGGTAGGCGAAGGGCTCGGCAGGTACTCCAGGGGACATCCACCGCACACCCCGCACCCTGATTGGATTTTCCCGTTGGAGGGACCCATGAACCGCTCGAGGACCGTCGCCGCGTCGTTCCTCACCGCCGTGCTGCTCGCCGCCTGCAACCGTGCGCTGCCCACCGCGCCGCCCGTCGCGCCGACTCCCACGCCCGCTCCGACGCCCGCGCCCACCCCGACGCCTCCGCCGATCGGCTGCGGCCTTCCGCGCGGCTCGGGTGAGGGGACCGCGTGTCCGCGCGAGGCGCCGACGTTCCAGGCCGCGCTGGAGGCCGCCATCGACCGGGCGATCGCCGAGCACCCCGAGTACTTCGATTTCCGTGCGGCGCGCGGGACCAACAACTATCGGACCGCCGACCCGACGGCCTACGTCAAGGCCGTCGTCCACAACCTCCGCCTGGCCGGGCTGTGCGCCTACGACGACGGCGAGGAGGTGGCGGTCAAGAACTCCAACGCGTTCAACGACCAATACGACATCCTGACCGCGGACGGCTTCATCCGCCGTTCCTACCGGACCACGTGTTACCCTGCCTGGCACGTCATCCCGCCACACGGGGACAATTCATAGTTTGACTGCCGTTCCCCCCCGCCATAGTCTGCCCGCCGTATGACGACCCTCGACTGGGCCATCGTCGTCGTGTATTTCCTCTTCAGCGCGGGCATCGGCCTCCTCTATGCCCGCCGCGCCGGGTCGAGCGTCGAGGAGTTCTTCCTCTCCGGCCGCCAGCTTCCCTGGTGGCTGGCCGGCACGTCCATGGTGGCCACGACGTTCGCCGCGGACACGCCCCTGGCCGTCACCGAGATGGTGGCCCGCAACGGCATCGCCGGGAACTGGCTCTGGTGGAACTTCATGTTCGGGGGCATGGTGACCGTCTTCTTCTTCGCCCGGCTGTGGCGGCGCGCGGGGATCCTGACCGACGTGGAGTTCGTGGAGCTGCGCTACACGGGCGGCAGCGCGGCCTTCCTGCGCGGCTTCCGCGCCCTCTACCTCGGCATCTTCATGAACTGCGTGATCATCGGCTGGGTCAACCTGGCCATGGCCACGGTCCTGGAGGGCATGTTCGGCATCGCGCGCGAGCGCGTCCTCCTGTACGTGGGCGCGGCGCTGCTCGTCACCGCGATCTACTCCGCCCTCTCGGGGCTCTGGGGAGTGGCCCTGACCGACGCCTTCCAGTTCGTCCTGGCCATGGTGGGCACGACCGTGCTGGCGGTGGTGGTGCTGGGCCTGCCGGAGATCGGCGGCCTGTCCGGGCTGCGCGCGCAGCTGCCGGAGTGGACGCTGCGGATGACCCCCGCCGTCGGCCAGGCCTCGGCGGGGGAGGTGGCGGGCGCGTTCGCGCTCAGCTTCAGCGCGTTCTTCGCCTACGTGGGGGTGCAGTGGTGGGCCTCCTGGTACCCGGGGGCGGAGCCGGGCGGCGGCGGCTACATCGCCCAGCGCATGATGTCGGCGAAGGACGAGAAGCACTCGCTCTTGGCCACGCTCTGGTTCCAGGTCGCGCACTACTGCGTGCGGCCCTGGCCCTGGATCGTGGTGGGGCTGGCCTCGCTGGTGCTCTACCCGGAGCTGGCGGCGGACGAGAAGCGGCTGGGCTACGTGTACGCGATGCGCGACCACCTGCCCGAAGGCCTGCGGGGCATGCTCGTGGCGTCCTTCTTCGCGGCCTACATGTCCACCATCGCCACCCAGCTCAACTGGGGCACGTCGTACGTGATGAACGACTTCTACCGGCGCTTCCTGAACCCGCAGGCGGACGACAAGGCGCTGGTCAAGCTCTCGCGGGTCATGACCGTGGTGCTCATGGTGTTTTCGCTGTTCGTGACCAGCATCCTGGAGACGATCTCCGGCGCCTGGGCCTTCATCATCGAGGCGGGCGCGGGGCTGGGCCTCGTCCTGATCCTGCGCTGGTACTGGTGGCGCATCAACGCCTGGAGCGAGATCGCGGCCATGGTGACGCCCTTGGCCGTCTACGGCTACCTGCGCGCGTTCACGACCGTGGCCTTCCCGGAAACGCTGTACGTCATCGTGGGGATCACGACGGTGGCCTGGCTGGCCGTCACGTTCCTGACGCCGCCCACGGACGCCGCGACGCTGCAGGCCTTCTTCCGCCGCGTGCACCCCGGGGGACCGGGTTGGGCGCCGGTGGCGCGCGCGATCCCCGACGTCGCCCCCGACCGCGGCCTCGGCGCCCTGCTCGCCGACACCGTGGCCGGGGTCGTCCTCGTCTACTGCACGCTGTTCGCCGCCGGGGAGCTGCTCTTCGGCAGCTTCACGGCCGGGCTGCTCTACGTCGCGGTCGCGGTGGCGGCGGGCGCGGTCATCTTCCGCGACCTGTCGCGCCGGGGGTTCGCCACGCTGGTCGAGTAGCCTTCAGGGAGTCCCGCGAAGGAGGCCGGCCAGCACGGTCTCGATCTCGGGCGGCGTGTCGGCCAGGCCGAGGTCGCGGGCGGCCCAGCGCACCTCGTCCCGCAGGTAGCCGAGCAGGCTGCCTTCGGAGGCGCGCCGGCGCTCGACCTCGGCCACGAGCGCGTCCTTGCCGCCGCGGACCTCTTCGAGGAAGGAGGCCAGCCGAGCCACGGTCGAAGCGAGGTCGTGGTGCGCGGTGACGTGCGCGCGCGCGAGGCGGCCGATCGTCTCGCGCAGCGCCTCGTCGGCGAGAAGGCGGGAGAGGATCGCCTCGAGCTCCGCCTCCTCCGTCACGCCCGGCGTCACCGGGATCACGCACCCTTCGGGGAACTCGTCCGCGGAGGGCGTGCCCGCGGTCACCAGCGCCGGCCGGCCGACGCCGAGCGCGCGCACCAGGGCGCCCGAGATCTCGCCGTGGGTGGGGAAGCGCAGCGCCACGATGACGTCGGCGGCGGCGAGGTGGCGGACGAAGTCGTCGAGGCCGAGACGGCCGGTGACCACGAGGCCGCCGCCCAGACCGGCCGCCCGGGCCCATTCCACGAGCGGGAGCCGCGCGTCGCGGTCGCCGGCCACGACGAAGCGCAGGGAGTGGTGTCGCGCGGCGAGCCGGCCGGCCACGCGCAGGGCGACGTCGAGCCGCTTGGACGCGGTGGCCAGGCCCGGAGCCGTCAGGATGAGCGCGTGCGCGGGAAGGCCGAGCGCGCGGCGGGCCTCGTCACGGGACGGCACCGGGTGGAGCGGGAGCGCGACATGGTGCGGCAGGTGGAGGACCGGCCGCTCGCGCAGGCGCACGGCCGCCCGCGACACGACGTACCGGGTCAGGCCGACCACCGCGAGGCAGGAGTCGAGCACGCGGTCGTTCAGGGGGAAGAGGGCGGGCAGGAGGTCTCCGCCCAGCGCGCGCGCGACCTGCCGTCCCACGAACGTGCCCGCCTCGCCGTGCGCGCGGCGCATCTCGTCGAGGTAGCCGGTGCGGTCGCCCCGCTCGACGGTCTCGCCGAGGACCAGGTGGTGGAGAGAGTAGTCGTGCAGGACCGCGACGCCCGGGCGCGCCAGCGCGGCCCGGTAGACGTAGGCGTGGGACGCGGAGTTGCCGAGGTGGTAGAGGTCGAGGTCGGCCTCCCCCGGGTCGTCCGCGCGCACGAGGGGAAGGCCGTGCGCCGCCGCCGGCGCCACCGCCGCCGGATCCTCCACCACCACCCGCACGTCGCACCGGCGAGAGAGAGGGCCGAGCTGCTCCGCCACGTAGTCCGCGATGCCGGAGGGCGAGGGTGGGAGAGGGCTCCAGACCGCGAGCTTCACCGCGGCCGCTGCTCGAGCCGGGCCCGCAGGTCGCGCAGCGCGAACTCCAGCGAGAGCCGGCCGCGCTCGGACTCGGAGAGGACGAGGTCGATCCGCTTGACCAGGTCGTGGATGTGGGCGACCAGCTCCTCCTGCAGGATCAGGTGGCGCTTGTCGATGTCTTCCAGGTGGCGGCCGTAGCCGCCGAGCACGGCGTCGTAGTGGCGGTGCGTGGCCTCCAGGCGGGCGTCGATGTAGGCCAGCAGCTCGTTGTCGAGCTGCACCTGGCGCGCGTTGAACGAGACCTGCGCGTCCACCGCCGGAGCCATGAACCGGCGGACGAGCCGGGCCAGGGTGCCCTTGAGCCCCCTCGGCCCGGACGCGCCGCGGACGTCCCACAGGGCGTTGACGCCCGCGGCGTCGGGCCGCGGCGGCGGCGGCGCGACCTCTCCCGCGGACGGCGGCGGAGGCGCCGCCTCCGCCACGCGCACCGCGGGCGCCTGGCCCAGCACGTCTTCCGGCCGGCGCTCCACGAGCGCGCGGTCGCGGACCGCCTCACGGATCCGGCGCAGCTCCTCCGCCACGCGCTCGCGGTCGTCGCTCAGGACGGTGCTCCCTTTCTCGTCACGGCCCCTGAATTGTACCCGCACGATCCACTATGCTTCGCTCCTGCATGCGACCCCGCACGGTCCTCGTGGCCGCGACCCAGGTCCCGTTCCAGCGCGGCGGGGCCGAGTGGCACACGGCGGCGCTGCACCGCGAGCTGCTGGCGCGCGGGTTCCAGTCCGAGGTGGTCCGGCTCCCGTTCCAGTGGAACCCCCGCCGGGAAGCCGTGCGGAGCGCCCTGGCCTGGCGGATGCTCGACCTCTCGCGCGCCGGGCCCGTGGAGGTCGACCTCCTCATCGCCACGCGCTTCCCGTCGTACGTCGCGCGGCATCCCCACAAGGTCGTGTGGCTCTTCCACCAGTTCCGCCAGGCCTACGACCTCCACGAGGCGGGGATCGACGGCTTTCCCGAGACGCCGGAGGGCCGGGCCCTCCGCGAGCACGTCGTCGAGCTGGACACGCGTGCGCTGCGGGAGTGCCGGCGCGTCTTCACCACGTCCGAGAACAACGCCGCGCGCCTCCGTCGCTTCAACGGCCTGGAGGCGGAGGTGCTGCGCCTGCCCCTCCGGGAGCCCGAGCGCTGGCGCTGCGCCGGCTTCGAGCCGTTCGTGCTCTCGGTGGGGCGGCTCGAGACGCTCAAGCGCGTGGACCTGCTCGTGCGCGCGGTGGCGGCCGGCCTGCCCCCGCCCGCCCGCGTGGTCGTGGTGGGCGAGGGCACGCAGAAGAACGCCCTCGTCGCCCTGGCCGACCGGCTCGGCGTCCGCGATCGCGTCGAGTTCCGTGGCTGGGTGGAGGAGGCGGACGTCAAGGACCTGTACGCGCGGTGCGGAGGCGTCTACTACGCTCCCTGGGACGAGGACTACGGCCTGGTGACGCTCGAGGCGTTCCATTCCGGCAAGCCCGTGGTGACGACCACCGACGCGGGCGGCCCCCTGGAGTTCGTGCGCGACGGCGAGACGGGCCTGGTGGCGGCGCCGGAACCGGAAGCGGTGGCCTCCGCCCTCGCTCGACTCCTCGCGCGGCCGGCCGAGGCTCGTGCGATGGGCGCGGCGGGACGCGCGTCGGTCCAGGGCATCTCGTGGGACGCGGTGATCGCGGCTCTCACCGGATCCGGGCGGTAACATGGTCGGGTGACCCGTGTCCTTCCCGCCCTCCGGCGGAACCTCGACCTCATGCCCTCGCCGGCGGCGGACCGGCCGGGTCTCCTCATGCGTGACCCGTTCCGGTTCGCGGAGGCCGTGCTCGTCATCCCCTCGGGCCTCGTGCCCTGCCTGGCGTTCTTCAACGGCAGGTACGAGCGGCACCAGGTGGCGGAGGCGCTCGTCCGGCTCAGCGGCGACGTCCGGGTGGGCCAGCTGATCGACCACCTGGCCGACACGCTCAGCGAGGCCGGTTTCCTCGAGGACGAGGTGTTCGCCGGCCTGCGAGACGAGCGCACGCGTGCCTTCGCCGACGCGGAGGCGCGCACGGCCGCGCACGCGGGCTCCGCGTACCCGGTGCAGGCGGACACCCTGCGGCAGGTGATGGCCCGCTACGTGGAGGAGCCGGACGGCGGCGCGCCGCCCGCGGACACGCTCGCGCGCGGCCCGCTCCTCGGGATCGCGGCGCCGCACGTGAGCCCCGAGGGCGGCTGGCGGTCCTACCAGGCGGCCTACCGCGCGCTGGGCCCGGAGCCCGCGCGGCGGACCTACGCCATCCTCGGCACCTCGCACTACGGCGAGCCCGACGCGTTCGGCCTCACGCGCAAGCCGTTCCTCACGCCGCTGGGCGAGGCCGCGGTCGACCACCGCCTGGTGGACGAGCTCGTGGAAAGGGGCGGCGCCGCCGTGCGCGTCGAGGACTACTGCCACTCCATCGAGCACTCGATCGAGTTCCAGGTGGTGTTCCTCCAGCACCTGTTCGGCCCCGGGGTGCGCATCCTGCCCATCCTCTGCGGTCCCTTCGCCCGCAGCACGCAGGAGGGTGGACTGCCCGACGACGATCCCGGCGTCGAACGCTTCCTGAGCGCCCTGGGCGAGGTGGCGGCCCGCGAGGGCCGCGCCCTGACCTGGGTGCTCGGGGTGGACATGGCGCACATGGGCCGGCGCTACGGGGACGCCTTCGAGGCCCGGGCCGAGCAAGGCCTCATGCTGGAAGTGGCCGAGCGCGACCGGGCCCGGTTCGAGCGCATCGCCGCGGGCGACGCGCGCGGCTTCTGGGAGCTGGTGCGCGAGAAAGGCGACGAGCTGAGATGGTGCGGGGCGTCTCCGCTCTACGCCTTCCTGAAGGCGGTGGCCCCCGCGAGCGCCCGCGTGGCCCGTTACGAGCAGTGGAACATCGACGACGCCAGCGTGGTCAGCTTCGCCGCCCTCGCGTTTCACGACCGGCCCGCCGCTCGGATATGATGCCGGGCATGCGCCTGCGATCGTGGCCGTCTGCCGCCTGCGTGGCCCTGGCCTGGGGCATCGTTCCCGGCTCCCCCTCCCCCGCGGAAGCCGCCGAAAAGACCCAGGCTCGCCCCGTGGCCACCGCTCAAGAGCCGGTCGCCGAGGTCGCGGGCACGCCCATCACCGCCGCCGAGCTCGACGAGCTCGCGGGCGGCCGTCTGTTCCAGGTCCGCCAGCAGGAGTACCAGGTGCGCCGGCAGGTCCTCGACGACACGATCGGCAAGCGCCTGCTCGACGCGGAGGCCGCCGCGCGCAAGGTCGGGGTGGACGAGCTGACGCGGCTGGAGGTCGAAGGCAAGGCCGCTCCGGTCACCGAGGCCGAGAAGAAGGCGTTCTACGACAGCAACAAGGCACGGTTCGGCCAGACGCCGGAGGAGCAGGCCCTCGTGCAGGTCGAGGCCGGCCTGCGGCAGCAGCGCGTGCGCGAGCGGCGGGCCGCGTACCTCAAGGAGCTGCGGACGAAGGCCAACGTCAGGATCATGCTCGAGCCGCCGCGCGCGGAAGTGGGCGAGGCCGGCAACCCCGCGAAGGGACCGGCCGGAGCGCCGGTGACCGTGATCGAGTTCTCGGATTTCCAGTGTCCCTTCTGCGCGCGCGTGAACCCCACGCTGGCCCGGCTGCAGGAGACCTACGCGGGCAAGGTCCGCATCGTGTTCCGCGACCTCCCGCTGCTCAGCATCCACAAGAACGCCGGGCACGCCGCGGAGGCCGCCCACTGCGCGGACGACCAGGACAAGTTCTGGGAGATGCACGACCGGCTCTTCGCGAACCAACAGAAGCTCGCCCCCGCCGACCTCAAGGAGCACGCGGTGGCGCTCGGTCTGGACGCGGCCGCCTTCAACCAGTGCCTGGACTCGGGCAAATACACGCCCGAATGGCGGCGCGACGCCGAGGAGGCGAGCCGCCTGGGCCTGAGCGGCACGCCGGCCTTCTTCATCAACGGACGGCTCCTCACCGGCGCCCAGCCCTACGAGGCCTTCGCCCAGATCATCGACGAGGAGCTGGCGCGGCCGGCGGCGGAGAAACCGGCGGCGTCGGGCTCCTGACGCCGGGCAGGTACAGCGAGCGCCCGGTCAGCACGCGATGGTCCAGGCCGGCCGCGCGGTCGAGCCGCGCCACGAGCGGAGGCAGGTCGGCGGGGAAGCGCCACTCGTCGTGACGCCCTCCGCGGCCCACGAACACCTCCTCCCATTCCGGCCACCAGCCCAGTGCGCGCCGCGCCAGGGGCTCGACCACCAGCACCCGCGCGCCGGCCTCGGCCGCGGCCACCAGCCGGTCGCGCAAGCGTTCGCGGACCGCTTGGGGCAGCTCGTTGACCGTGAACGCGGCGACGACCGCGTCCCTTCGGCCGATATCCGGGACGGCCGGCACGGCGCCCTTCCGCGCCGACCCCGGCAGCCCGAGCTGCGCCAGCGTCCAGCGCGTCTCGTCCACCGCCCAGCCGTTGCGGTCCACCGCCGTGACGACCGCGCCTCCGGCCTCCAGGGCCAGGGCCCCTCCGGCCGCCCCCGTGCCGCAGCCCAGGTCCACGACGCGCGCCGGCCGGGGTGTCGCCGCGCCGAGCGCGCGGACGATCTGGCGGACGAGCAGGAAGTGCAGCGGGCCGTAATACAGCGCGAACGCCGCGCGCTTGCCCGCGCCTTCGAGCGCGGCGCCCTCCGCCAGCTTCCCCCTCCGCTCCACGTAGAGCGACGAGAGCGCCTGCAGCGCGCGCCGCACCTCCGGGAACGTGAGGTCCTTCAGGTGGCGCTTCTCCAGCGCCTCGAGCCAGCGGGCGGCGGGGTCCGCGGCCACGGGCTCAGGCCTTGAGGGAGAAGGGCGTGAAGTTCGTGTCGCGGTCGTAGTAGTCCTCGGCCTCCGCGCGCTTGAGGAACCCCACGATCCGGTAGGTGGCCGGCGTGATCGCCGCCTCCCAGCCCACCTTGACCAGGTAGTTGGTCAACATCACCGTGAGGACGAGCTCGCTCGTCCAGACGCCGAGGAAGGCCAGCGGGTAGAAGAGGAGCGAATCCACGCCTTCGCCCACGATAGTCGAGCCGATGGTGCGCAGCCAGAGGAAGCGGCCCTCGGTGCGCACCTTGAGCCGGGCCAGCGTGTACGAGTTCGCGAACTCTCCGCAGAAGTAGGCCACGAGCGAGGCGAGCACGATCCGGGGCGTGTTCCCGAAGACGGTCTGGAACGCGTCCTGGTGCGGCCACCCCGGCGCCGGAGGGAAGGCCAGCGCCACCCAGCTCATCACGGAGGCGAAGGCCATGGCCGCGAACCCCGCCCACACCACCTTGCGCGCGCGCGCGTAGCCGTAGACCTCGGTCAGCACGTCGCCGAAAACGTAGCTGAGCGGGAAGAACAGCACGCCCGCCCCGAACGTGAACGCGCCGATCCGCGCCACCTTCGAGGCCCCGATCAGGTTGGCGCAGAGGAGCACGGTCACGAACGCGGCCATGACCAGGTCGTAGTAGCGATACGACCGGCCGCGCAGGGGCGCGGCGGCCGGCAGGTGGGAGGGCGAGGGGCTCGCGGGCATGCGCCAGAATGTAACAGCCGGGCGCCGCCGGGCCTAGGAGCTCGCGAACCTCTGCCACGGGTTCGTCCGCGCCGAAAAGCCGATGATACCGCCTGCCGCGCGGACCGCTTGACGTCCGGTTTCCCGTGCGACTAATCTGTCGGAGGATGCCGTCCCGCCGCCCTGCCCTGGCCGGCGTGCTCGCGCTGGCCGTCCTCGCCGGCGCACTGCTGCTGCAGGGCTTCGTCGAGCACACGGACGACGGCTGCCAGACGGAGATCCACTGCCTGGTCTGCCGCGCCGCGCACGTGCGGGCGGCGGCGCCGACGGCGGCGCCCGGTCCGGCCGTGGTGCTCGTCTGCGCGGGCGCGCCCGCCGCGGCCGCCACCCTCGCCGTCACCCAGGCCCCTCCTTCCGATCGCTCCTCCCGCGGGCCGCCTCTCGGCGCCTGACCCGGCTTTCACGCACATCCGAGGTCTTCCGAGGGCTTCCGCGAGCGCTCCGCGTGGCGCATGGGAGGGAAAATGCCGGAGAAGTCGCCGTCGAGAGGTCGTATCCGTACACGTGCGCTGCTCGTCCTGACGCTGGTGCTGGCCGCGGGTGTGGCGCGCGCGCAAGGGGCCAGGCCGCCCGCGATCGCCGCCACGGGAACGGTGAGCGGCCGCGTGCTGGCGTCGTCGGGTGAGCCCGCGCGGGACGCGCACGTCGAGATCGTCGAGCTGGGCCGCCGCGTCGAGGTGGACGAATCGGGGCGCTTCCATTTCGAGGGCGTACCCCCCGGCGCCTACATCATCCAGGCGGAGAGCGCGCGCGCGGGACTGAGCGTGGCGCGCGTGGAGGTGGCGGCGGCGCAGGACCTGACCCTCGAGGTCACGCTCGACCACGCGCTGCATCAGGAAGTCGTGGTGGTGACCGCCACGCCAGGCGCGGCCACGTTGAGCGAGATCGCGCAGCCCGTGAGCGTGCTCTCCGGCCGCGAGCTGTCGCTCCGGATGCAGCCCACCCTGGGCGAGACGCTCGCGCAGGAGCCCGGCGTCAGCTCCACCTACTTCGGCCCCGGCGCCAGCCGGCCCGTGATCCGTGGGTTGGGCGGCGACCGCATCCGCATCATGCAGAACGGGTTGGGGACCGCCGACGCGTCCAGCACCAGTCCCGATCACGCGGTGAGCTTCGATCCGCTCAGCGCCCAGCAGTTGGAGGTGGTCCGCGGGCCGGCGACGCTCCTCTACGGGAGCAACGCCGTGGGAGGCGTCGTCAACGTCATCGACGACCGCGTGCCCGACACCGTGCCCGACCGTCCCTTGCACGGCAAGCTCGACCTGTCCGGTGCCAGCGCGGCCGAGGAGCGTTCGGGCGCTTTCTCGCTCAGCGGCGGGAAGGAGCCGTTCGCCTGGCACGCGGACTTCCTGAGGCGCAAGACGAGCGACGTCGGCATCCCCGGGTTCGCCGAGTCGGCGGCCCTCCGCGCGGAGGAGGGCGAGGAAGGCGAGGAGCACGAACAGATCGAGGGCACGCTCGGGAACAGCGCCCTCGACAACACCAGCGGCAGCGTGGGCGCCTCGCTCGTCGGCAACCGGGGGTTCCTCGGGCTCGCGGTCAGCGGGCTCGACAGCCTCTACGGCGTGCCCGGCCATGCCCACCACGAAGAGGAGGAACACGAAGGGGAGGAAGAGGAGCACGCCGAAGACGAGGACGAGGAGGCGGCGGTCCGGATCGACCTGCGGCAGCGCCGGGGGGACCTCCGCGGCGAATGGCGCGATCCGTTCGCCGGCTTCCAGGCCGTGCGCCTGCGCTTCGGGGTCGCCGACTACGAGCACGAGGAGCTCGAAGGCGAGGAGACGGGCACCGTCTTCAGCAACGAGAGCTGGGAAGGACGGCTCGAGTTGAGGCACCGGGCCGCGGGACCCTTCGCGGGCTCGTTCGGACTGCAGGGCTCTCGCCGGGACTTCTCCGCCGTCGGCGAGGAGGCCTTCGTACCACCCAACCTCACCCGGACCTGGGCGCTCTTCCTCTTCGAAGAGGCGGCGCGCGGCCCCTGGCGATTCCAGCTCGGCGGGCGCGTGGAGCGCCAGGACATCGAGGCCGGCGGCGGGGTGTCCGCCGACCGCCGGTTCACCGGGTACAGCGGATCGGCCGGCGTGGCCTGGCATGGCGCGCAGGGGTGGGGCGGGGCCCTGACCGTGGCCCGGTCCACGAAGCTCCCCAACGCGGAGGAGCTCTTCTCGAACGGGCCTCACCTGGCCACGCGGGCCTTCGAGGTCGGCGACCCCGGACTCGGCAAGGAGAAGAGCCTCGGCGTCGACCTCTCGCTGCGCAAGCGCACGGGGCGTGTGGCCGGCCAGGTCAACGTCTTCCTGAACCGCTTCGACGACTACATCTACGAGGAGACGACGGGCGAGGAGGAGGACGGCCTGCAGGTGTTCCGGTTCGTGCAGCGGGACGCCGACTTCCGCGGCGCCGAGGCGCAGGCCCACGTCGAGCTGTTCCACTCCGAACCCCACCACGTCGACCTCGACCTGATGGCCGATTACGTGCGAGCCGAGCTGCGCGCCACGGGCGAGCCGCTGCCACGCATACCGCCGTTCCGTTATGGAGTGGGGCTCCATTACGAGGGCGGAAGCTGGCACGGGCGGGTGGAGCTGCGCGGCACGGGCGAGCAGGACCGCGTCGCCTCCTTCGAGCGCGCGACCGAGGGCTACACGCTGCTCAACGCCAGCCTGGGCTGGCGGGTCTTCCTGCGGCGGTCGGTCGTGGAGGTGCTGCTGCGAGGCACGAACCTCACGGACCAGGAGGCGCGCAACCACGTCTCGTTCCTGAAGGACCTGGCGCCGTTGCCGGGCCGCGACGTGAGGCTGAGCGTGCGTCTCTCGTTCTGAAGCGCGTCGGCGCGGCCACCCCGACGTGTCAGAAACGGATTCCGAAGGACAGGGCCAGCTCGGTGTCGTCCTTCCAGACGATCTTTGCCTGGAAGTACGGCACCAGGCGGCCGCTGGTGCGGAAGCCCACGCCGGCCAGCAGGTTGACGGCGAGGTCCGTGCTGCCCTCCGGAACGCCGTCGGGGTCCACGGACACGATGCCCAGGCCCCCGCCGGCCCACACCGACTGCGAGCCCTGTGTCCGGAATTCGTGGAGCACGTCGGCGTTCAGGGTGAGGTAGCGGACGCCGGCCACGAACACGTACTCCAGGTTCGGGTTGAACGAGAGCCGTCCGCTCAGCGGAACCACCGTCTCGGCGGCCGCCAACGGCTCGCCGACGTCCGTGTAGTAGCCGAGCCGGAGCCCCCACTCGAGGTCCAGAGCCTGCGCCGGAGCCGCCGACACGGCGAGCGCCGCCAGGATCCTCAAGACCCGGGACGTGGACGTCGGCCGCGTGGGCATCTTCGCCTCCTGGGTGGCAGCATCCTCGAAACGTTTGCGCCCTCCTGTGATCCCGCACACGTCGTAAGTCACTGCACCGTCGGCTCTAGATCGCATCCCCGAGCGAAGTGAGTCCCCGCACCCGGCCGCCCCGCCCAACCGACGTATCCTGGCCGCGGCTTCGACCTCGGGAACGGTGAAGGAGACGACGACATGAGCATGAGCGCGCGGCGGAATCGGCTGGCGGTCCTCGTAGCGATGCTGGGCGCCGCCCTGTCCACGGGTTGCGGGGGCGGGCTGTTCTCGGCGTCGGATTCGCCGGCGACCCTGCACGGAACCATCACCGGCGTGCCTGTCGCCTCCCGGGCCTCCGCCTCCGCGGAGGCCTCCGCCGCCGCAGCGGCCGTCACCGTCACCTTGGAGCAGGACCCG
>DATKEG010000177.1:0-14168 GCA_035544515.1 Vicinamibacteria bacterium | reverse complement strand
TGTCGCGCCGGCGCCGGCGGAACCGCCCCGCGCGACCGAAACCGCGCGTCCGCGGGACCCCGCGGCCGAGGTCGGCCGCGGGGACGGCGCCCTTCGGCCGGGAGACGGCTCGGGCCGTCCACCCAACGGGCCGGCGTCCGCCGAGCAGGCACGGAACCGCCTCGACCTCGCCGACCTCAAGGAGATGAACATCACGAAGCTGGCCGCCGTGGCCAAGGCGCTCGAGATCCCGGGCGCCGCGACCATGAAGAAGCAGGAGCTGGTCTTCCAGATCCTGCGCGCCCAGGCCGAGAAGGAAGGGCTGATCTTCTCGGAGGGCGTGCTGGAGATCCTGCCCGACGGCTTCGGCTTTCTCCGCGCGCCGGAGTACTGCTACCTGCCCGGGCCGGACGACATCTACGTCTCGCCCTCGCAGATCCGCAAGTTCGACCTGCGCACGGGCGACACCATCTCCGGCCAGATCCGGCCGCCCAAGGAGGACGAGCGCTACTTCGCCCTCATCAAGGTGGACGCGGTCAACTTCGAGCCGCCGGACAAGGCGAAGGAGAAGATCTTCTTCGACAACCTGACCCCGCTCTATCCCCAGGAGCGGATCCGGCTGGAGACGATCCCCGAGAACGTCTCGCCGCGGGTGATGGACCTCATGAGCCCGCTCGGCAAGGGCCAGCGCGCGCTGATCGTGGCCGCGCCCCGCACCGGCAAGACGATGCTGCTGCAGGCCATCGCCAACGCCGTCACCACCAACCACCCCGAGATCATCCTCATCGTGCTGCTCATCGACGAGCGGCCCGAGGAGGTGACCGACATGCAGCGCTCCGTGCACGGCGAGGTCATCTCGTCCACCTTCGACGAGCCGGCGGACCGCCACGTGCAGGTCGCGGAAATGGTGCTGGAGAAGGCCAAGCGGCTGGTGGAGCACAAGAAGGACGTGGTGATCCTGCTCGACTCCATCACGCGGCTGGCGCGCGCCTACAACACCATCGTGCCGCCGTCCGGCAAGGTGCTCTCCGGCGGCGTGGACTCCAACGCCCTGCAGCGGCCGAAGCGCTTCTTCGGCGCGGCGCGCAACGTGGAAGAGGGCGGCTCCCTGACCATCATCGCTTCCGCGCTGGTGGAGACGGGGTCGCGGATGGACGACGTCATCTTCGAGGAGTTCAAGGGCACGGGCAACGCCGAGATCGTGCTCGACCGCAAGCTCACCGACAAGCGCATCTTCCCCTCGATCGACATCCTCCGCAGCGGGACGCGCAAGGAGGAGCTGCTCATTCCGAAGGAGGAGCTCAACCGCGTCTGGATCCTGCGCAAGGTGCTCTCGGCGCTCTCGCCCGTGGAAGCGATGGAGCTCCTGCTGGAGCGCCTGGGCAAGACCAAGAGCAACAAGGAATTCCTGGAGAGCATGTCGAGCGGGGCCTGAGGGCCGCGCCCGCAGATCACGTCGGTCACGAGGCGTCTGGCCGCACCAGCCGAGCGTTCCGTGCTCGCGCTGGCGAGGGTCACGGCAGCACGTACGCCGCCACCACGTCCGATGCGGTCCCGCTGAAGTAGCCGCCGCCGCCGGCCGCGACCACCACGTGCTGCCGGCCGCTCCGCCCGCGATAGGTCATCGGCGTGGCGTGGCCGCTCGCCTCCAGGCGGGCCGTCCACAGCTCCCGGCCCGTACGTGCGTCGAAGGCGCGGAAGCGGCTGTCGTTGGTGCCGGCGACGAAGACGAGGCCTCCCGCGGTGGCGATGGCGCCGCCGAGGTTCAGGGCGCCGGTCGGCGGGAGACCGCGCTCGACGAGGGCGTCCACCACGCCGAGCGGGACGCTCCAGGCGAGAGCGCCCGCGTCGAGATCGACGGCGTGGAGCGTGCCCCAGGGTGGCTCCTGGCACGGCCAGCCGTTCTCGTCCCAGAAGCGCGCGTATTCTCCCCACGGGCTCGCGCGGCGGTAGGGAACGGGCGAGTCGGACGGCGCCTCGTCCATGCGGCCCAGGGCGCCGACCTCGTTGACGTTGACGTAGAGCCGCCGCGTCGTGGGGTCGAAGGTGGAGCCCGACCAGGTGGCCCCGCCGAGGGTGCCCGGGAACGTCAGCGTCAGCTCGCGGTCGGGCGGGGTGAAGAGCCCGCCGTTGCGGACCGTGTCGAAGATCCCCGCGCAATAGCGGTGCGATTCGGGCGTGACGGTGGTGAGCTGCGCGCGCGTGATCCCGTGCCGGACGAGCGGCGGCGGCCGCGCGGGCACGGGCTGCGTGGGTGAGGTGGCTTCGCCGGGCACGCGGCTCCCGGGCACGGGGCGTTCCTGCACCTCGAACAGCGGCCGGCCGGTCACGCGGTCGAACACGAAGACGAAGCCCGACTTGGTCACCTGCGCCACCGCCGGCACCTCGCGGCCGTCGCGGCGCACCGTGACCAGGGCCGGTTGGGCGGGCAGGTCGAAGTCCCACAGGTCGTGGTGGACGGTCTGGAAGTGCCAGCGCAGGCGCCCCGTGGCCGCGTCGAGGGCCACGAGCGAGTTCGCGAAGAGGTTGTCCCCCGGGCGATCGCCGCCGTAGAAGTCGTACGTGGCCGAGCCCACGGGGAGGAAGGCCAGGCCGCGCTCGACGTCGACGCTCATCACCGACCAGACGTTCGCGCCCGACCGCTCCTTCCAGCTCTCGCCCTCCCACGTCTCGTGCCCCGGCTCTCCGGGGCGCGGAACGGTGTGGAAGCGCCAGACCAGCGCGCCCGTGCGCGCGTCGTAGGCGCGGACGTCACCCGCGGGACCCCTGGCGGGGAACTCCTGGACCAGCGTGCCCGTGATCACCAGGTCGCGGTAGATCGCGGGCGGCGAGGAGACGCCCAGATCGGCCTTCGGCCAGCCGTCGGCGACGCCCTCGCGCAGGTCGACCATGCCGCCCCGTCCGAAGCCGCCGGCGAGGCGACCCGTATCCGCGTCGAGCGCGAGCAGACGCCCATCGGGCGTTCCGTACAGGATTCGCCGATCGCGGCCTCGCGGGCCGGGGCCTTCCCAATACGAGACGCCGCGGTGGGCCGCGCGGCGCAGCGGCGTGCCCGGGACGCGCGGCGCCGGCTCGAACCGCCAGAGCTCGCGCCCCGTGTCGCCGTCGAGCGCGATCACGCGACCCGAGGGCGTCGACAGGTACAGCCGGCCGTCCACCGCCAGGGGGGTCGCTTCGAAGGCCGCCGGCCGCACGGACGGCCGCGGGTCGTCGTGCACGTCGCGGGTGTGGTACGTCCAGGCCCGGCGCAGCCGCGCCACGTTGCCGGTGTGGATGTCCGCCAGCGGCGCGAACCGGTACCGCCCGGATCCCGGCCGTACGATCGCCACTCGCCCGCGCGCCGGTCGTCCGCGGACGTCCGGTCCACGAGCGCCGCCGGCGAAAGGGCCAGGGCGATGGCCGGAAGCGTCGCCAGCGGGCGGAGGCCGCCGCGGGTCATGCCCGGTATCCAACTACGCCGGCCGGCCGCGGTCAACCTCCCCCGCGGCCGAATCAGGTAACCTTCGCGGCCATGACGCCGCTGGCTCAACCGGGCCGGCGGAGGAAAGTGGGCGCTGCGCTCCTTGGCGTGGCCCGGCTGGAGTTCCACGACATCCTGGGCTAAGAGATCCTGGCCTTCGCGCTCTACGCCGCCGTGCTCAGCGCGTTCCTGCTGTTGCCTAGAAGTTCGGCTCCAGCGTGCGGTCGCCCAACCCCGGCCGCACGGTGACGCGGACGTTGGACGCGGCCAGGCTGCGGTCGGCACGGCGCATCGTCACCTTCACGTTGTACACGCCGGCCCGGCGGTACTCGTGGTCGTTGGTGAAGCGGCGCTCGATCTTGGTCTTGCCGGCCTCGAACGGCGCGCAGTCGGATTCCTGCGTGCTCTTGCCGCCGTCGTCCCACTCCCACTCCAGCTCCGGGCAGTAATACTCCTCGACGTCGTCGCCGCCCGTGAGCTCGGCCGTGAAGAACACGTTGACGGGAGAAAAGGCCATCCGCGGCGTGGCCCTCAGCTCGAGCCGCGGCTTCTTCGGCTTCGCCTCGGCGGCCAGGGCCAGGCTCGCGGCCACGGCCAGCGCCGCGCCCACGCCCGGTGCGTACCGTGCCAGCAAGCGCATGTTCGTTACAACCCCCAGAGTCCATTGTAGACGAGGTCCGCCCCGCGCCTAGAATCGTGAGGTGGAGCACACCCGACTCCTGCGCCTGACGCCGAGCCGCGCCCTCAAGGAGAGGCGCCTGCTCGCGCTGCGCGGGAACCGCGGGGAGCGCGATCCGCTCCTCCGCGACGCGGTCGAGGAGGCGCAGGTCGTGGGCAGCCTCGCCCTGGCCGGCGTGCGGTGCGAGGTCGGGGACGTGCGCGCGGCCCGGCGCGGGGAAGGGGCGCCCGCGACGGTGCGCGGCCTCGTGGCGGCGCTCGGCGCGGTGGAGCCGGAGGCGCCGTTCGACGTGCGGGCCCTGCGCGCCTGGCACGCGACCGCACTCGGCGGCGACGGCCGCTTCCGCGCGGAAGACCGCGCGGGGGCCGGCCCGCTGCCCGCCGCTCCCGCGGCGTTCGTGACGGGGCGGCTGGAGATCCTCCAGCACTGGCTGCAGGTCGAGAGCAGCCGCGAGCTGTCGCCGGCGCAGCAAGGGGCCCTCGTCCTCGCTCGCGTCGTCGAGATCCGGCCGTTCGAAGACGGCAACGGGCGCGTGGCGCGGCTCGCCGCCTCCCACCTGATGGTCCGCGCCGGCGCGCGCCCGCCCGTCCTCGTCGGCGACGACGAGCCGCGGCTGCGGCAGGCGCTGCAGGCCGCGTTCCAGCTCCACACCGAGCCCTTGACCGCGCTGCTCGAGGAGGCTTCGGAGCGCGGCCTGGACGTCATGATCCAGATTCTGGAGCGACCGGGCCCCTAGCTAGCGGCCCGCCGCGAGGCCGGGCGTCGATTGTCGATTGAACGTTCTACCGGGAGCTAGTCGGGCTCGCCGGGGTCACCCAGCCCGCTCCGCACGTGGATGGTCGTGGAGGCGACGGCCAGCGCGCGGGATGCCCGCTTCAGTCTCACCGTGACCTGATACACGCCGGCACGGCGGTACGCGTGCTCGGCGGTGAAGCGCCGCTCCAACTCCATCCCCGGCTCGAACGGCGGGCAGTCCGACTCCTGGCCGCTCTTGGCCCCGTCGTCCCAGTCCCATTCCAGCGCGGGACAGTAGAACTCCTCGCCGCCCTCCCCACGCAGCTCGGCCGTGGCCAGCACCATCACGGGCGAGAACGCCATGCGCGGCGACGCGCGCAGCTCGAGACGCGGCTTGCGCGTCCGTTCCTGATCGCCCGCGCCGGACGGCGCGACCGTGAAGGATGAGAGGAAAAGGAGGGCCAGGACGTGTACGGCAAGACGAGTGCGCATGCTGCTTGCTCCTCGTGGATGTAGAACGCGCGGCCCGCGCCGCCGGACGTGACGGGTCTCACGGATGGGCACGGGACTCATCCCGCGCGATGCGTCGACGACGCTTGTCGTCGCCCACCGATTCGTGGGTCAGCACGAAGCGTGCCAGCGGGAAGGCCGCTTTCGCGCGCGTGCTACGATCGGGCGTGACCGTTCCGGTCCCGCCTGCCCTGCGCCGCGTGGTGGAGGCGCTTCGCGCAGAGGGCGGCCGCCCCTACGTCGTCGGCGGCGCGGTGCGCGATGCCCTGCTCGGGCTTCCCGTGCGCGAATACGACCTCGAGGTGTTCGCGCTGGCCGCCGAAGATCTGCGCCGCGTGCTGGCGCGGCTGGGAAGGCTCAACGTCGTGGGCGAGGCGTTCACGGTCTTCAAGCTCTCGGGGGTTCCGGGGCTCGACGGAACGGTGGACGTCTCGCTGCCGCGGCGCGACTCGAAGGTGGCTCCGGGCCACCGCGGCATCGCCGTGGTCGGCGACCCGGCGCTCTCGCTCGCGGAGGCCTCCCGGCGCCGCGACTTCACCATCAACGCGCTCTTCTACGATCCGGTCGCCGGCGCGGTGGTGGACCCCCAGGGAGGGCGGCGGGACCTCTCCGCGCGCCGCCTGCGCGCGGTGGACGCGCGCACGTTCGGAGAGGACCCGCTGCGCGCGCTGCGCGCGGTGCAGATGGCCGCGCGGTTCGAGCTCGCCGTCGATCCCGGGACGGCCGCGCTGTGCGCCTCCATGCCCCTGGCGGAGCTGCCCGCGGAACGCATCTTCGGAGAGATCGAGAAGCTGCTGCTCCAGGCGCGCCGCCCCTCGCTCGGCCTTCGCCTGGTCTCCGATTGGGGCATGCTGCCGCGCGTCGCTCCGGAGCTCGTGGGACTGGCCGCGACGCCCCAGGATCCGGCCTGGCATCCCGAGGGCGACGTGTGGACGCACACGCTCCTCGCCGTCGACCAGGCGGCGGCGCTCCTGGGCGACCTGGACCGGCCGCGCGCGCTGGCGGTCATGCTGGGCACGCTCTGCCACGACCTGGGCAAGCCCTACACCACGCGCTTCGAGCGCGGCCGGATCCGCTCGCCCGGGCACGAGGAGGCCGGGCTCGCCCCCACCGGGTCGCTCCTGGACCGGTGGAACGTGCACTCGCTGCTCGGTTACGACGTGCGCGCGCAGGTGCTCGCGCTCGTGGGCAACCACCTCAAGCCCGGCCAGCTCTACGACGACCGCGAGAGGGTCGGCGACGGCGCCATCCGGCGCCTGGCCGGCCGGTGCGAGCCGCTCCTCCTCTACAAGGTGGCGCGGGCCGACTGCCTGGGACGCACCGGGGACTTTCCCCCGGTGGCCATGGAATGGTTCCTGGACCGGGTGCGCCGGCTCGACGTCGTCTGCAAGCCGCCCGCGCCGCTCCTGCGGGGCCGGGACGTGGTGGCCCTGGGGGTGCCGCCGGGACCGGAGGTGGGGCGCATCGTGCGCGCGGTCTACGAGCGCCAGCTCGACGGTGAGGTGGGCACGGCCGAGGAAGCGCGGGCGGAGGCCCGGCGCATGGTCGAGGTCGGCTCCCCGCCGCCGGACTGAGCGCGAAGCCCCCTATCCACCGTCGCGTCGCGTCCGGAGCAGCTCGCTGACCGCCGTGAGGTCGAGGGGCCGCGAGAACAGGAAGCCCTGCCCGAACCGGCAGCGCATCCCCTGCAGGCGCGACTTCTGCTCCGGCGTCTCCACGCCCTCGGCCACGGCCGCCACGCCCAGGTTGGCCGCCAGGGTGACGATCGTGCGCACGATCTCGTGGTCGTCCAGCTCGGTGTCCATGCGGCTGACGAAGGAGCGGTCGATCTTGAGCGCGTCGATGGGAAACCGCCGCAGGTGGCTCAGCGACGAGTAGCCGGTTCCGAAGTCGTCGATGTCGAGCGCGATGCCGAGGTCCTTGAGGCGGGAGAGCTTGGCCGCGGCGGCCTCCGGCTCCTCCATGATCACGCTCTCGGTCAGCTCCAGGCGCAGGCTGGCCGCGGCCAGGCCGGACTCGGCGAGCGCGTCCGCGGCCAGGGCCAGCACGTCCGACTGGGCGAACTGGCGCGCCGAGAGGTTCACGCTCACGCTGAGGGGCACGGCGCGGGGGAACGACCGCTGCCACTCGCCGGCCGCGCGGCAGGCCTCCTGGAGCACCCAGGCGCCGAGCGGCGCGCTCACGCCCATCTCCTCGGCCAGCGGGACGAACTCCTCGGGCGCGAGCAGGCCGCGCCGCGGATGCTGCCAGCGCACGAGCGCCTCGAACCCGGTCACGCGCTCGGTGTCGAGCGCGACCATCGGCTGGTAGTGGAGCCGCAGCTCGCGGCGCTGTACCGCCCGCCATAGATCCGTCTCCAGCTGCAGGCGCGCCGCGGCCAGCGAGTGCATGGACTCGTCGAAGATCTCGGAGCGCCCGCGCCCGCGCCTCTTGCCCCGGTGGAGCGCGGTGGCGGCGTCGCGCAGCAGCTCCTCGGCCTGCTGGTGGCACGGCGCGGCCATGGCGATGCCCACCGTGGCCGTCGAGAAGAGCTCGTGCCCGTGCACGCGGAAGGGCGCGCGCAGCTCGAGGTGCACGCGCTCGGCCACGCGCAGCGCCTGGCCCACGTCGGCCACCTCTTCCAGGAGGATCGCGAACTCGTCGCCGCCGAGCCGGGCCACGGTGTCGCCCGGCCGCAGGCATCCGTCCAGGCGCCGTGCCACCGCCACCAGCACCTCGTCGGCCACCGCGTGGCCCAGGCCGTCGTTGACCACCTTGAACCGGTCGAGGTTCAGGCAGCACACGGCCAGGGCGCCGCGCGGCCGCCGGCGGTGGCGGGCGAGGGCCAGGCGCAGCCGGTCCACGAACAAGGTCCGGTTGGGCAGCTTCGTCAGGGCGTCGTGCAGAGCGTCGTGGATGAGCTGCTCTTCGGCCTGCTTGCGGCGCGCGATGTCCGTCTGGGAGCCCGCCATCCGGCAGGCCCGTCCGGCCGCGTCGCGCACGGCCAGCCCCCGGCTGAGCATCCAGCGCCAGGCGCCCTCGGCCGTGCGCATCCGGTGCTCGCACTCGAAATAGGGGACGGCGCCCAGGACGTGCTCGTCGAGAGCCCGGCGCAGGCGCGAGATGTCGTCGGGGTGCACGCGGTCGAACCAGTCCTCCGGCCGGACGCCGACCGCCCCCTCGCCGTAGCCGAGCATGGCCTTCCATCTCGCCGAGAAGTAGAACCGGCCGCCGGAGATGTCCCAGTCCCACAACCCGTCGTTGGCCCCGCGGATGGCGAGCGCGTAGCGCTCTTCGCTCTCCCGCAGGGCCTGCAGGGCGCGCTCGCGGTCCTCGCGCAGGCGCCGCGCTTCGAGCGCCGTGCGGATGGCGCCACCGAGGCGCGCGAGCCGGTCCTTCAGGACGTAATCGGCGGCGCCGGCCTTGATGACGCCGGCGGCCGTCTCCTCGTCGAGCGATCCGGTCACCACGATCAATGGCGTGCCGGGGGCGAGGCGGGCGGCCTGCTGCAAGGCCTGCGCCCCCCCGTATCCCGGCACGAGGTAGTCCACCAGGATGACGTCGGCGGCGCGTTCACGCAACGCGCGTTCGAAGTCGCGGCCCGTGGCCACGGAGCGCAGCTCGACCGCCTCGAAGCACCGCCCGATCTCCTGTGCGATGAGCTGGCGATCCCCGGGATCGTCCTCGAGCAGCAGGACCTGAAGGCGCGCGGGAAGAGGGGAACCGCTCGCGATGGTCGCCATGGAAATCGAGAAGGATACTATCCAATTTTTAAAGGAAGGTGCAAGGGCCACCCGACGCCTTTGGCGGTTGGACGAAAGGAGGGGCGGCGGGTCAGCGCGTGTAGTGGGTCTCGCTGTCGAGCACGGTCAGCGTCCGCACGTACAGCTCGTTGACCTCTTCCCGGCTGTTGCCGATCGCCGTGAGGCCGAGCTTCCCGAACTCGGACAGGGCGCCGATGAGGTGGAAGAGCACGCCGGATTCCGAGCCGTGGCTGTAGTGGAGCTTGTTGAAGGTGAGGATCTCGATGAGGTCCTCCGGCAGCAGCCCGCGATAGGTGTCCGACTTGAGGTTGTCGGTCGCGCGGTAGTACTTCGCGTGCCCGGTGGTGGACATGAACAGGCCGGTGGCGGGGTCGAGCTTCCCGCCGGTCAGGAACTGGAGCGCGAGGTAGGGATGGGTGGTCCCGCCCATGCGCAGGTTGACCTCGAGCGCGGTGACCCGCCAGGGCTCGGTGGGCGCATTGCGCCAGACGAGGAAGTCCACGCCGAAGCGGCTCACCACACCGTAGCTCGCCAGCACCCCCCCGATGCCGTGCGCCACCTCCTGGATCTGCATCCGGTAGTCTTCGTGGGCGGGGAAGCTGGAGCCGAGGAAGACCTGGCCGGTCGGGCCGCCCAGGATCTGGTCGTGCGTGGAGATGAGCGTGACCTCGCCGCTCGGGCTCACGCGAAGCTGGGCGCTGGGCGAGAACTTCTCGGTCGCCTCGATGAACTCCTCCACCACGCCGCCCATGCGCGCCAGCTTCTCGAAGAAGAGGGGGGGCGTCTCCGTGGGCACGGAGAACTCGATCTGGCGGAGCTGGTCCTGGGCATCCGAGCGCCGGATGCCGTCGGGGTAGCGGAAGAGGGCATTGCCCTCGCCGGAGAAGCTGTCGTTGAGCTTGATCACCGCCCGCCGGATGCCCGGCCGCTTCTCGCGCAGCTCGAGCAGCGCGTTCTCGACCTCGTGCTCGGTGCGGAGGTCCTCGACTCCCGCCGGCAGGTCCACGCCGGCCTCGCGGAACACCTTCCGGCTGCCCGACTTGCTGCCGAGGTGCGTGAGCTTGGGATCGACGCCGTTGAGCGGGACGCCCAGCAGGACGGCCAGCTTGCGTTCGAGGGGCGTCGAGTTGAACACGGTGAGGTACGCGCGGCTCCGGTCGTGGATGCCGGCGCGGATGCGCTCGAGGAGCCGGGGCCGCTCCAGGATCTTCTCCGTGAGCGAGCGCGGCGAGCCGTCGTGCGCGCACAGGAGCGTGAGGCGCGCCCGCGCGTGGCTGGCCGGCACCCCGGCCAGGAACTGGAAGTAGTACTCCAGGATCATGGGATGGATGGGCTGCGAGGTGATGTAGACCATGCGGCCGCGCGGGTTGCGCAGCCGGATGAGCAGGAAGAGCAGCCGTTCCTCGTAGAAGCTGACGCCCGGCAGCTTCCGCAGCTCCGCCTGGTCGAGCGTGAGCGACGGCACCACCACCGAGGTGTGCGGCTCCTCCTGCCGCATGGTGACGGTCTCCCACAGCTCCTGCAGCCGTGGCTTCAAGCCTTCGAAGGCCTCGATCTCCTGTTCCAGCGTGAGATCGCCGGGCAACGGGGGCTTGGGTAACATGGCGGTCGGCGCCCAGCGTAGGTGGCCGGGCCGCCGAATTCAAGCCGGATTGGTGACCTCGGAGATCGCGGCTAGACCGCGGGGCGAGACTGGGCGAGGACCTCGTCCTCGTGCAGGTCGACGGCCAGGTCGAGCGCCTCGGCGCGGCGTCGGACCTGCCGGTAGAGGTGGAAGCGGAGGGGGCCCAGCAGCGTGTAGTCCGAGGTCGCGTGCAGGCGCCGGTCGCGGAGGGGATCGTGGTGGGTCGCCTCGAGCACCGCCTGGCGCTCCTCGAACCACTCGGGCGTCACCTCGCCCCGCTCGCGCTTGCGCTGGAGGACGAGCCTCTGGCGGTCGAGGTCCACGATCTCCGGATGGTGGTTCACGGCGAACACGCGCGGCATCTCGCCTTTCTCGTCCCGGGCGAACTCCAGCATGGTGAGCGCCTCGCCCTGGGGGCCGCCGATGCCCCGCGTCTCGTACCCGATCGCGAGCGCGCCCCGGGGCAAGGGCCGCGGCTCCGGCACGAGGTCGTAGAGCCGGTGATCGAGCACAGGCAGCCGCCGCCGGTCCGGAAGCTCGTCCGCCAGCCGTCCGAACCACGGGTGCCGCGTGGCCTCGGCCGTGAGCAGGTTCTCCAGGATGCCGGCGCTCTTGCCCCCCTTTTCCGCCGGGCGGAGCACCGGCCGGGCCACGCCCGACCACCGGCACATCACGCCGAAGGTGTGGCAGACCGCCACCAGCGCCGCGTCGTGCGAGCCCCGGACCCGGTCGAAAAGGGAGAACAGGGGCCTTTCCCAGCCCGGGTCCTCCACGATCCCCTGGGTGCCCGGCCCGCCGTCGTTGCGGTGCGGGTCGATGTGCCCGGGACCACCGGTGCCGACGTAGAGCGCGAAACGCCCCCCCGGCGGCTCCGGGATCGCGTGACGGCGCCGCACGTCGTAGGAGATGGCCCGCACGCGCAGGCCGGTCCCGCGCAGATGGGATATGAGGTCGCAGGCTGCGTCCTGGACGGCGTGCACGAGGGAGTCGTGGCCCAGGTTCGGCCAGCCGTGATTCATGTCGAGGACGGCCACGTCGACGACGCGCGGGTCGGCAGGCGGCACGTCCGAGGGCGCCTCCACGCGCGCGTAGTCGAAGAAGCCGCCGCCGGGTGCGGCCGTGCAGCCGGTCAGGCAGAAACGGGGGCCGAAGCGCGTCTTGTCGTGGCAGGCGATGGGCATCCTAGCGGGGCTCCACCACGAAGCCGGGCACCTGCCCGCCGCCCGAGGTGACGTTGGCCAGCGACGACCCGGAGAGCCGGGTCAGGAAGCCCTCCACCTCCCCCTGGAAGACGAACGGGTCGAGGTCCACCACGACGTCGCGGAGTTGCGGCTCCGTGGCCTGGGCATCGAGCTCGGGGAAGCTCCGCCGCTGCAGCTCCACCTTCTCCTGCACCACGTAGGACGCCTGCAAGGCCTCGGCCAGGGCGGCCTCCCAGTCGGTCTGCGTCATCTCCCAGCCGATGAACACGCCCTTTCCGCCGTACTCGTCGTTGGGCTTGAGCACGAGATGCTCGCGGTGGTCGCGGATGTACCGCGGCAGGTCGACCGGCTTCCCGTCGCGCGTGTCCTCCCGCTCGAGCACGCGGCGCGTCCAGGGCACGTGGGCGGCGATGGCCGCGCGCTGCGCCTCGCTGAACAGCGCCTGCAGCGAGGCGTCCGTGAGCACGGCGAAGATCGCCTTCTTGTGGATGGGCTTGCAGCGGAAGGGGTTCACCACGGTGACCGCCCGGTCGCGGGCGGCGGAGATGAGCGCCTGCAGCCGGTCCTTTCGCTCGATCAGCTCGTTGACGAGCAGCCGCTTGTACACGATGTCGATCGAGCGGCCCTGGTAGCGCAAGGAGCCCTTCTCGTAGACGAGGTCCCGCGGATCGCACACGAAGGACGGATACCCGCTGTCGGAGAAGAACTCCCGGAACAGGTGGTGCTCCGTGCGCGTGGGCACGTCCTCGTAATCCACGATCGCGATGGTGGGGTGCTCCTGCCGCCCGCCCGCCTCGCGGTGGCAGGAGAGCAGGGTGTCGAGCAGCTTCTGCCGGGCCTCGAACCGGCGCAGCGTCCACTTCTCCTGGAACTTCTGCATCAGGGGCAGCTCCAGGAACACCTCCTCCAGCGTCTCGCTGTACGCGATGCCGGCGGGGCTCTCCGCGTTGAGCTCGACGAACTGATAGGCGTCCGGGGTGAGGAAGGAGTCCAGCCGCGCGCTGGGCGAGCTGCGGGCGTAGCCGGGGTGGATGGCCACGAGCTCCCGCTCCTCGGGCGTGAGATCCACGCGGTCCCAGAGCGCCTCTCCCAGCTCGGCTTCCACCTTCTCGACGGCCTGGACGATGTGCCGGCAGACGCCGCGGATCTGCTCGTACGCCGCCGGCGACACGAAGTTCGGGCGGAGGAAGGGGCACAGCAGGCGCCCGCCGAAGGTCAGCTTCGCCGCCCGCAGGCGGTCCGCGAGGCGCGTCTGCAATTCCTGGAAGTGCGCCTTCTCGTCCCTCAAGAGGCGGTTGTAGTCCTCCACCGCCCGCGCCGTCTGCTCGTCCATGCGCGCATTCTAGCGTGCGCCGGCCGGCCGGGCCTGGCATCGTCCTTGCTTCCAAGCCCCCTGGGTCCGCCGCGCAAGGCCGCGGACGGTGCCCGCGCATTTTTCGTGCCTTGGTTGAGGAGGAATACACATATGCGACTGCGCCTTCATGACGCACCGGCGATCGCTCTCGCGGTGGTGGCCTTCACGGCGTCGGGAGCGCAAGCCCAGGATCCTGGGCGCGCGCAACGCTTCGAGCAGCGGGACGCGAACAAGGACGGCCTGCTCTCGCAGAGCGAATACGTCTCCACGGGAGGCCACCCCGGCAACTTCCGGGCCCTGGACAAGAACAACGACGGCGTGCTCACCCGTGAAGAGTTCGGGGTGCCGAGCGGGACGCCCGCGCCCGCGCCCGCACCCCCGGCCGCGGCCGCGGATGCCTTCCGCGACCTCGATCACGACGGCGACGGGTTCCTCTCGCGCGGCGAATGGCACGGCGACGAAGTCGTGTTCAACCGCGCGGACCGCAACAACGACGGCCGCCTCACGCGCGACGAGTACGCGAACCCGCCCGATCCGAACACGGCCGAGGGCCGTTTCGGCGGGCTCGACCGCAACAACGACGGCTGGCTGTCCCGCGCCGAGTTCGGCCAGAACCGCGCGGAGTTCGACCGCGCCGATCGGAACAACGACGGCCGGGTGAGCCTCGACGAATACGCGAACCCGCGACCGGAGGACAGCGCGCGCGCGCAGTTCGACGTGCTCGACCGCAACAACAACGGCTGGCTGTCGCGGGGCGAGTTCGGCCAGAACCGCATGGAGTTCGACCGCCTGGACGCGAACAACGACGGCCGGATCAGCCGCGACGAGTACCTGAACCCGCCGCCGGTGGACGATCGCGAGGCCCGCTTCGAAGCCCTCGAC
>DATKEG010000176.1:0-10213 GCA_035544515.1 Vicinamibacteria bacterium | reverse complement strand
CCGGGGGCCGGCGCGGCCGCCGGAAGTGGCGCAGCGGTCTTCTCGGCCGGCTTCTCTTCCGGAGCGGCCGGGGGCGCCGCGGCCGCCTGGGCCGTCAGCTTCGAGATGTCCTCGTTGGGATCGGCGATGACACCGATGAGGGCGCCGACCGGCGCCTTGCCCCCGGCGGGCACCAGGATCTTCCGCAAGACGCCGCCGCCGAGGGCCTCCATCTCCATGTTGGCCTTGTCCGTCTCGATCTCGGCCAGGACGTCGCCCTGCTTGACCTGGTCCCCTTCGTTCTTGCTCCACTTGACGATGGTGCCTTCTTCCATCGTCGGAGAGAGCTTCGCGAGCACGACCTTGGTGATCATCTGCACGCCCCGCTCGCCGCCCGTGGTCTGTTCCCTTCCATGTTGTTCCCCGTGCCTTCCGTGTTCCGCGGTTTCGTTACCGGTAGAGCACCTGTCGAACCGCTTCGACGACCTTCTCCGGCACGGGCAGGTAGGCCTTCTCGAGGGCCTTGGCGTAGGGCATGGGCACGTCGGCCGAGTGGACCCGTACGACCGGTGCGTCGAGCGCGTCGAAGCACTCGCGCTGCACGCGGTCGGCGATCTCCGCGCCGAAGCCCGCGATGCGCCAGCCCTCCTCCACCACGACGCAGCGGTTGGTCTTGCGCACGGAGTCGAAGATCACGTCCTCGTCGAGCGGCCGCAGCGTGCGTGGATCCACCACCTCGGCCTCGATCCCCTCCGCGGCGAGCTTGTCGGCCGCGGCCAGGGCGTGGACCACCGAGCGGCTCCAGGCCACGATGGTCACGTCCCCGCCCGCGCGCTTGACCTCGCTCAGCCCGAGCGGGATGTGGTACTCCTCGTCCGGGACCTCGCCCTTGTAGTTGTAGAGGACCTCGTTCTCCATGAAGATCACGGGGTTGTCGTCCCGGATCGCGCTCTTGAGCATGCCCTTGGCGTCCCGGGGCGTGGACGGCATGGCCACCACCAGGCCGGGGATGTGCGCGTAGATGCTCTCGAAGGCCTGGGAGTGCTGGGCCGCCACCTGGGCCGCGGCGCCGGAGGGGCCGCGCATCACCATCGGACAGCGGATCTGGCCGCCGGACATGTAGCGGTACTTGGCCGCGTGGTTGATGATGATGTCGAGCGCGAGCAGGGAGAAGTTGAACGTCATCATCTCGGCGATCGGCCGCAGGCCGATGAACGCGGCGCCCACGGCCACGCCCGCGATCACCTCCTCGGCGATGGGCGTGTCTCGCACGCGCCATTCGCCGAACTGGGCGAGCAGGCCCTGCGTGACCTTGTAGGCGCCCTGGTACGCGCCCACCTCCTCGCCCAGGATGAAGACGTTGGGATCGCGGGCCATCTCCTCGCGCATGGCCTGGTTGAGCGCGTCGCGCATGGTGAGCACGGCCACGGGCTAGCTCCCCACCTTGGCCGTGGCGCTCTCGGCGGCCGCCGCGGGGTCCGGGGCCGAGCCCGACTCCTGGGGCGTCGGCAGCTCGTCCGATGGCGCGGGCGGCTGCCAGGGCGCCAGCTTCGGCGGCACGCGATCTTCCTTGATCGCCGCCTTCCAGGCCGGGTCCTTCTCGGCCGCCTTCATGTTGATGTAGGGCGAACGGACGTACACGTCCTCGTACATGGACTCGAGCGGCGGATCGGGGCTCTCGTCCACGAAGCGGACGGCGTCGTCCATCTGGGCCACGACTTCCCGGTCCAGGGCGTCGAGCTCGGCCTGGGTCACCCGCTCCTGCTCCATGAGGCGCCTGCCCCAGAGGAGGATGGGGTCCGACTTCATCATGTCCTCGACCTCTTCCTTCGTCCGGTACTTCCCGGGGTCGGACATGGAATGGCCCCGGTAGCGGTACGTTTCGGCCTCGATCAGGGTCGGCCGCTTGTCCTTGCGCGCGCGCTCGATCGCTTCGCCGATGGCGGTGCGTACGGCCACCACGTCCATGCCGTTGACGTCTCGGCGCGTGATCCCGTAGGCCGAGCCGCGCTGGTAGAGGTCCTTGACCGAGGACGCCCGGTCGATCGACGTGCCCATCCCGTAGCGGTTGTTCTCGATGATGTACACGACGGGCAGGTCCCACAGCGCGCTGACGTTGAGCGCTTCGTGGAAGGCCCCTTCGTTGATGGCGCCGTCGCCGAAGAAGCACAGGCACACCTGGTCGGTCCCGCGCAGCCGGATGCCGTAACCGATCCCGGCGGCCAGCGGCAGGTGGCCCCCGACGATACCGTCGCCGCCGAAGTTGCCGGCGGGCGCGTCGTAGAAGTGCATGCTGCCGCCCTTGGCGCGGCTGATGCCCGTGGCCTTGCCGCACAGCTCCGCCAGGAGCTGCCGGGGATCGGCTCCCCGCGCCAGCGCGTAGCCATGGTCGCGGTAGTAGGCGATCAGGTAGTCGTCGGGGCGCATGAGGCCGATGGCCCCCACGCCGACGGCCTCCTGGCCGATGTAGAGGTGCAGGAAGCCGCCGATCTTGCCCTCGACGTAGAGCTGCGCGCTGCGCTCCTCGAAACGGCGGATGAGGAGCATCATCCGGTACAGCGACAAGGCCTCTGCTCTATCCATGCCCTTCCGAAACTGGTGAAGACACTGCGTTTATATCCCAGGGTGGCGCGCCGGTCAACGAACCAGGTCGCGCGCTCAGCTCAGGCGGGAGGCCAGCCGGGGCAGCAGCAGGAACACCAGGGAAAGGATCGCGCCCAGGAGGACCGAGCCCAGCAGGGCGGCCGTGAAGCCGGCCTCCCGGCGGGAGCCGGTTTCGGGGCCGGGCGGGGTGGCGGAGAAGGCCGCCGCCCCCGGCGGCATGAGCATGTAGGCCAGGACGACCACCGAGGCCAGGGTGAAGGGGCACAGCAGCACGCCCGCCGCGGCCACCGCGATCTGCAGTCCGCGGGCCCAGGGCTGGAGCGACCAGAGTCCCCAGGCCAGGGCCGCGGCGAGCACGGCCAGGAGCAGGCCGAGTCCCGCCAGGAGGAGCGCCGAGCCGCCGCTCGTCCGCGCCGCCAGGGCGAGGCCGCCCAGCGCGTATATCGGCACGCTCATCAGCCACAACGCGGCGAGGACGTTCACGGTCAGCGGCCGGCGCAGGGGCGGAGCCTCGTACTCCTCGTCCTCGGGCTCGGAGAGGGAGGCGTCGGACGCCGGCACGGGCGGCGCAGCCGGCATCCGCGGCGGAGGCGCGGCCGGCCGGATGGGAAGGGGCGGCGGCTGCGACTCCTCGCCGAGCGTCGCCTCGCCGGCACCGGCGCCGGCCGGCCCCATCACCACGGTGCCTTCGACCTCGTCGGGCAGGACCGTCACGACACTGTCGCCCAGGCGCACGATGTCACCCGCCCTGAGCGGAGCGCGCTCGACCTTCTGATCGTTCACGAACACGCCGTTGGCGCTGCCCGTGTCGCGGATGGTGATGCCGTCCGGACCGGCCTCCAGCACCGCGTGCCGCCGCGAGCACTTGACGTCGTTCAGCACCAGGTCGCAGGAAGGATCCCGGCCCGCCACGACGAGGCGTCCTTGCAACTCGACCTCTTGCGGAGCACCGCCCGGGAAACGGACCTCGAATCTCACTCGTGGGTTCCGCGCCGGATTCTAGCAGCATCGCCGGCGGCCGCCGGGTGCGCCCGCGCGAGCGCGGCGCGCTGTAGAAACTGCCTCGGGGCGCGGTCCCACGAGCCCAGTCCCGCGGTAGCGGCCCGGTCATAACGCTGTAAGTAATTGACAGCAATGATGTAAAACGATCCACACCGTTGTGATCTGGCGCACGGTTTGCAGCTTGTCATGGCGGGAGTCTTGCGAGCAGGCGCGGCAGGCCTGCGATGCCCGAAACGGAAAAGACCATGGATCCGATCCGAATCGCGAGCGATGAGCCGATCCCCGAGATCGAGCGGGCCATTCGCGAGTTCCTGAACGGATATCCAGGGACCTGGGGCATCCAGATCAACCAGCGGCTCGCCGGCGGGTGGTGGTCCGTCAGGGTCATGACCGAGGGCTTCCAGAACATCTTCCTCATCCGGCCCGAGGAGCAGACGCCGGACGGCATCCTCCGGCCGCTGCGAGAGGCGCTCCGGGGCCCGACGGCGCAGGAGTCGCCGCCCTGGGACGGCGTCGAACGGCGTTCCCGGCCCCGCTCCTGAGCGTTCCCGGCCTCGACTTGTCCAGCAGCCGGGGATTATCATGCCTGTCGGTCGATGATCACCTCAGACCCGCACCAGAGGGCGGCCAAACTCGCGCAGGTGCGCGAGATCCTGACCCGGCAGGCCGCGGCCGAGGACCGCGAGCTGCTCCTCTCATTCGCCTCCGTGGTGTTTGCGGAGACACCGGACCGGGTGGCGCTGGGGCTTTCGCCCGACGCCCTGGCCGCCCGGCTCATGGACCAGTTCCGCTTCGTGGTCCGCGAGATGCCGCCTCCCACGCAGCTTTACAAGGGCCTGCCCGGCCTGCACGTGGTGGCCCGCAATCCCGGGGAGGCGGGCTGGGGCGCCCGGGGGCCGGCCAACGGGCTGCCGCAGGAGATCACCGTCGTCGAGACCCACACCCCCGACGCGCCCTTCATCTTCGAGAGCCTCAAGAACTACTTCCGGAAGGCGGGCCTGCGCGTCTACTCGTCCGTGCACCCGATGTTCACCGTGCGCAGGCAGTGGGAGCGCATCGTGTGGATCGGCGGACCGCACGACGAGGGCGCCCGCGAGGTGTATTGCCACTTCCAGATCGAGCGGATCGAGACGAAGGAGCGCCTGCGGCACCTCGAGCACGAGATCCACTCGGTGCTCAAGGCCGTCCTGACCGCGGTCGAGGACTTCCCCGAGATGCTCGGCGCGGCGCGCGAGCCCCTCCCGCGCCTGCGGAGCCGCCGCGGCCGCCCCGAGGACGCGGAGTCCGCGCGTGCGTTCCTCGAGTGGCTGCTCGACGACAACTACATCTTCCAGGGCACCGTTCGCTACCGGGTAGGCGCCGACGGCCGGCCGCACCGCGTGGGGGAGAGCGCGAGCGGGGTCTTCACGGACGCGACGCTCCTGCCCGTGGTCTTCCCGGGCCTGATCGAGGAGGTCGAGGCCCACCTCCTCCCCGCCGCCAACGACTTCCGGATCATCGACATCGACTACTGCAACACCGCCTCCGCCATCTACCACCTCGAGCCGATCGACGACATCGTGCTCCGGGAGTGGGGACCCGACGGGGACCTCGAGGAGGCCACGCTGCTCGTGGGCCGCCTGGCCAAGGGAGCCTTCACGCAGAAGCGCGCGGACATCCCCCTGCTCGAGGAGAAGCTCGAATGGCTCCTCGCGCAGAGCGGCGCCCAGGCGAACTCGTACGCCTATCGCGAGATCCGGGCCGTGTTCAACCGCTTCCCCACGCGCGAGCTCTTCTACGCGAACGTACAGGCGCTCAAGGAGATCATCGACCGCATCGTCTACATGACGGGCGACGACGAGATCGCGGTGCACACGCGCAAGGGTCCGGGATACCGCGCGCTCTCCATCGCCTTCTCGCGCCTGCGCTACTCCTACCGGATCGAGCAGGACCTGGCCAAGGCGCTCTCGAACGAGTTCGGCCCCGTCTCCTTCAGCACCTCGGAGGACCTCGGCGCGGTCAGCCTGCTTCTCTTCTACTTCGACGCCTCGCGCCTCGAGCATGCGCTCGATCCCGACGCGGTGCGCGCGCTGACCGAGAGCCTGGTCACGACCTGGGAGGACCGCGCCTTCTCCGCGCTCGAGAAGGGGTTCGGCGAGCGCGAGGGCCGGGCGCTGTTCCGCCGCTACGTCACCCCGGAGAGCCGCAGCGGCCTCTACCGCGAGGTGACGCCGCCCGAGGAGGTGCCCGAGGACGTGCGGCGGCTCGACGCGCTCGAGGCGCGCCTGGAGGTCCGGGTCATCCCGGGGACGGCCACGTCCCTGACGCTGAAGCTTTTCTCGGTGCGGCCGCTGGCCCTCGCGGCCACCCTGCGCACCCTGCAGAACCTCGGGCTCGTGGCCACCGACGACATGCGCATTCCCATCCGCCTGCCCGACGGCCGCCGCGCGGAGGTGTTCCGGTTCGAGGTGGAGGGGCCCGCGGCGCGCATCGCCTCCCTGGTCGAGGGCGAGGGGCGCCTGGTGGACGCGCTGCGCGCGCTGGACGAGGACCGGGCCACCGACGATCCGCTCAACGGCCTCGTCCTCGACGCCGGCCTGACCTGGCGCGAGGTGGAGGTCCTGCGGACCCTGCGCAACCACCTGTTGCAGGTCCGGACCCACTACAACGTCGAGACGGTCAACGGCGTGCTCCTGCGCAACCGCGCCGTGGCGCGCGCCCTCTACCGCTCGTTCGCGGCCCGCTTCGATCCCGCGCTTCCGGGCGAGCGCGCGGCCGCCATGACGGACGCCTCCGCGGAGGTGGCCCGGGCGCTGGAGGCCGTGCGCAGCCTGGCCGAGGACGAGGTCTTGCGCGGCATGGACAACCTCATCCGCGCCGCGCTGCGCACGAACTTCTACCAGCGCCCGGAACGGCCGGTCGTCTCCATCAAGGTGGAGAGCCGCAAGGTGGAGGGCATGCCCTCGCCCCGGCCGCTCTTCGAGATCTACGTCCACTCGCGGCGGCTGGAAGGCATCCACCTGCGGGGCGGGAAGGTGGCGCGCGGGGGGATCCGCTGGAGCGACCGCCACGACGATTTCCGCACCGAGGTGCTGGGCCTGATGAAGACGCAGATGGTGAAGAACGCCATCATCGTCCCCGTGGGGTCGAAGGGCGGTTTCGTGCTCAAGGGCGCCGTGCCCCCGCGGCCGGCCCTCGACGCCTACCTGGTGGACCGCTACCGCGAGTACATCGCCGGGCTGCTCGACGTGACCGACAACGTCGTGGACGGGCAGGTGCTGCACCCCCCGGAGGTCGTGCGGCACGACGGCGACGATCCCTACCTGGTGGTCGCCGCGGACAAGGGCACGGCGCACCTGTCGGACACGGCCAACAGCGTCTCCGCCCAATACGGGTTCTGGCTGGGCGACGCGTTCGCCTCCGGCGGCAGCCACGGCTGGGACCACAAGAAGGTGGCGATCACGGCGCGCGGGGCCTGGGAGTGCGTCAAGCACCACTTCAAGAACCTGGGCCACGACGTGCAGACGCAGGCCTTCACCTGCGCGGGGATCGGGGACATGGCCGGCGACGTGTTCGGCAACGGGATGCTGCAGAGCCGCGCCCTGAAGCTGGTGGCCGCCTTCAACCACGCCCACATCTTCATCGATCCCGCGCCCGATCCCGAGAAGAGCTTCCGGGAACGGGAGCGCCTCTTCCTCCTCCCGCGCTCCGCCTGGAGCGACTACGACGCCTCCCTCATCAGCAAGGGCGGCGGGATCTTCGAGCGGTCGGCCAAGGCCATTCCCCTCGGCCCGGAGGTGAAGAGGCTGCTGGACGTGGAGGGCGACACCGCCAGCGGCGAGGAGGTGATCCGCCGCATCCTTGCCGCGCGCGTGGACCTCCTGTACAACGGCGGGATCGGCACCTACGTGAAGGCGTCGTTCGAGGACGACGCCGAGGTCGGAGACCGCGCCAACGACCGCGTGCGCGTGGACGGCGGGGACGTCCGGGCGCGGGTGGTGGCGGAGGGCGGCAACCTCGGCTTCACGCAGGCCGGCCGCATCGAGTACTGGGCGCGGGGCGGGCGTGTCAACACCGACGCCGTGGACAACTCGGGCGGCGTGGACCTGTCCGACCACGAGGTGAACATCAAGATCCTGCTCGACCTCCTGGTCAAGAAGGGCGCGATCCGCAACCGGGAGGAGCGCAATGCCATCCTGGCCGAGATGGCGGAGGAGGTGGCGGAGCTGGTGCTGGCCGACAACGCGAACCAGGCCCACGCGCTCACCCTGGACGGCCAGCGCAGCGCGGCGCGCTACGAGGAGTTCGTGGACTTCGTGGAGAGCCTGGCCTCGGCCGGGGTGCTGAGCCGGACCGACAACGCCATCCCCACGCGTCAGGAGCTGCTGGAGGCCCCCGAGCGCGAGCGCGGCCTGCCCCGGCCGATGCTGGCGGTGCTGCTCGGGCACACCAAGATGTGGGCCTTCCAGACGATCCTGGAGACGGAGTTCCCCGACGGCGCGTCCGCCCGCCCGTCGCTCGACGCGTATTTCCCCCGGCGCCTCCAGGCCTTCGCCGCCCATTTCGAGGAGCACCCGCTCCGGCGCGAGATCATCGCCACGGTGGCGGTCAACTCCCTGGTCAACGAGGCCGGGGTGACGTTCCTGCCGCGGATGATGGCCCTGACCAGGAGGACGATGGGCGAGGTCGTGGCCGCGTATCTCGACCTCGACCGCCAGGTCGACGCGCGAGCGCTGCGCGACCGCGTGGAGCGCTCCGGTCTCGCGTCGGCCGCGGAGACCGCCCTGCTGCTCGAGATCGAAGACGCGCTGGAGACGATGACGCGCGACCGGTTGACGGGCGCGCGCGAGGACGCCGCGGCCGCGCTCGAGCCCATCAGGGCGAAGCTGGCCGGCACGCCGGCCGCGGCGAAGGCCTGAGCGGAGCCCGTCCTGGCCATGCACGTGCGCGTCTGTCCGGATTGCGGCGAAGAGTTCCGGCCGGAGATCGTCCGCTGCTCCGACTGCGGCGCCGAGCTTCGGGACTCGTTCGACGACGCGCCTCCGGGACCGCCCGCCGGGGCGCCGGCGGGCGTCTCCGCGCCCGCGGATGACGCCGAGTACTCGCCCATCTTCACGACCATCGAGTCCGAGGCGATGCGGGACGCCGCCGCCGCCCTGGCACAGGCCGGCGTGTCGTTCCGGGCGTCGGGCAATCAGACCGGGTTCCAGCTCCGGGTGCGGTCCGAAGACCGTCCGCGCGCGGCGCAGGCGCTCGGGATCCGGGAGGGCGCGGTCCTCCTGGGCCCGGAGTCGGAAGCCGCGGCCGGTCATGAGGGCGGCCCCTGTCCCGCCTGCGGCACCGGGTTGAGGCCCGGCCAGCTCGAGTGTCCGGAATGCCGGCTCGTGCTGGGGGAGGAAGGGGAATCGTGAAGAGACCACTGCGTCAGACGCTGGCGCAACTGGCCGCCATGCCGGCGTTCCTCGGGGAGAGATGGCCGCGGAGTTCACGCCCGAGACGGCGCGGCGGCCGGGAACGGGCGGCTCCGTGGGGCCGGTCACGCTCGGCGACATCCCCGCGATGATGCTGGCGCACGACGCCAGTCACCGCGAAGAGATCCGGGGGCTGCTGGGAGAAGCCGTAAATGGAGCTGGAGATCTCGCAGGCTGTTGACGTCCTGGAGCGAACGCCGGTGGCGCTCTCCGCGCTGCTCGGGGGGCTGCCCGAGGAGTGGCTGACCGGCGACGAGGGACCGGATACGTTCAGCCCCCGCGACGTGCTGGGCCACCTGATCCACGGCGAGGAGACGGATTGGATCCCGCGCGCCGAGATCATCCTGGGCGAGGGGCAGAACCGGCCGTTCACGCCGTTCGACCGCTTCGGCTTCCGCGACTGGCTCGAGGGGACCACGACCGGGGAGCTGCTGGAGCGGTTCGCCCGGCTGCGGGGGGAGAACCTGGCCCGCCTCGCCGGCTTCTCTCTGCAGCCTGCCGACCTCGTCCGCCGCGGGATGCATCCGGGGCTGGGGCCGGTGACGCTCGGCCAGCTCCTGGCCGCCTGGGTCGTGCACGACCTGGGACACCTCACGCAGGTCGCGCGCGTGATGGCCAAGCAGTACATCGCGGCCGTGGGGCCGTGGACGGAGTACATGGCCGTGCTCCACGACCGCGCGCGCTGAGCGGACGTATGATCCCGCTTCGCCGGTACCAGCAAAGGAGCCGCCGATGTCTCTCGCGCGCCTGACGTGTGCCGCCCTCGTGCTCTCGGCCGCCGTGGGGCTGGCCCAGGGCGAACAAGCCGAGCCCGCCGCCTCTGGGGCGCGCTGGACGCCCGAATACGCGGTCAAGGTCAAGCGGGTCTCGAACGTCCGCGTGTCTCCGGACGGCTCGCGCGTGGCCTGGGTCGTCGCTACGGCGGCCATGGACGGCGAGAAGAGCGAGTGGATCTCGCAGATCCACGTGGCCCGCAGCGACGGTTCGGGCGCGTTCCAGCTCACACAGGGCGAGAAGTCCGACCGGACTACTTCGGCGGCGAGTTCTGGGACGAGGGCGGCCTCGACCGCTGGCGCCGCCACTCGGCGATGTTCAACGTGAAGGGCGTGACCACGCCCACCCTCATCCAGCACGGCGACCAGGACCTGCGCGTGCCGATCTCGCAGGGCTACGAGCTC
>DATKEG010000175.1:0-30350 GCA_035544515.1 Vicinamibacteria bacterium | reverse complement strand
CGGGCGCCCCGGCGGCCGCTCCGCCCGCGCCCCGTCCGACGCCGACGCCGACGCCGCGCCCCCAGCCCTAGGCGGGTGACCGCCGCGAGCCGCAGCCACGGGCCAGGCACGAGCCCGATCCACTCGGGCGAGTGTGCGGGGATGTGGGGGGCCGCGGTGTGCGGCCCCCCAGCTCGATGACGCCCATCGACATTCCGGGCCTGCTCCGCCAGATTCCGAGCCAGTACCCCTTCGTGCTCGTGGACCGCGTCCTCGAGCACGACCCGGGCGGCCGCCTGGTGGCGCTCAAGAACGTCACCGGATCCGAGGAGTTCTTCCAGGGGCACTTCCCGGGCCAGCCCGTGATGCCGGGCGTCCTCCTGATGGAGGGGCTGGCCCAGGCCGCCGGCATCTGGCTGCTCGCGGACGCCCCCGATCCTCGCCGGCTCGAGGTGCACCTGGTGGGCATCGACGCCGCGAAGTTCCGGCGTCCCGCGGTGCCCGGCGACCAGCTCCGGCTGGAGGTGAAGGTGCTCCGGCGGCGCGGGGGGCTGTGCCGCGTGCGCGGCGAGGTGCGCTCGGGCGAGCACCGCGTGGCCGAGGCGAACCTGCTGCTGCAGATCGCCACCCTGCCGCCGGCGCAGGTGGACCCCACCGCGCGCGTGGCGTCCGAGGCCTCCCTGGGGCCGGGCGTGCGCGTGGGACCCTACGCCGTGATCGGCCCCCAGGTGCGCCTGGGGAAGGGCACGGTGGTCGAGGCGCACGCCGTGATCGACGGCGACACCGCCGTGGGCGAAGGCAACCACTTCTACCCGTTCTGCTCGGTCGGCCTCGCCCCCCAGGACCTCAAGTACAAGGGCGAGCCGACCCGGCTGGTGATCGGCGACGGCAACACCGTCCGGGAGTTCGTCACCATCCACCGCGGCACGGCCGGCGGGGGCGGCCTCACGCGCATCGGCGACCGCAACCTCTTCATGGCCTACGCGCACGTGGCGCACGACTGCCGGGTGGGCAGCCACACCATCTTCGCCAACGGCGCCACCCTGGCCGGCCATGTCGAGGTGGGCGACTACGCGACGATCGGCGCCTACTCGGGCGTGCACCAGTTCTGCCGCGTGGGCCAGCACGCCTTCATGGGCGGATACACGGTGGCCACCAAGGACGTGTTGCCCTTCTCGATGACGGTGGGCAACCGGGCGTGCATCTACGGCGTGAACACCGTCGGGCTGCAGCGCCGCGGATTCGCGCCGGAGACGATCGCGGCCATCCGCCAGGCCTTCCGCGTGCTGGTGCAGGGCCGGCTGAACACGACCGCGGCCGTCGAGCGGCTGGAACAGGCGCCCTCGGTGGAGGAGGTCCGCGCGCTGGTCGCGTTCATCCGGGGCGCCAAACGCGGCGTCATCCTCAAGCGGCACGGCCGCCGGCACCTGCCGGAGGACGCTTGAGCCCTTCCGGCGGGCCGCCGCCCGTCGGCCCGGGGCCGCTGGGACTGATCGCGGGCAACGGGCGCTTCCCGTTCCTCGTGGCGGACGCCGCCCGCAAGGGGGGCCGCCGCGTGGTGGCGGTCGCCATCCGCGAGGAGACGTTCCCCGACCTGGCGAGCCGCGTGGACGCGATGCACTGGGTGTCGCTGGGCCAGCTCGGCCGCTGCCTCGACGCGCTCAAGTCGGAGGGCGTGACCGAGGCGGTGATGGCGGGCCAGGTCAAGCACCGGCAGCTCTTCGCCGGCATCGTGCCCGATCTCAAGATGGTGAGCCTCCTGGCCCGCCTGGCCGTGAAGAACACGGACAGCCTGATCGGGGCCGTAGCCGATGTCCTGGCCGCGGAGGGCATCCGCCTGCTCCCCTCGACCGAGCTCCTGGGCGATCACATGGCGGCCGTGGGCGCGCTGACGCGGCGGAAGCCCTCGAAGGACGAACGAAAGGACATCGACTACGGCCGGCAGGTCGCCCGCGCGCTGGCCGGCCTCGACCTCGGCCAGACGGTCGTGGTCAAGGACCGGGCCGCGGTCGCGGTCGAGGCCATGGAAGGGACCGACGAGGTCATCCGGCGGGCGGGACGGCTGGCCGGGCCCGGCACGACCGTGGTCAAGGTCGCCAAACCCCGCCAGGACATGCGTTTCGACGTGCCGGTGGTGGGTGCGGGCACCGTCGAGGCCATGCGCGAGGCGGCCGCCGGCGTCCTCGCGCTCGAGGCGGGCAAGACGCTGCTCCTCGACAAGGACGCCTTCCTGACGCGGGCCGACGAGGCGGGCATCGCCGTCTGGGGCATGGAGGAGGGGACCTGACCGTCCGGGTGGGGGTCATCGGCGTCGGCGCCCTTGGCCAGCACCACGCGCGCGTCTACGCCCAGCTCGAGGACGTGAGCCTGGTCGGCGTCCATGACCAGAGCGCCGAGCGCGCCGAAGAGGTGGCGGGCCGGCACGGAACGCGGGCCTTTCCCGACCTCGGGAGGCTCCTCGACGAGGTGGACGCCGTCTCCGTGGCCGTGCCCACCGTGGACCACCACCGGACCTCCCTGGCCGCCCTGCGGGCCGGCAAGGACGTGCTCGTGGAGAAGCCGATGGCGGCCACGCTGGCCGAGGCCGACGACCTCATCCGCGTGGCCTCCGAGCGCCGGGCGCTCCTCCAGGTCGGCCACATCGAGCGGTTCAACCCGGCCGTGGCGGTGCTGGGCGGCCAGGTCACCCGCCCGCGGTTCATCGAGGCGCACCGGCTGTCCCCCTTCTCGCCGCGCAGCCTCGACGTGGACGTCGTCCTGGACCTGATGATCCACGACCTCGACATCGTCCTCTGGCTCGACGGCTCCTTGCCGGTGCAGGTGGACGCCGTGGGGGTGCCGGTCCTCACGCCCAGGGCGGACATCGCCAACGCCCGGCTGCGTTTCGCGTCGGGCCTGATCGCCAACCTGACCGCCAGCCGGGTCTCGGCCGAGAAGGTGAGGAAGTTCCGGGTCTTTGCCCCGAGGACCTATGTCTCACTGGACCTGGCGGCACGGTCCGCGGCCGTCCACCGGCTGGTCGAAGGCCAGGGGAAGCCGGAGATCGCGGTCGAACGGCTCACGGCCCCGGACGTCGAACCCCTGGCCAGGCAGCTCTCGGCCTTCGTATCATGCGTGAGGAGCCGCTCGGTGCCCCAGGTCACCGGCCTGGACGGCCGGCGGGCACTGGCGCTCGCGCACACGATCCTGGCGAGGATGGCCGAGCACCAACCGACGTAACCGTCGCCTCTTCTAGAAGCTTCGAGCGCAGCCTGGAGCGGTCCGCGGGGCGCCGTGGACTATATGTAGGGGTCTCGGGGTTTTTCGGGGTATAAGTGTGGTAATGTTCATCGTCAGCATCAAGGAGACCGAGGGCCCTGTAGAGGGCGCCTCCAAGCGACCCAGCTTGCTCGTGTCTGCCCTGGTGCATGTGATCATGATCACGCTGCTGATCCGGACGGCGACCTGGCCCGCTTCTTCGACGCCGTCGGTCCCTCCCTCATCGGCCCCGACGCCGCCGCCCCGGGCCGTGTTCCTGCCGCCGGCGGCCGAGCTGCGGAAGCTGATCCCGGCGCCGCCGCGCCGGCCGGGTGCCCGTCGGACCGTACCCGCTCCGACTCCCGTGCCCACGCCACCTCCCCGGGAGGCTCGTGACCGGATCAGCGTCGGTCCACCGTCCGACGTGCGGCAGCGCGAGCCGCTGCTCCTCGAGCGCGACCGGGACCTCTCGTCGTCCCCGGCGGCTCCGGGCCGGCCGGGGACGCCGGCCCCGCCCTCGCCCAGCGCCGCCCCCGAGGCGGCCCTGGAAGCCCGGGGTGGCGATCCCGGCGCCGCCGCCTCGCCTTCCCCTTCGGACCGCGGCCAGGCGCCGCCGGTCGGACCGCCACGCGGCGAACGATCCATCACGTCGTCCCTCCGCAACCTGGAGCAGCGCCTGGGGGAGATGGGCGCCGGCGGCCTGGGTGCCGCCACCGGCCAGCAGATGGGCCCGCTCTTCTTCGACCGGGAGGGCGCCGACTTCACGGCCTGGGTCAACCACTTCAAGGGCGAGATCTACCGCAACTGGATCGTGCCGCAGTCGGCCCTGATGGGCGCGGCGCGGGGCCATGTGGACCTCGAGTTCACCGTGGAGCGTGACGGGACGCTGGCGGAGGTGCGGTTGTTGAAGTCGTCCGGTACCCCTGCCCTCGATCGCGCCGCCGCCAACGCTCTCGTCGGCGCGCGGTACCTGTCCCTTCCGGCCGACTATCGGCCCTCCCGCGTGACCATGCAGGTTTCGTTCTTCTACGGCGAGGGGCCGCGCGGTTGAGGCGCTTCGCCGTCCGCACGCCGCCGGGCACTGTGCTCGCGGCGTCGATCGCCGTCACCATGGGCCTGGCCGGCAGTTGCCGGACGCTGCCCAAGGGCCAGGTCCCGGCGGTCTCGGCCCCGGCCCCGGCCGTCACGGCGCGGCTCGAGCACGCGCTCGCGCCGCCGATCGTCCGCGTCGGCATCCTCGTGGACGTGCCGCGGGTCTCGATCGGCGCGGACGGGGGCGTGATCGTGCGCGCCGCGGACGGTACCGCCCGGCCGATGGCGCGGGCCACGTTCCTCGGCCAGATGACCGGCGGATCGCCGGCCCGCTTCCGCGTCCAGGTCGGCAGCCTCGTCGATGCGTCCGCCGCGCAGGGCCTGGCCGAGCGCGCCCAGCGCGTTTCGGGGCTGGAGCCCAGCGTGCGGTGGAGCGACCAGACGCGCACGCACCAGGTGCGGGTGGGGGACCTCCCCACGCGCGAGCAGGCTCAGGCCCTGGAGCAGCATCTCGACGCGGGCGGCGTGCGTGGCGGCTGGGTGATCGAGGAGCCGGCCGTGCCGGGCGTGGCCCGGGTGCGCCTCGTGGAGACGGACGAGGAGCTGGACTCGGCCGACCTCGGCCCGGCGCGCGCCGGCGACGTCCTCTCCGCGGACGGGATGAGCTACCGCGGCTTCCTGCGCGTGCGGCCGGGGGGGAGCGGGACCCTGACGGTGATCAACGTCCTCAACCTCGAGGACTACGTCAAGGGCGTGGTGCCCAACGAGCTTTCGCCGCAGGTCTTCCCGCACATCGAGGCCCTCAAGGCCCAGGCGGTGGCCGCGCGCACGTACACGCTGCGCAACCTGGGCGTGTACGAGGCGCGGGGCTACGACATCTGCGCGACCCCGGCCTGCCAGATGTACCGCGGGCAGTCGAGCGAGCAGCCGCTCTCGACCCAGGCCGTGGACGAGACGGCGGGCATGGTGGGCGCCTACGCCGGCGGGCTGATCAACGCGCTCTACACCTCCACCTGCGGCGGCCACACCGAAGACGTGGAGAACATCTTCGAAGGGCACGGGGAACCGGCGCCCTACCTGCGCGGCGTCGCCTGCGTGCCGGAGCAGGGCGCCTGGACGACCATCCGGACCTCGCGCGCGCCGGTGTCCCTGGGTGAGCCCGAGCGGCTGGGACGGGACGCCGCCATGCTCGTCTCGCTGGGCGTGCTGGAGCCGAAGCAGTATTCGCGCGCGGCCCTCGCGGGCCAGGCCACGGCCGAGGAGCTGAGGAGCTGGACGGCGCGGCTCGTCTTAGCGCTGCACCGGCAGCCGTGCCCGGGCGAGGCCGAGTCGGAGCTGCCCCGCCGCGGGGCGTTCTTCCGCGACCTGGTCGCCTCCGTGTGCTGGCAGGAGCGGGCGAGCCGCCTGCTCGCCCCCGGCGACCGCGACTACCTCCTGCAGGTCGAAGACCGCGACGCGCTCGGCGAGGAGGAGCGCACGGCGGCCGCGCTCCTGGTGCAGGAAGGCATCCTGGCCCCGTTCCCGGACAACACCCTGCGCCCGGACGCGCCGATCCTCCGCTCCGACGCGGTCACGATCCTGGCGGAGACCGCGGTGCGCGCCGGCCCTCCGGCGCTCCACGCGGCGACGCTCCGTGAGGCGCGCGCCGGCCGCCTGACCGTCGAGCGCGAGGAGGGCGTGCCCGAGGACCTGATCCTCGACCCGAACCTGCGTCTGTTCCGCGCCCTCGACGGCAACCGCATGGGCGCCTCCGAGCTGCACCTCATCTCCGGCGAGAAGGTCCGCTTCGTCGTGCGCAACAACCGGGTGCCGTTCCTGGAGGCGGAGCAGAGCCGGCTCGGCGCGACCAACGACCGCGGCTCGCGCGTGTTCCGGTGGGAGGTGCGGATGACGCCCGACGAGGTGGCGCGCGCGGTGGCGCGGTACGGCTCGGTGGGCCGGGTGCGCGAGGTCAAGCCCCTGCGCCTGGGCGTCTCCGGCCGCGTGGTCGAGGCCGTGATCCTGGGCAGCGAGGGCGAGCTGCCGCTCAAGGGGCTGCAGGTCCGCTGGGGCCTCGGCCTGCGCGAGAACCTCTTCGTGATCGACCGCGAGCGCGGACCGGACGGCAGCGTCGCCCGGTTCATCTTCACGGGGAAGGGCTGGGGCCACGGCGTCGGCCTCTGCCAGGTCGGCGCGTCCGGCATGGCGCAGCAGGGCGCGAGCTTCGAGCAGATCCTCAATCACTACTACCGGGGCGTGCGGCTGCGGAAATCGTCGTAATCGCGGCCGCGGCCGGCTCCGCACCGCGCCACGGAACGCTCCGCGTGCGCCGGTCGGAGGCGGCCGACCGCCCGACCGCACGAGTTTTCGACGGAGAGCGGACAGGCACCGCAGCCAGTGCGTTTTGACACATCGGCACGCGTTCCCGTAAAATGTGCGCGGTCTACGACTTGCTCATGGCGGCCACACTCAGTCGCTTCGACGCGTTCGTGGTGCCCGGCGGGCTGAAAGGCCAGATCGCCGAGCTGCCCGTGCCCGAGATCCTCCAGCACCTGAGCCTGACCCGCGCCACCGGCATCCTCACGCTCGTCTCCGGCGGCGCCCGCAAGGCGCTCTACATGAACGAGGGGCGCGTGGTGTTCGCCTCGAGCAACCTGCCCAACGACCGGCTCGGCGAGCTGCTCATCCGCGAGGGCAAGATCACGGTCGAGGAGTACGAGGCGTCGATCCGGGCGCTCTCGAAGGGCAAGCGCCAGGGCAAGGTGCTCGTGGAGATGGGGGCGCTCACGCCCAAGGACCTCTGGGAAGGCGTGCAGCTCCAGGTCAAGGAGATCGTCTACAGCATCTTCCCGTGGGAAGAGGGCACCTTCCATTTCGAGGAGTCGTCGCTGCCGGAGAAGGAGCGGATCACCGTCGACCTCGACATCGTGGAGCTCGTGCTGGTCGGCCTGCGCCGCGTGCCCTCCGGCGGCCGCATCCAGAGCCGCTACCCGGAGCAGGACCTGGTGCTGGAGACGCTGGCGGGGGCGGGCGGGCCCGCCCTCGAGCCCTACGAGCACCACGTGCGCGAGCTGATCGACGGCGAGCGCAGCGTGGCCGACATCAGCCGCGAGAGCGAGATCGGCGACAGCGAGACGCTGAAGGTGCTCTACACGCTGCTGGCCAGCGGCCTGGCGCGCGTCAAGGGCAAGAAGGTGCGGCCGCTCGACCAGGACTTCGTGCCCCAGGACACCGTGACCTCCATGCTCGATTCCTTCAACCAGATGTACGGCTACATCTTCCGGTACATGGTCCGCGAGGTCGGCCCCATCGCGGAGAACGTCCTGGAGAAGTACCTGGGCGGCCTGCGCGAGTCGCGCAAGGACGTGTTCGCGGGGGCCAGGCTGCAGAAGGACGGCACGCTCGACCCGGTGGCCGTCGAGCGCAACCTCAACAAGCTCCCGGACGAGCAGCGGCGGGCCTCGCTGGTGGACGCCCTCAACGAGCTGCTCTACGCGGAGCTGCTCGCGGTCAAGCGCACCCTGGGCGCCGAGCACGAAGCCTCGATCGTGCGCGCCTTCCGCGAGCGCTGACCGACTCGTCCCCCTCTGCGGCCTCGGGCTCGTTGACATGACCCGCCAGCAGATCAAGGGGGCGGCCATACTGCTCGGGATGGCGCTCGCGTGGACGGCGTGGAGGCTGTGGCAGCTCCGCTCCTGATCGCGGTCGTCGGGCCCACCGCCGCGGGCAAGAGCGCCGTCGGGATGCGCCTGGCGGCCGAGCACCAGGGCGAGATCGTCTCCTGCGACAGCCTGCAGGTCTACCGCGGCCTGGACATCGGCAGCGCCAAGCCCACGCGCGAGGAGCGGGCGCGGGTCGCCCACCACCTGATCGACGTGGCGGACCCGGACGAGGCCTTCACGGCGGCGGAATACGGGCGCCGGGCGCGGAAGGCGCTCGCCGACATTCGCGGCCGCGGCCGCCTGCCGCTGGTCGTGGGGGGCAGCGGGCTCTACCTGCGCGCGCTCCTGTCCGGGCTGTTCGAAGGTCCCTCGCGGGACCAGGCCCTGCGCGAGCGGCTGGAGAAGATCGCGGACCGTTTCGGCGACGCGCGCCTGCACCGCCTGCTGCGGGGCGTGGACCCCGAGGCGGCGGCGCGCATCGAGCCGCGCGACCGCCGGCGCGTGGTGCGCGCGCTGGAGGTGTTCCGCGCCACCGGCCGCGCCCTCTCGCAGCACCACCGCGACGGCGCCGAGCCCCTGGCCGGCTTCGACGTGCGCCTCGTCGGGCTGCACCCGCCGCGCGAGACCCTGCGGCGCGCCGTCGAGCGGCGGACGGACGAGATGCTCGCCGCCGGCCTCCTGGAGGAGACGCGCGCGCTCGTGGCGCGGTACGCTCCCGGCCTGCGTCCGCTGCAGGCGATCGGCTACCGGCAGGCCGCGGCGGTCGTGCGCGGCGAGATGGAAGTCGAGGACGCGCGGCGTGATATGGTCAAGGAAACCATGCGCTACGCCAAGCGCCAGATGACCTGGTTCCGCCACCAGGCCGTCGTGAGGTGGTGCGCGACCGGCGACGAGGCGCACGCGCGCGCCTCCGGATGGATCCAGCAAGCGCGGTGACGCCGCGTTTCCGCCGCGCCGTCGTCGTGGTCTGTGACGGCCTGGGCGTCGGGGAAGCGCCCGACGCGGCCGCCTACGGGGACCAGGGCTCCGACACGCTGGGCCACGTGCTCGCCTCGCGCGAGGTGCACATCCCGAACCTGCGCGAGCTGGGCCTGGGCAACCTCACGCCCACCTGCACGAGCGCCCGCCACCCGCGTCCGCGCGGCGCCTTCGGGAAGATGGCGGAGCGGAGCGCGGGCAAGGACACGGCCACCGGGCACTGGGAGATGATGGGCCTCCTCACCCCCACGCCCTTCCGCGTCTACCTCCACGGTTTCCCCGAGCCGCTCATGCGCGCGTTCGAGGAGCGGATCGGCCGCAAGACGCTGGGCAACAAGGCCGCCTCGGGCACCGAGATCCTGAAGGAGCTGGGCGAGGAGCACCTGCGCACGGGCCGGCCGATCATCTACACCTCCGGCGACAGCGTGTTCCAGATCGCGGCCCACGAGGACCTGGTGCCGCCCGAGGAGCTCTACGGCTGGTGCCGCATCGCCTACGAGCTGGCCTGCCTGCGCTACGGCGTGCTGCGCGTGATCGCGCGGCCGTTCGTGGGACGAGACGCCGCGAGCTTCGAGCGCACGCCCCGCCGCCGCGACTTCCCGGTGCCGCCCGCGGGGGAGACGCTGCTCGACCGGCTCGCGGCGCGCGACTGGCCGGTCTTCGGCGTGGGGAAGATCGAGGACATCTTCACCGGCCGCGGGGTCACCGCGGCCGTGCACACGACCTCCGATTCCGACGGGGTGGACCAGACGCTCGACGGCCTGCGCCGCTTCGACCGCGGCCTCGTCTTCACCAACCTCGTGGACTTCGACACGCTCTACGGCCACCGCAACGACGTGGAGGGCTTCGCGGCGAACCTCGAGCGGCTCGACCGGCGGATGCCGGAGCTGCTCGGCGCGTTGGGCGAGGACGACGTGCTCATGGTGACGGCCGACCATGGCTGCGACCCGTCGGACGCGTCCACCGACCACACGCGCGAGCACGTGCCGATGCTCGTGGCCGGCCCAGGCGTCAAGGCCGGCGCCGACCTCGGCGTGCGCGCCACCTTCGCCGACCTCGGGGCCACGCTGGCGGAGAACTTCGGGGTGGGCACCCTCGCCGCCGGGACGTCGTTCCTCGGCGCGCTGTGAAGGTCCTGCGGGCGGTCGCGAGCGGCTCCCAAATCCTTGACTCGATGAGCCAAACGGGTAGAATAAGGGGTTTGATCGCCAGCGCCACCCCCATGCTGATCATCCACGTCTCCCAGATCCCCCACGAGGGGCTGCCCGTGAGCGCCGACCTCGTGCCCGAGGAGGTCCACGTCGCGGGTGAGGAGAGCTTCGCGCTGCGTCCGGGCGGCAGCCTGAAGGCCCAGGTCGAGCGCGGCGACGAGGAGAGCGTCCACGTCCGCGGCCGCCTGGCCGCCCGGCTCGGCCTGCAGTGCAACCGGTGCCTGGAGCCGTTCGAGCTGCCGGTGGACCAGGAGCTGGACCTGTTCTATCTTCCGCACCGTTCCGAAGGGGGGGCGGACGAGGAAGAGGAAGAGGTGGAGCTGAGCGACCGCGACATGGTCGTGGCGTTCTATCGGGACGGCCGGCTCGACCTGGGACAGATGGTGCGCGAGCAGTTCTTCCTCGCGCTGCCCATGAAGCGCCTGTGCCGCGACGACTGCGCGGGCCTGTGCCCGACCTGCGGCGTCAATCGCAACGAGGTCGAGTGCGACTGTCCGGACGAGCCGGCCGACCCGCGCCTGCTCCCGCTCCGGAAGCTCCTCGAGTAACCGGAATGCGGGCCATGGTTCGTACACACTGAGGCGGCGGCCGGGCCGATGTCCGGCCAGCGGCCGCCCGCAAGGAGCATCCGATGCCGAATCCCAAACGACGCCACTCGAAGGCCCGCCGCGACCGCCGGCGCGCGCACGACCACCTCAAGGCCCCGGCCCTGAGCCTCTGTCCCAACTGCCACGAGCCCAAGATGCCGCACCGGGTCTGCCCGCACTGCGGCCATTACAAGGGCAAGCCCGTGATGGCGGTGGAGGAAGTCTGAACCCTTTCCCCGGCCCGCCCCGCGTGGCCGTGGACGCCCTCGGCGGCGACCACGGGCCACGGGTGGTGGCCGAGGGTGCCGTGGCCGCCAGCCGCGAGCTGGGCGTCCGCGTGCAGCTGGTCGGCCCCGACAGGGTCGTGGCCGAGGAGCTGCGTCGCGCGGGGGGCGCCGGCCTCGCCATCGAGGTCGTGGACGCTCCGGAAGAGGTGGGCATGGCGGAGGCCGTCACGCGGGCCTCCCTCAAGAAGCGCTCGTCCATCAGGGTGGCGCTCGAGCTGGTGCGCGACGGCGCGGCCGACGCCTTCTTCTCCGCGGGCAACACCGCGGCCTGCTGGACCATCGCCAAGCTGACCCTGGGCACGCTGGAGGAGGTGGACCGGCCGGCGCTGGCCGCCATCATGCCGCGCATGGACGGGCGCACGGTGATCCTCGACGTGGGGGCCACCGCGAGCTGCAAGGCCCGGCACCTGGAGGAGTTCGCGGTGATGGGCAAGGTCTACACCTCGGCCGTGCTCCACGTGCCCAACCCGCGCGTCGGGCTCATGAGCATGGGCGAGGAGGAGACCAAGGGCGACGAGCTCACGCGCGAGGTCCACGAGGTGCTGAAGGGCTCGACCCTGAACTTCATCGGCAACGTGGAGGGGGGAGACGTCTTCAGCGGCCGGGTGGACGTCATCGTGATGAGCGGGTTCACCGGCAACGTCACCCTGAAGGTCAGCGAGGCGCTGGCCGACATCCTGATGAAGCTGCTCAAGGAGGAGCTGACGCGCACGCCCCTGCGCCGGCTCGGGGCGGCGCTCTCGCGGGGCGCGTTCGACGCCATCCGGCTCCGCATCGACCCCTCCGAGTACGGAGGCGCCCCGCTGCTCGGCGTGAAGGGATGCTGCGTGATCGGTCACGGCCGCTCCAACGCGCTGGCCGTCAAGCACGGGATACGCGCCGCCTCCGAGTTCTTCACCAGCGGCGTGAACGAGCGGATCGAGGCCGAGCTCAGGGGCCTGGGCGCGCGGAAGGAGCCCCAGGCGGCGGAGCGCGGATGAGCCTGGCCTTCGTGTTCCCCGGGCAAGGCTCGCAGAGGGTCGGCATGGGCCGCGCCCTGGTCGAGGCCTTCCCCGAGGCGGCGGCGGTGTTCGAGACCGCCGACCGGGCCCTGGGCGGGTCGGTGTCGAAGCTCTGCTTCGAGGGCCCGGAGGAGGTCTTGCAGCTCACGGCCAACGCCCAGCCCGCCATCCTCACGGTGAGCGTGGCCGCCACCCGTTGCCTGGCCACGCGCGGCCTCGTTCCCGACTGGGTGGCCGGCCACAGCCTCGGCGAGTATTCGGCGCTGGTCGCCGCGGGCACGCTCGACCTCGCCGACGCGGTGGCGACCGTGCGGCGGCGCGGGGAGTACATGCAGGAGGCGGTGCCCGTGGGCGAGGGCGCGATGGCCGCCATCCTCGCCCTCGACCTGGCCGCGGTCGAGGAGGCCTGCCGTGCCTCCGCCGACGGGCAGGTGGTCGCGCCCGCGAACATCAACGGCCCCGGGCAGGTGGTGATCGCGGGCCACACCGCGGCGGTGGAGCGCGCCATGTGGGCCTGCAAGTCCGCGGGCGCCAAGCGCGCGATCCGCCTGGCCGTCTCCGCCCCGTTCCACTGCGCCCTGATGATGCCGGCGCAGGAGCGCCTGTCCGTGGACCTGGCCCGGCTGACCTTCCGCGACCCCGGCGTCCCGCTCGTCAACAACGTCGAGGCGCGGCCGGTGCGCTCCGGAAGGGAGGCGCGCGACGGCCTGGTGAGGCAGGTCTCGGCGCCCGTGCGCTGGCAGGAGTGCGCGGAGATGCTCGTCCGGCAGGGCGTGGACACGTTCGTGGAGGTGGGGGCGGGCACCGTGCTCTCCGGCCTGCTGAAGAAGATCGCGCCCGGCACCCGCGTGCTGGGCGTGCAGGACCCGGACACGCTCGAAAAGGCCGTGGCCGAGCTGCGGCCGGCGGCCGGGGGGGGCGCGTGACGGGCGAGCTCGAGGGCCGGGTCTCGCTGGTGACCGGCGCCTCGCGCGGCATCGGCCGGGCCATCGCGCGCGAGCTGGCCTCGCGGGGCGCCACGGTGCTGTGCGGCGCGCGCGACCGGGAGAGGCTCGCGGCCACCGTCGCCGAGATCGTGGCCGGGGGCGGCCGGGCGCTGCCCGTGCCGCTCGACGTGGCCGACCGCGCCTCCGTGGCGGCCGCGTTCGAGGCCGTCCTTCGGACCCACGGCCGCCTCGACCACCTCGTCAACAACGCCGGGATCACCCGGGACAACCTCGTGCTGCGCATGAAGCCGGAGGACTGGCAGCAGGTGCTGGACACGAACCTCACCGGGGTCTTCCTCTGCACGCAGGCCGCCCTGCGGCCCATGATCAAGCAGCGCGCCGGCCGCATCGTGAGCGTGACCTCCGTGGTGGGCCTGACCGGCAATCCCGGGCAGGCCAACTACGCGGCCAGCAAGGCCGGGATCGTCGGCTTCACGAAGTCGGTGGCCCGCGAGGTCGCCTCGCGCGCGGTCACCGTCAACGCGGTGGCCCCCGGCTTCGTGGAGACGGAGATGACGGCGGCCATGACGGACAAGGCGCGCGAGGCCGTGACGTCGCTCATCCCGCTCGGCCGCGTGGGACAGCCGGAGGACGTGGCCGCGGCCGTGGCCTTTCTCGTATCGGACCGCGCCGCCTACATCACCGGGCAGGTGCTCTCGGTGGACGGCGGCTTCCACATGTGACCATCCCGCCGACCGGCGTAATAGAATGCACGGAAGGACCCGACAAACCGTTTCAACGGGATCCCTCGAGCGGGTCCCCGGAGGAGTCATGGAGCCTGTTGCGGATCGCGTGAAGAAGATCATCGTGGACCAGCTCGGCGTCGAGGAGGACCTCGTCACGGCGGAGGCCTCCTTCGTGGACGACCTGGGCGCGGACAGCCTGGACACCGTGGAGCTGGTCATGGCCCTGGAGGAGGAGTTCGGCATCGAGATCCCCGACGAGGACGCCGAGAAGATCACGCGCGTCAAGGAAGCCGTCGAGTACATCGACAAGCACGCCGAGAAGGCCAAGAAGTAGGGAAGTGGAGGACCGCCGGGTGGTCGTGACGGGGATCGGCCTGGTGTCGCCGCTGGGGCTGGACACGGCGGCGACCTGGAAGGGCCTGCTCGCCGGGTGCTCCGGCGTGGGACCGCTGACCCTCTTCGACGCCACGCAGTTCAGCACGCGGTTCGCGGCCGAGGTCAAGGGGTTCGATCCCTTGAACTGGGTGGAGAAGAAGGAAGTCAAGAAGATGGACCGGTTCATCCAGTTCGCGGTGGCCGCCGCCGACGTGGCCATCGCGGACGGGCGGCTGGACCTGGACCGCGCCGACCGCGACCGGGTGGGCGTCTACATCGGCAGCGGCATCGGCGGGTTCGCCACCATCGAGCGCGAGCACAGCGCGCTGCTCGCGGGCGGCCCGCGCCGGATCAGCCCCTTCTTCATCCCGTCCGCCATCGTCAACCTCGCCTCGGGCTGGGTGTCCATCCGCACCGGCGCCCGCGGCCCCAACTCCGCCACCTGCACGGCCTGCACCACCAGCGCGCACGCGGTGGGCGATTCCTACCGCCTGATCCAGCGCGGGGATGCGGACGTGATGATCGCGGGGGGGGCCGAGGCCGCGCTGACCCCGCTGGGCGTGGGCGGCTTCTGCGCCATGCGCGCGCTCTCCACGCGCAACGACGCCCCCCCGCGCGCCTCCCGGCCGTTCGACCGCGACCGCGACGGGTTCGTGATGGGCGAGGGCTCCGGCATCCTCGTCCTCGAGGACCTCGCGCACGCGCGGCGGCGCGACGCGCGGATCTACTGCGAGGTGGTCGGCTACGGCATGTCCAGCGACGCCTACCACATCTCCGCGCCCGCGGAGAACGGCGAGGGGGCCTACCAGGTCATGCGCCGCACTCTCAAGGACGCGGGCGTGGAGGGGCGGGTGGTGGATTACATCAACGTCCACGGCACGTCCACGCCGCAGGGCGACAAGACGGAGGTGGTGGCCATCAAGCGGGCGTTCGGCGACCACGCGCGGAAGCTGGCCATCAGCTCGACCAAGTCCATGACCGGGCATCTCCTGGGCGCGGCGGGCGGCCTGGAGGCGGGCATCGCGGCCCTGGTCCTCAAGGAGCAGGTGCTGCCGCCCACCATCAACGTGGAGAACCAGGACCCCGAGTGCGACCTCGACGTGGTGCCGAACCGGGCGCGCCCGGCCGAGGTCACCTACGTGATGTCGAACTCGTTCGGCTTCGGCGGCACCAACGGCGCGCTCCTGTTCCGGCGTTTCGACCACTGACCATCTGGATCTCTTGAAGATCGCGGTCTGCATCAAGCAGGTGCCGGACACGGAGACGCGCATCCGCGTGGCGCCCGAGGGCAAGGGCATCGCCGAGAACGACGTCAACTGGGTGGTGTCGCCCTACGACGAGTACGCGATCGAGGAGGCGCTCCGCCTCAGGGAGAAGAAGGGCGCCGGCGAGGTGGTCCTGCTCACCGTGGGGCCCGACCGCGCGGCCTCGGCCCTGCGCAACGGGCTGGCCATGGGCGCCGACTCCGCGCTCCACCTCAAGGACCCGCTCTTCGAGGCGACCGACGCGGCGGGCGTGGCCCGCGCGCTGGCCGCGGCGCTCGCGCCCCTTGCCCCGGACCTCGTGCTCACCGGCCATCTCGGGGTGGGCGGCGACCACGCGCAGGTGCCGGGCCTGCTCGCGGAGATGCTGGACCTGCCGCAGGTCACCATGGCCGTCAAGGTCGAGCTGGCGGACGGCAAGGCCACCGTCGAGCGCGAGATCGAGGGTGCGCACGAGGTCTGGGAGACGAGCTTGCCCGCGGTCCTCTCCGCGCAGAAGGGCCTCAACGAGCCCCGCTACGCCAGCCTCAAGGGGATCATGGCCGCCAAGAAGAAGACGATCGAGGTCAAGGACGCGGCCGCGCTCGGATTGTCCGCGGCCGACCTGGCGCCGAAGACGGTGGTGGTGGCGCTGGAGCTGCCGCCGGCGCGTCCGCCCGTGCGCCTGATCACGGGCGACGCGGACGCGCAGGCGAAGGAGCTGCTCCGCGCCCTGCGCGAAGAAGCGAAGGTGCTCTGATGGCCGTGATCCTGACCTTCGCCGAGCACCGCGACGGCGCGCTGCGGCGGTCCACGCTGGAGGCCGTGAGCGAGGCGAAGCGGCTGGCCGACGCGCTCGGGGGGACCGTGGAGAGCGTGCTCGTGGGCGGCGGCGTCCGCGCGCTGGCCGGCGAGCTGGCCACCCACGGCGCCGCGCGCGTGCACGTGTTCGAGCAGCCCGAGCTGGCCGCCTATGCCACCGAGCCGTACGCCCGCGCCCTCGCCCAGGTGATCGCGGCGGTCCAGCCGGCGGCCGTCCTCGTCCCGTTCACGGCCATGGGCCGCGACCTCGCGCCGCGGGTGGCGGCGAAGGCGGGCGCGGGCCTCGTGTCCGATTGCGTCGCCCTCTCCGTCAAGGACGGGCGGCTCGAGGCCCGCCGGCCGATGTACGCGGGCAAGGCCTTCGCGACCGTGCGCTGGGTGGGCGAGCCGCAGATGGCCACCCTGCGTCCCAACGTCTTCCCGGTGGGAGATCCCGACGCCGCCCGCCAGGCGGAAGTGGTGAGCGCGACCGTGGACGCCGCGGCCCGGGCCCGCGTGAAGGAGGTCCACGCCACCGCCGCGGGCAAGGTCGAGCTGACCGAGGCGCAGATCATCGTCTCCGGCGGCCGCGGCCTGAAGGGGCCGGAGAACTTCCACCTGGTGGAGAGCCTGGCCGGCGCGCTCGGCGCCGCGGTGGGCGCGTCGCGCGCGGTGGTGGACGCCGGCTGGGTGGACCACCAGTACCAGGTCGGGCAGACGGGCAAGACCGTGTCCCCGACCCTCTACGTGGCGGTGGGGATCAGCGGGGCCATCCAGCACCTGGCGGGCATGTCGTCGTCCAAGGTCATCGTGGCCATCAACAAGGACGCCGACGCGCCGATCTTCAAGGTGGCGAACTACGGGGTGGTGGGCGACCTCTTCGAGGTGCTGCCCAGGCTCACGGCCGCCGCGAAGGAGTTCGTCAAGGCCCACTAGTTCCGAGCGGCCGTCCCTCGAACGCGGAGAACGCAGGCGCCGGCATGAAGATCGGGCTGTACGACGACCCCGTGTTCCGCGAGCACGACGCCGGGCCGGGCCATCCCGAGCGGCCGGAGCGCCTGGACGCGGTGCGGCGCGGGCTGCGCGAGGCCGGGCTGGAAGGCGCCCTGCAGCTCCTGCGCCCGCGGCCGGCCACCACCCAGGAGCTGCTCCGGGTCCACACCGAGGAGCACGTGGCCCGCGTGGCCGCCACGCGGGGCCGCACCGTGCGCTTCGACCCCGACACCCAGGCCTCGCCGCGCTCCTCCGAGGCGGCGCTCCTGGCCGCGGGCGCGGTGGTGGACGCGGTGGACCGCGTGCTCGGCGGAGAGCTGGACCGGGCCTTCTGCGCCGTCCGTCCACCCGGGCATCACGCGGAGGCCGGACGCGCCATGGGTTTCTGCCTGTTCAACAACGTGGCCGTGGCCGCGGCGCACGCGCTCTTCCGCGGGCTGGAGAGGGTGGCGGTGATCGACTTCGACGTCCACCACGGCAACGGCACGCAGGACACGTTCTACGCCGATCGCCGCGTCCTCTACGTCTCCTCGCACGCCTACCCCTTCTACCCGGGCACGGGGGCCCTCTCCGAGACGGGGGAGGGAGCGGGGCGGGGCTTCACCGTGAACCTGCCGCTGCCCCCGGGCATGGGTGACCTCGAGTACGCGCGCGTCTACCGCGAGTTCGTGACGCCCATCGGCCAGGCCTTCGACCCGCAGCTGGTGATCGTCTCCGCGGGCTTCGACCCCTACGACGGCTGTCCCATCGCGCCCATGCGCGTCACGCCGCGCGGGTTCGCGGAGATCGCGCGGGCCTGCCTCGAGGTGGCGGCGGGCGCCGCGCGCGGCCGCGCCGTGTTCGCGCTCGAAGGCGGTTACGAGCTCGAGGGCATCGCGAAGTCGGCGGCGGCGGTGGTGCGCGTCCTTCTCGGGGAAGGCGGCGAGCGGCTCACGGGCGGCGCCGCGCGCCTCGATCCGCTCGTGCCCGCCTACCGCGAGGCGCTGGCGCCCTTCTGGCCCGGGTTGCGAAGCTGATGTTCCAGGACCGGCAGGACGCGGGACGGCAGCTCGGCGAGTTGCTGAAGGGTGTGGTGACCGCGCGCGGCGACGACCTCGTCGTGCTCGCCATCCCGCGCGGCGGGGTGATCGTGGCGCGGCCGGTGGGGGAGGCCCTCGGCGCGCCGCTCGACGTGATCGTGCCGCGCAAGCTCGGAGCGCCGGACAACGCGGAGCTGGCCATCGGCGCCGTGGCCCTCTCCGGCGACGAGGAGATCACGGTGCTCGACGAGGAGAGCCTGGCCTGGCTGCGCGTGCCGGCCGGCTACGTGGACTCCGAGGTCGAGCGCCAGCGCCGCGAGATCCAGCGCCGCGAGGAGGTCTACCGGCAGGGCCGCCCTCCCGCGCCCCTCGCGGGCCGCACGGTCGTCCTGGTGGACGACGGGGTGGCCACGGGCCTGACCGCGCGCGCGGCCCTGGCCGCGGTCTCGCGCCAGCATCCGAAGGAAGCCGTCCTCGCGGTGCCCGTGGCGCCCCCGGAGACCGTGCGCGAGTTCGGCCGCCTGGGCCTGAAGCTCCTGGCCCTGGAGACGCCTTCGCCGTTCGGCGCCGTCGGGCGGTTCTACGCGGACTTCCGTCCGGTGGAAGACGACGAGGTGCTCGCCGTGCTGGCCGCTTCGCGCACGGCGTAGCGCTTCGGCGGCGACAGGTGGGGATGAACGTCGCGGCGGAGTGCCCGTATTGCGGCGAACCGCTCGAACTGTCCGTGGACGAGCACGGCGGCCGGCGCCAGTCCTACGTCGAGGACTGTGTCGTGTGCTGCCGGCCCATCGAGGTGAACGTGGTCGTCGACGCGGGCGACGTCGACGTGAGGCTGCGAAGCCAGGACGATTGACGCCGGCGGCTTGTCCGTCGGCGATCTCCACCGTTCGTCGCTTCACGCGCCGGGCATGGATTCCCCATGTGCTAACATCACGCGTTTGCTCGACTTGGGGACATGACCGACTACGCCTTCGAGGACATCGAGACGCGCTGGCAGCGGCGCTGGCGCGAGGCGCGGACCTTCGAGGTCATCGAGGACCCGCGCAAGCCCAAGTACTACTGCCTCGAGATGCTGCCCTACCCCTCGGGCGACATCCACGTCGGCCACGTCCGCAACTACTGCATCACGGACGTGGTGGCGCGCTACCGGCGGATGCGCGGCTTCAACGTGCTCCACCCCATCGGGTGGGACGCCCTGGGCCTGCCCGCGGAGAACGCCGCCATCAAGCGCGGCGTCCACCCCGAGAAGTGGACGCGCGAGAACATCGCGCAGATGAAGCGGCAGCTCCAGCGCCTCGGCTTCAGCTATCCCTGGACCCGCGAGGTGGCCACCTGCGACCCCGAGTACTACCGCTGGAACCAGTGGTTCTTCCTGCGCATGCTCGAGCGCGGGATCGCCTACCGCCGCAAGGCGGCGGTGAACTGGTGCCCCTCCTGCCGGACCGTGCTCGCCAACGAGCAGGCCGAGGGCGGGGAGTGCTGGCGCTGCCACAGCAAGGTGGAGGAGCGCGAGCTGGACCAGTGGTTCCTCCGCATCACCGCCTACCAGGACGAGCTGCTCGACGACATGGCCGCCCTGCCGCACTGGCCGGACCGCGTGCTCGTGCAGCAGCGCAACTGGGTGGGACGCTCGCCGGGCGCGGAGGTGGACTTCGCGGTGGAGGGCGGGGGAGACCCCATCCGCGTCTTCACCACGCGCGTGGACACGATCTACGGCGCCACCTTCATGGTGCTCGCACCCGAACATCCGCGCGTGGACGAGCTCCTGGCCGGCGGGCCCGAGGCCGCGGCCGCGCGCCCGGCGATCGCGCGGTTGCGCGCGCAGGACCGGCGGGCCCGCCTTGCCGGCCAGGTCGAGAAGGAGGGCGTGTTCACCGGCCGCTACGCGCGGAACCCGTACAGCGGCGAGCGCATCCCCGTCTGGGTGAGCAACTTCGTGCTCATGGGCTACGGCACGGGCGCGATCATGGCCGTGCCCGCCCACGACGCGCGCGACTTGGAGTTCGCGCGCAAATACGGCCTGCCCGTGCGGGTCGTGATCCAGCCCGCGGGCGGCGCGCTCGACGGGGCGACCATGCCCGAGTCGTACGACGGCCCCGGGAAGACGGTGAACAGCGGACCGTTCGACGGGCTCGACTCGGAGGAGGCCATCCGGCGCATGGCCGAGCACGCCCGCGACGAGGGGTTCGGCCAGCCGACCGTCACCTATCGCCTCAAGGACTGGCTCATCAGCCGGCAGCGGTACTGGGGGACGCCCATCCCCGTCGTCTACTGCGACAAGGACGGGGTCGTGCCCGTGCCCGACGCGGAGCTCCCGGTGAAGCTCCCGCCCGACGCGCCCTTCACCGGCGAAGGCGGCAACCCGCTGGAGAAGGTGCCGGAGTTCGTGGCGGCGGCCTGCCCCCGCTGCGGCGGCCCCGCGCGGCGCGAGACCGACACCATGGACACGTTCGTGGACTCGTCCTGGTACTTCTACCGCTACGTCTCGCCGCGGAAGGACGACGGCCCGTTCGACCCGGGGGCGGTGCGCTATTGGTTCCCCATCGACCTCTACGTCGGCGGCATCGAGCACGCCATCCTGCACCTGGTGTATTCGCGCTTCTGGACCAAGATGATGCGCGACCTCGGCCTCGTCACCTTCGACGAGCCGGTCGTCCGGCTCTTCCCCCAGGGCATGGTGCACAAGGACGGCGAGGTGATGTCGAAGTCGAAGGGCAACACGGTCGCCCCGGACGAGATCGTCGGCCGCTACGGCGCCGACACCCTTCGCCTCTACACGCTCTTCGTGGCCGCGCCCGAGGACCCGCTGGAGTGGAGCGACGAGAACATCACCGGCGTGCACAAGTTCCTCCACCGGGTGTGGCGGCTGGTGGACCGCCACGCGGAGGCGCTCGCCGGCGAGCTGCGCGGGCCCATGCCCGCCGAGCTTCCGCCGCCCGCCCGCGCCTTGCGCCGGAAGGTGCACCAGACGATCCAGAAGGTCACGGACGACGTGGGCGAGCGCATCAAGCTCAACACCGCGGTCGCCGCGCTCATGGAGCTCGTCAACGAGATCTATCGCCTCGAGCCCGAGGTGACCGCGGGGCCCGCCCGCGCGGCCCTGCGCGAGGCGCTGGAGGCCCTGGTGCTCCTCCTGAGCCCCTTCGCGCCCCACGTCTCGGAGGAGATGTGGATGCGGCTCGGGCGCCGCTTCAGCGTGGTGGACCGGCCCTGGCCGGCGGCGGACCCGGAGGTGGCGAAGGAGCCGGAGCTGGAGCTGCCCGTGCAGGTCAACGGCAAGGTCCGGGGACGCATCACCGTCGCGCCCCACGCGGTGGAGGAGGAGGTCGGGGCGCGCGCGCTGGAGGCGATCCGCCACCTCCTCGACGGCAAGCAGGTGGTGAACGTGCGCGTGGTGCCGGGCCGCCTGGTGAGCGTGGTCGTCCGGTGACGCCGTCGCGCCTGCTGCGGCTCGCGCTCGCCGTCCTGGCCCTGGCCAACCTGCCGTGTTGCGGCTACGCGCTGGTCGGCCGCGGCATCACCACCGACGCCTCCATCAAGCGCATCGGGGTGCCGCTCTTCCGGGACAACACCGGCAAGACCAACCTCGACCAGACGATCACGCGCAAGGTCATCGAGGAGCTGCTGCGCCGCGGGCGCTTCGACGTCGTCCAGCAGTCGACCGGGGTCGATGCGCTGGTGGACGGCGAGATCGTGGCCTACAACGCCACGCCCGTGGGCTTCGAGGGAGGCGGCGGAGAGGCCGCGGGCGGCCTGACCACGGCCTCCCGCTACGCGGTCACGGTCACCGCGCGCGTCCGGTACACGAAGGTGGGAGGCGCCAGTCCCCTCTGGGCCAACGACTCGTTCTCGTTCCGCGACGAATACGACGTCGGCTCCGACGCGAGCTCCTTCTTCGACCAGGAAGGCCAGGCGCTGGACCGCCTGGCCCAGGCCTTCGCCCGCAGCCTGGTCGCGGCCATGCTCGAGGCCTTCTGAGCGTCGACGAACGACGGGCTTTCAAACGCAGAGAACGCAGAGATCCGCAGAGAACGCAGATAAGAAGAAGAGAAACAATGCGACGTGCTTCCTCGAGTTTCTCTGCGGTCTCTGCGTCGCTCTGTGTTCTCTGCGTTGAAGAGGTCAGTGGGTAGCCGCGTGGCGTCGGTGCACCTGATCGTGGGGGGGGACTCCTGGCTGGCCGACCAGGCGCTCGAGGCGGCGCTTCAAGCGGCCGTGGGCGCGGAGCGCGGCGACTCGGTGCAGGTCTTCCGCGGCGACGAGACGAGCTGGACGCGCGTGATGGAGGCCGCCCGCACGGGGTCCCTCTTCGCGCCCCGGCGCGCGGTCGTGGTCCGGCAGGCCGACGCCATCAAGGGCGAGGGCGAGGAGGTCCTGGCCTGGCTGGCCGACCCGGACCCGGACACCGCGCTCGTCCTGCTCGCGGTCAAGCCCGACAAGCGGCGGACGCTGTGGAAGAAGCTCGTGGAGAAGTGCTCCCTCCTCTCCGCGGAGCCGCCGAAGGGCCGCGCGCTGCGCGGCTACGTCCTGGAGCAGCTCCGCCGCCGGAAGGTGGCGCTGAGCGACGAGGGCGTCGAGGAGCTCCTCGAGCGCGTGGGGCAGGACCTGCGCCGGCTGATGGGCGAGCTGGAGAAGCTGGCTGCCTTCGCCGCCGAGCGCAAGGCGCCGCTCTCCGGCGAGGAGGTCGCGGCCGTGCTGGGCAAGGGCCTGGCCCAGCCGCTCTACAAGCTGGCCGACGCCATGGCCGCCCGGCGCGCGGGGAGGGTGCTGGAGCTGCTCGAAAAGGCGCTCGACGACGGCGAGCCGGCGCTCAAGGTCCTCGGCACGCTGCACCGCGCGCTGCGCCAGGTGCGCGGCGCGCGCGACCTGCGCGAGGCCCGCGCCACGCGCGAGCAGGTGATCGCGCGGTTGGGTCTCCTGCCCTTCAAGGTCGGCGACGTGCTCGAGGCGTCGCGGGCCTGGACGGACGCCGAGCTCGTCCGGGCCATCGCCGCGCTCGAACGGGCGGACCGCCGGATCAAGTCGGGGACGGACGGCCGCCTGGCCCTTTCAGCGGCGGTGGCCGAAGCGTGCGGCGGGGGAAAGGGTGCGGCGGCGGTCAGGCCGGCGGCGCGGCCAGGGCGTTGATCCGGCGCTGGAGCCGGCTCTTGTACCGCGCGGCGGCGTTGTCGTGCACGACGCCCTTGCGGGCGGCGCGGTCGATCTCGCTCACCGTCTCGTCGAGCATCCGGCGCGCGGCCTCGGCGTCGCCCTTGTCGAGGGCGGCCCGCACCTTCTTGAGGCTGGTCTTGAGCTGGGAGACGTTGCGCCGGTTGCGCTCGCGATGCTTCTCGCTCTGCCTCCGGGCCTTCAAGGCCGAGCTCTTTTTGGCCACTCAGATCCTCCTGGAACGTACGGCAAAAGCGTAGCTTATCGGAGATGAGCGACCTGGTCAAGGACGCCCAGGGGGCGGCGCGGCCCGGAGGGTCGCTGATGCGGTCGGCCGGCCGGATCTCGGCCCTCACCCTCCTCTCGCGCATCCTCGGCCTGGTGCGCGAGCAGGTCTTCGCGGCGCTGCTCGGCGCGGGCTTCTACGCCGACGCCTTCCTGGCCGCGTTCCGCATCCCCAACCTGCTGCGCGACCTGTTCGCCGAGGGCGCCCTGTCCGCCGCGTTCGTCCCCACCTACGCCCGCGCCCTGAGCGAGGGCGGGCCGCGGCGCGGCGTCGAGCTGTCGGGCCGTCTCCTCACCCTGCTCGGGGTGATCCTCACGGCCCTCACCCTGCTCGGCCTGGCCTTCGCCGGGCCGCTGGTCGCCCTGATCGCGCCGGGGTTCGCCCAGGAGCCGGGCAAGGCCGAGCTGACGGTGCGGCTCACGCGCATCATGTTGCCCTTCCTGCCCGTGGTGTCGTTCGCCGCGGTGGCCATGGGCATGCTCAACGCGCACGGCCGGTACGGGCCGCCCGCGGCCGCCTCGTCCATGTTCAACGTGGTGTCGATCGCCTGGGCCGTGATGCTCTGGGCGGCGGGCTTCGGCACCGCCGAGGTGGTGGTCGGCTGGGCCGTGGGCACGCTGCTGGGCGGATTGGCCCAGCTCCTCATCCAGGTGCCGCCGCTCTGGCGCGCGGGCTGGCGCCCGCGGCTGGAATGGGCCCCCGGCGATCCCGGCCTCCGGGCCATCGCGCGCCTGATGGGCCCGGCGACCGTGGGGCTGGCCGCGGTCGAGATCAACATCCTGGCCAGCACCTTCTTCGCCTCGCACGAGGACGGCGCGATCGCGTGGCTCCAGTACGCCTTCCGCATCCTCTACCTGCCCATCGGCGTCTTCGGCGTGGCGGTGGGGACCGTCGCCGCCACCGGGCTGGCCTGGCGCGCGGCGCAGGGCGACCTCGACGGGCTCCGCGACACGCTGGGCCATTCGCTGCGCACGCTGGCCTTCATGACCTTCCCCGCGACCGCCGGCCTCATGACGCTGGCCGTGCCCATCGTGCGCCTGCTCTTCGAGCGCGGCGCCTTCGCGCCCGCGGACACCGCCAACACGGCGGCGGCGCTGGTCCTGTACGCGACCGGCCTCGTCGCCTACACGGGCGTCAAGGTGCTCGCCCCCGCCTTCTACGCGCTGGGGACGCCGCGCGTCCCGCTCCTGGCCAGCGTGACGGCCGTGATCACTAACCTGGCGCTGATCGCCGTCCTTTATCCGCGCATGGGGTTCCGCGCGATCGCGCTCGGCACGGCGATGGGATCGATCGCCAACGTGCTCGTGCTCGTGGGCGTGTTCGAGGCGCGGCGGGGCGGGCTCGTGCGGCTGGTCGCCACGTGGCCGGTCGCCCGCATGGCCGCGGCGGCCGCGCTGATGGCGGGCGCGGCGTCGTTCGCTTCCCGGACGCTCGAGTCGGCGCTGGGCACGCGGGGCCTCGCCGCCAACCTCGTCACCGGGCTGGCGCCGGTGGCGATCGGCGCCGTCCTTTACCTGGGGCTGGCCCTGGCGCTCCGGATCCCGGAGGCCCGGGACCTGCTGGCCGCCCTGCGACGCGGCCGTCCGGCGTAGCCATCCCACGGGTGGGAGGTGCTGGGTGCCCGACCCACAAACCGTGGTGGTCCCGGACCTGCGGCGCGCGGGCGGTGTGGTACGGTCTGAAGCGCTGGCGCTCGCCGCGGAGCGCTGCTTGGAGGCGTCTCGATGAACCATGGCCCTGCCCGCGCCCTCGCGCTCCTGGTCCTGGCCCTGCCGGCCACCGTCCTGGCGCAGGAGGACATTCCGCCGGCGGAGCAATACCGGCTGCGCATCGAGTACCGCGAGTACCGTCCCGTGCTGACGGGCACCGTCCAGAAGGGCAGCGGCCAGGTCGCGGGTACGCTCCTCGACCTCGAGGACGACCTCGGCATCCTCGACAAGCGCACGTTCGAGGTCCACGGGGCGATCCAGTTCCGGACCGGCCACAAGCTGCGCCTCTCCTACACGCGGCTCGACTACGAGGCCGACGTGCCCGAGGCGAGCCGCAGCTTCACGTTCGGATCCACGCGCTTCGAGCGCTTCAGCAACGTGATCACCAACGTGAAGGGGGCGTTCTACTCCGCCGAATACGAGTGGGACGTGGTCAAGGGGCCGCGCGGCTTCCTGGGCGTGCTGCTCGGGGCCAAGGCCGTGGACATGGACTGGGTGATCGTCTCGCCGCCCTCGCAGCGGGAGACCGACACCTTGCGTGCCCCGATGCCCTCGCTCGGCGCGGCCGCGCGGCTGTACGCCGGCCCGCTCAGCATCGACGGGGAGCTGTCCGGGCTGGGCATGGGCGCGGGCACGGTGATCGAGGCGCAGACCTCCGCCCGGCTCCACATCTCGGACCGCCTCGCCCTGCAGGGGGGCTACCGCCTGATCAAGCTCAAGGGCGAGCAGGGTCTCGACCTCGGTGACGTCCGTCTCAGCGGGTTCACCTTCGGACTGGAGCTGAGCCTATAACCTCCGGGGACGCCCTCCTCCACGAGTACCTGGACCACCTGCGGGTCGAGCGCGGGCTCTCGCCGCACACCCTCGTCGCCTACGGCCACGACCTCCGGCGGCTGGGCGCCTTCGCGCGGGAGCGGCGCCGCGCGCTCGTCGCGCTGCGCCAGTCCGACCTCGCGGAGTTCATCGGCACGCTGCGCGAGGCGGGGCTGGCCGCGCGCTCGGTGGCGCGCTCGGTCCACGCGGTGCGCGGCTTCTACCGGTTCTGCGTGCGCGAAGGCCGCCTGCCGGCCGATCCCATGGAGAACCTCAAGGCGCCGCGGGCGTTCAAGGCCCTGCCGCGTTTCCTCAGCCCGGCCCAGGTGGAGGCCCTCCTGGCCGCGCCCGACGTGGCCACGCCCCTCGGCGTGCGCGACCGCGCGATCCTGGAGGTCCTCTACGCCACGGGCCTGCGCGTGGCGGAGCTGATCTCGCTCCGCGCCTCCGACGTGGACCTGCACATGGGGCTCGTGACGTGCTTCGGCAAGGGACGCAAGGAGCGCCTGGTGCCCCTGGGCGCGGAGGCGCAGCGCTGGGTGCAGCGCTACTTGCGGGAGGTCCGCGGCGGGATGTCCCGCGGCCGGGACATCGCCGTCCTCTTCCTCAGCAACCGCGGCGCCCGGCTCTCGCGGATGGGCCTGTGGGGGCTCGTGCGCCGCCACGCGGTCACCGCCGGCGTGCAGGCGGTCCTGACGCCCCACGTCCTGCGCCACAGCTTCGCCACCCACCTGCTCGAGCGCGGCGCCGACCTGCGGGCGCTGCAGGCCATGCTCGGCCACGCGGACATCTCGACCACCCAGATCTACACCCACGTCACCCGCGAGCGGCTGCGCCAGGTCTACGACCAATACCACCCCCGCGCCTAGACGCCCGTCGTTGCCCCTCCCGCGCCAGGGGTGTACGCTACGCGCTTCACAGCGTCCGTGGGCGCGCGCCAGGGGTTCAGGAGGCCAGGAAGGCATGGGCAAGAACGGTCGTCATCTCTTTTCTTCGGAGTCCGTGACCGAAGGCCATCCCGACAAGATCGCGGACCAGATCTCCGACGCCGTCCTCGACGCCCTGCTCACCCAGGATCCCTACAGCCGGGTGGCCTGCGAGACCGTGGTGACGACCGGCCTGGCCTTCATCGCGGGCGAGATCACGACCAAGGCCTACGCCGACCTGCCCGGCATCGTGCGCGAGACGATCAAGGGCGTGGGCTACACGCGCGCCAAATACGGCTTCGACTACGAGACCTGCGCCGTCATCTCCGCCATCCACGAGCAATCGCCGGATATCGCCATGGGCGTCGACCCCGGCGGGGCGGGCGACCAGGGCCTCATGTTCGGCTACGCGAGCAGCGAGACCGAAGAGCTGATGCCGCTGCCCATCATGCTCGCGCACAAGCTCACGCGGCGCCTGAGCCAGGTGCGCAAGGAGGAGATCCTCGATTACCTGCGGCCCGACGGCAAGAGCCAGGTCACGGTCGAATACGACGGGGACCGCCCCGTGCGCGTGGAGGCGGTCATCATCTCGGCCCAGCACTCCAGCCTGGTGAAGGTGGAGACGATCCGCGAGGACGTCCTGGAGAAGGTGATCCACGCCGTGATCCCCTCCAGCCTGCTCGACGCCAAGACCAAGTACTTCATCAACCCCACCGGGCGCTTCGTGGTGGGCGGCCCGCAGGGCGACTGCGGCCTCACCGGGCGCAAGATCATCGTGGACACCTACGGCGGGGTGGGCAGCCACGGCGGCGGCGCCTTCTCGGGCAAGGACCCCACCAAGGTGGACCGCTCGGCCTCCTACATGGCCCGCCACGTGGCCAAGAACATCGTGGCCGCGGGCCTGGCCGACAAGGTGGAGATCCAGTTCGCCTACGCCATCGGCGTGCCGGAGCCCGTCTCCATCATGACCGACACCTTCGGGACGGGGAAGGTGGAGGAGTCGCGGCTGGTCGAGGCCATCCGCGAGATCTTCCCGCTCACCCCCAAGGGCATCATCGAGTACCTGAACCTGCGCCGGGCCATCTACAAGCTGACGGCGTCCTACGGCCACTTCGGCCGCAACGAGCCGGAGTTCTCCTGGGAGCAGACGGACAAGGCCGACGCGCTGCGGCAGTTCCTGCGGCGTTAGCCCTCCGCGATCCGATAGGGCGTTCGTGAGGATCCGCCGGGTCGTCGTGGGGGCCATCCTCCTCGTGCTCGTCGGGGGCGCGGTGTGGGTGGTGCTATGGCGGCCGCTCGAGGTGAGCGGGCCCGCGCCGGACGACGGCTACACGCGGGTGCGCGGCGTCGTGCACGTGCACACGACGCTCTCGGACGGCGGGGGGACGCCCGCGGAGGTTGCCGCGGCGGCGAAGCGGGCGGGGCTCGGCTTCGTCGCCATCACCGACCACAACAACCTCGACGCGAAGCCGTTCGAGGGCTACCACGACGGCGTGCTCGTGCTCGTGGGCAGCGAGATCTCGACGGCCTCCTCCGGGCACGTCCTCGGCCTGGGCCTGCGCGAGGACCCGCCCTTCCGCTTCTCCGGCGACCCGCTCGACGCGCTCGACGACGTCCGCCTGCTGGGCGGCCATGCCTTCGCCGCGCATCCCTCGAGCCCGCGGGCGGACTTCCGCTGGACGGCCTGGGACCTGCCCGGGCCGTGGGGCCTGGAGCTGATGAACGGGGACAGCCAGTGGCGCGCGGCGGGGTGGGGGAGGCTGCTGCGCACCGCGGCCCTCTACGGCCTCCACCCCGGCTACGCGCTCCTGGGCAGCCTCACTCCCCCCGACGACACGCTCGCGCAGTGGGACCGCCTGCTCGCCGCGCGCCCGGTGGCCGGCATCGCCGGCGCCGACGCGCACAGCCGCGTGGTCGTCCGCAAGGAGCGCGGCGTCCGTTTCCCGTCGTACGAGTCGCTCTTCGGCCTGGCCGTCAACCACGTGCTGCTCGACCGGCCGCTCTCGGGCGAGGCCGCGGCCGACGGTCACGCGATCGTGGACGCGCTCGCGCGCGGCCAGGGCTACATGGGCCTGGACGCGCTGGCGCCGGCCGAGGGCTTCTTCTTCACGGCGGAATCGGCCACCGCGCGCACGACCATGGGCGGCACGATCGCGCCCCTTCCCGCGCCGCGCCTGCGCGCCGGCGGCCGCCTGCCCGCGGGCGCGCGCCGGCGGCTGGTGCGTGACGGGCAGGCGGCGACCGAAGCGGAGACGGCCCTCGACCTGCCCGCCCCGGGGCCCGGCGTCTACCGCGTCGAGGTCCGCGTGCCGGGGTGGGACGTGCCGTGGGTGTTGTCGAACCCGATCGGCGTCTTCGCGCCCGCGGAGGCCGCGGCCCGCGCCGCCCGCGCGGCCTTCCCGGACCCGGCCGATCCGCCGGCGGCCACGACCATCCTCGACGCCTTCGACGGGCCGACGTCGTTCGCGGCCGAGTTCGACGCTTCCTCCGCCATGGAGACGCCCGTGGTCGTCCCCGGCGCGGGTGCGGACGGCAGCGGCGCCGCGCGGCTGTCCTTCCGCCTGGGCCCGCCCGGTCCCGGCCGCCCCTACACCTGGTGCGCGCTGGTGAGCCGCCAGCCGCGCGACCTCACCGGCGCGTCCGGGCTCGTCTTTTCCCTGCGCGCCGACCGGACGTACCGGATCTGGGTGCAGGTGCGCGACGAGAACCCGGCCTCCGCCGACGAGGGCACGGAATGGTGGTTCGCCTCCGTGCGCCCCGGTCCGGAGTGGCGCCGGGTGGCGGTCCCGTTCGCCCGGCTGCGGTCGATCAACCCGAACAGCGACGGCCGCCTCGACCTCGACCGCGTCCGCCAGCTCGTGTTCGTCCTCGACCCCGCCGCGGTCGAGCCGGGCACGCAGGGCGCCATCTGGCTGGACAACCTCGGACTCTACTGAGTACCCTGCTCGGTATGTCGGCCACCCGCGCCTGCCTCGTCTCCCTCGCGATCGCCGCCGGCGCCGCCCCCGCCTTCGCGCAGAACGCCACCATCGACCTGCGCGCCGTGGACGTGACGCACGGCCTGCGGCGCCTGGCCGTCGCCGACGGGGATACGTTGCCCGTGACCCTCGGCGGCCTGCAGGCGCGCGAGAACCTGGACCCCTGGGACGACCATTACATCTACTTCGACGTCGCGGACTCCTTCGTCTTCGCGCGCACCCCGCCCGAGGTGCTCGTCACCTTCCACTACTTCGACCGGCCGGGCCTGTCCTTGTGGCTCCAGTACGACGCGATCGGGTCACCCTACCAGGGCTCCGCCCCCTTCCAGACCGCGGGCACGAACACCTGGAAGGCCCGCACGTTCCTCCTGCGCGACGTCTACTTCGCCAACCGCCAGAACGGCGGAGCCGACTTCCGCATCGCCGCGCCGCCGGG
>DATKEG010000174.1:0-30337 GCA_035544515.1 Vicinamibacteria bacterium | reverse complement strand
CATCCTGGGCACCATCGCGCGTCATGCCCTCCGGCCCGGCCGCGCCTGAGCTGCCGCCCGGGGCGGCGGAGAGCGCCGTACCCGACGTCCTCGGCCCGGACCTCCGCGTGGTGTTCTGCGGGATCAACCCGGGCCGCAGGTCCGCGGCCGCGGCCGCCCACTTCGCCAACCCGCGCAACGACTTCTGGCGCCTGTTGCGCGACGCGGGATTCACGCCGCGACTCCTGCAGCCCGGCGAGCAACGAGAGCTGCCCGGCTACGGCTGCGGCGTGACCAACGCGGCGCTGCGCACCACGGCCGGCTCGGGCGACCTGCGCCGCGCCGACTTCGCGGGGACGGCGGCGCGGCTGGAACGGCTCTGCGCCGAGCTGCGGCCGCGGTTCATGGGCTTCGTGGGCAAGGAAGCCTGGCGCGGCGCGTTCGGCTCCCGCGCGGAGCTCGGCCTGCAGCCCCGCCGGCTCGGCCGCACCGCGCTGTTCGTCCTGCCCTCCACCTCGCCCGCCAACGCCGCCGTCCCCTACGCGGAACGCCTCCGCTGGTTCTCGGAGCTGCGCCGGCTGTCGGAGCCCGCCGGCCGGTGACCCGCGCCGCCCGTCCGGCGCTCGCCGCCTGCGGCGCCGTCCTGACCGCCTGCGTGGCGGCCTGGGTCGCGCTCGGCGACGTCACGTCGCGGGTCCACCTGCACCTGGCGCTCTACGGCGTCGCGTTCGCGGCCTACGTGGTCGCGCTCCGGGCGGCCCGCGGGCTTGGGCCGCGCGGCCTGCGCCTGGCCCTGGCGGCCGCGGTCCTCTGGAGGCTCGGGTTGGCCTTCGCGCCGCCCCTGCTCTCGGACGACGTCTACCGGTCCGTGTGGGAGGGCCGCGTCCAGGTCCACGGCCACAACCCCTACGAGTGGCGCAACCGTCCGGAGTCGGACCGGCTGGCCCACCTGCGCGACGAGGTCTGGCGGCGCGTGAACCACAAGGAGTACACGGCCATATACCCACCGCTGTGGCAGCTCGCCGCCCGCGCCGTGGTCGCGGTGAACGACTCCGTGACGGCGATGAAGCTGTTCCTCGTGGGCTGCGAGCTGGCCGCGCTGGCCGCGCTGGCCGCGCTGGTGCGGCGCCGCGCCCTGCCGCGCGAGCGCGTGCTGGTGATGGCCTGGAGCCCGCTCGCCCTGGTCGAGATCGCGGGCTGCGGCCACAACGACGCGTTCGCGATCGTCTTCCTCGTGCTGTCGCTCCTGTGGCTCGACGCCGGCCGGCCCCTGGCTTCGGCGCTCGCCGCGGCGCTGGGCGCGCAGGCCAAGATGCTGCCGGGCCTCCTCGCCGCCTCCTGGGCCCGACGCTACCGCCTCGTTCACGTGCTCGCGGCCGCGCTGGTCTTGCTCGCCCTGTTCCTTCCCTATCGCTGGGCGGGCCCCGGCCTGTGGATGAGCCTCGAGAAGTACGGGCGGTTCTGGCGGTTCAACGAGACCGTCTTCGCGCTCCTGGCCGGCCTGACCGGCAGTCACGAGCACGCCGTGAGGCTCTCGCTCGCGCTCCTCGCCGCCGTGGCGCTGGCGCTCGCGCTGAAGCGGGTGGATCCGACCACCGCCGGCACGGCGGTCGTGACCTGCTGGCTCCTCCTGACGCCCAGCGTGCTCCCCTCCTACGCGGTGTGGCTGCTGCCCTGGCTCGTCCTGCGCGATGCGCCGGCCCTGTTGCTCTTCACGGCCACGGTCCAGCTCGCGTACCTCGTCTACCCCCCCTGGCTCGCCGGCGCGCCGTGGAGGTTGGGCTGGGGGATTCGCGCCCTGGAGTACCTGCCCTGCCTCGCCCTGGCCGCGGCCGGGCTCGCGCGAGCGCGACGGGCATCGGCAACGCTAGACTCGCCCGCGTGGCACCGGACGTCCTGATCGTCTTCGTCAAGGAGCCGCGGAAGGGCACGGTCAAGACGCGCCTTTCCTCCGCGCTGGGGCCCGCGCGCGCGGCGGAGCTCTACCGCGTGCTCGCCGAAGAAGAGGTCCGTCGCACTCGCCCGGCGCGCGGCGACTACGAGCGGCTCTTCTTCTTCACGCCGGCCGCGGCGCGGCCGGCGCTCGCGGAGTGGTTCCCCGGCGAGACCCTCCTGCCGCAGGAGGGAGCCGACCTGGGCGCGCGGATGGCCCACGCGTTCGAGGTCGCGTTCGGCCGCGGGGCCCCGCGCGCGGCCGTCATCGGCACCGACGTGCCTTGGGTGTCCCGTCAGCTGGTGAAGGAGTCGCTGCTCGCGCTCGACGACCACGAGGTGGTCGCAGGGCCGGCGCGCGACGGCGGCTACTACCTGCTCGCCCTCGACCGCCCGCGCCCCCAGCTCTTCGAGGGCATCCCCTGGAGCACGCCCGCGGTCCTCCGCGCCACCGCCGAGCGCGCCCGGCTGCTCGGCCTGCGGCTGAGCGTGCTGGAACCGCTCGCCGACATCGACACCATCGAGGACGTTCGCCGGGAATGGCGCGCCCTGCGTCCTCTCCTGGACGCCCGGCCGGACCTCGTCACCGCGATCGAGAGAGCCCTGTCCGCGGCGCCGCCCGCGGCGGAATGACGGCCTCCGCCCTCAAGAACCCGCGGCGCGCTCGCGCTTCGTCTGGGTGACCCAGAGGACGAGGCTCTATCCCAGCCCGTTGTGCTTCTTGCGGATGAGCGCCAGGAACTCCTCCCGCGTCTGCACCTGGTCCCGGAAGGCCCCGAGCATGCACGACGTCACGGCCACGGAGTTCTGCTTCTCCACGCCCCGCATGATCATGCAGAAATGCATGGCCTCGATCACCACACCCACGCCCCGGGGCTGGATCCTCTCCTGCAGGGCTTGCGCGATCTGGACGGTCAGGCGCTCCTGCACCTGCAAGCGGCGCGCGAAGGCATCGACCAGCCGCGGGATCTTGGATAGCCCGATCACGCGGCCCTTCGGTATGTAGGCCACGTGCGCCTTGCCGAAGAAGGGCAGGAGATGATGCTCGCACAGGGAGAACACGTCGATGTCCTTCACCAGCACCATCTCGTCGTAGCTGACGGTGAAGAGCGCGCTGCTCAGCAGCGCGTCGATGTCTTCGCGGTAGCCCTTGGTCAGGAACCGGAAGGCCTTCTCCACGCGGGACGGCGTCTCGAGCAGCCCCTCGCGCCTCGGGTCCTCGCCGATGGCCGCGAGGACGGCCCGCACGGGTCGGGCGATGTCGCCCTCGTGGTCCGGCGGGGGGGGGAACTCCGCGTCCGGCGGCGTGACGATCGACTCCGCCGCCCCGCGCCGCGGCGCGCGCCGCCGCGCCCTAGCCTGGGCCACGTCTCACGCTAGCCACGGACCGGCAGCTCGACGCGGTACTTGGTGCCGACGTCCACGCGCGTGGGCATCTTGGTCACGGCGCAGGACCGGCAGATCGGCTCGCCGCGGGTAGGGTCGTCCCAGGTCCTGTCCCGCTGCGCCTTGCGCAGCCGCTCGAAGTTGGGGGAGGCCCACGCCTCCGCGAGGCTCTTGACCAGCGGGTAGTACGGCACGCGCGTGAGCGGTCCGCCGTCGATCTCGAGCGTGAAGCCCTGGCAGCAGGGCATGGTGTGCCGCCCGTCCCAGGTCACCACCATGCGGCGGAACGGATCGGAGCACTGGAACTCGTCGGCCGCCATCTGCCGCCAGTGCGCGGCCTTCCAATGATGCTGGGTGCCGGCGGGGAAGTAGCATTCGCTGACCGACATCCAGTCCACACCCATCTTGCCCCGCCAGAACTCCTCCATGCGCCCGCTGTCGACGTGCTCGGCGTTGACGTGCGTGCGCACGACCGAGGCCCGGATGCGGCAGTCGGGCACGCCCTTGCCCTCGGCCCGCGCGCGCACCGCGGAGCGGACGGAATTGAGCAGGATCTCCCAGCTCCCGCCCACGCGCTGGCGATGGTAGGTCTCGGGATCGCAGGCGTCGACCGAGAACATGAGGTCGGTGATCCCGGCCTCCACCATGTGGGCGAACAGGTCCGGGTTCTTGCGCGCTCCACCGTTCCCGTTGGTGTTCATCATGATGTCGGCGAAGGCGAGCCCGGCCGCCTCCCGGATGAAGGAGACGATGCGCGGGTGCAGCGACGGCTCGCCGCGGTAGTTGAGCTTGATCGAGCTGACGCCGATGTCCGCGCACTGCTGCAGGAGCCGCCCGTAGAGCACGGGATCCATGAACCCGCGCTGGTAGGTGTACTCGTCGAAGCCCTGCGTGCGGACGTGCTCGTGCGTCCAGATCTGGCAGAAACCCTGGGGGTCCTCCTCCGAGCTGCCGCAGCGCAGGTCGCAGGTGGCCACGCTCTCGAGGTCCACGTGCACGGGATGGTCGGAGGCGTCGAGCTCGGCCTCGCGGCGGTCCCACTCGCGACGGTAGGCTTCGTACCGCTCGCTGCGCGTGGGCAGGCGGCCGAGTACGCGGAAGGTCGGATCCTTGCTCAACGGATCCCGCTCGAGGATGTCATCGACGCGGAACAGTGTAGCCCGACTGCCCGCCGGCCCGGTAACCGCCGCCGCGGGTAGCCGATGGTATCATCGCCGGCCACGATGGAGCGCCAGCAGATCGGGAAGTACCGGATCCTCGGGAAGATCGGCCAGGGGGCGATGGGCGAGGTCTTCAAGGCGCAGGATCCGGTGCTCAACCGGTTCGTGGCCATCAAGACGATCTCCGGCGGCATGGCCCCCGAGTCGGACCTGCGCAAGCGCTTCTTGCGCGAGGCGCAGTCCGCCGCCCGCCTGAGCCACCCGAACATCATCACCGTCTTCGATTTCGGGGAGGAGCAGGACCGCGTCTTCATGGCCATGGAGCTGCTCGAGGGCATCGATCTCAAGGAGGCGATCCGCGCCCGCACGCTGGCCACCCTCGACGACCAGCTCGCGGTCATGGAGCAGATCTGCGACGGCCTGGCTTTCGCCCACGCCAAGGGCGTCGTCCATCGCGACATCAAGCCGGCGAACCTCCACATCCAGCCCGACGGCAACGTCAAGATCATGGACTTCGGCCTGGCCCGGCTGGGCGAGTCCGAGATGACCGCCACGGGGATGATCCTGGGCACGCCGCACTACATGTCCCCGGAGCAGGTGCGCGGCGAGAAGGCGGACGCGCGCTCGGACGTGTTCTCGCTGGGTGCGGTCTTCTACGAGCTGCTCGCCTACCACAAGGCCTTCGACGCCGACTCCATGCACTCGATCCTCTTCCAGGTCCTCGAGCACCAGCCCGCGCCCTTGCGGAGGTTTTCGCCCGATCTGCCACCGGCGCTGGTGGCGGCGGTGGAGAAAGCGCTGGAGAAGGACGCCACCCGCCGCTTCCAGCACGGCGGTGAGATGCGGGACGCCGTGCGCGCGATCCGCCGCGCCTTGCGGACCGGAGAGGATTCGGCGGCCCTGCAGAGCCTGTCCGGTGCCTCCACGCTCTCCGCTTCGCGCGCGGGCTCCCCTTCCCAGGACGAGGCGCCGACGTATCCGCCCACCTCGCGCTCGGCCGCGGCCTCCCGCAGCGCCCTGGCCCGCCAGCTCGACCCCTCCGCCTCCGGCGCCGCGCCGGAGGCGGCCTATGCCCAGACCGTGCTGAGTCAGTCCCAGGCCGGCGCCTCCGGCAGCCGCTCGGGCAGCCGGTCCGTCCGCGCCGCCGCCCCGCCGCCTTCGCGCGTGCCGCTGATGGCGGGGATCGGGGTGCTGGCCGTGACCGCCGCCGGCGTGGCCGGGTTCTTCGTTCTGCGAGGCTCGAGCGCGCCGCCGCCGCCGGCCAGCGTCGCGGCCGGCGGCGACCAGCTGGGCGCGCTCACGGAAGCGCTCGTGACCAGCCAGCTCGAGCTGGCGCGCCGGAACCTCGACGACAAGCAATACGACTCGGCGGCCAGGCAGGCGGAGCAGATCCTGAAGCTCGACGCGGCGAACAGCGGCGCCCAGCAGGTGCTGGCCGAGGCCCAGGCCCGCCTGGCGGAGGTGGACACCGCGGCCGCCGAGGCGCGGCGCGCCATGGACGCAGGCCAGGCGACGCAGGCGGCCGCCGCCCTCACGCGCGTGCTGGCCCTCGACCCGCGCCACGCGGTCGCCGCGGAGCTGTCAGACCGGCTCAACCGCCACTTCCAGGGGCAGTCGGCCGAGGCGCGGCGCATGATGGCGGCCGCGCGTGAAGCGGCAACGCGCGCCCGGGCCGAGTCGGTGCGTCCGTTCCCGGAAGCCGTCACCCTGGCCACGGAAGCGGACGTGCTGCACCGGCGCGCCGAATACGCCGTGGCCGCGCAGAAGTTCATGGAGTCCCGGGACCGGTTCGAGCAGGCCCGGCGGACGGCGGTCGCCCAGGCCGAGGTCCAGGCCGCGCGCGCCGCGGCCGCGCCACCGGTGACGCGCCCCGCGGTGGCGACCGCGCCTCCGGTCCCGGAGCCGACAGCGGCTCCCGTCGCGGCCACGCCGCCGCCCGCGCCGGCCACCCCGCCCCCGGCCGCCCCCACTCCCGTGCCGCGCGTGAACGAAGAGCCCGCCATCCGGCGCGTGATCGCGGACTACGAGCGCGCGATCGAGACGCGCGACCTCGCCCTGTTCCGCACGGTCAAGCCCAACCTCTCCGGACAGGAGGAGCGCACGCTGCGGGCCACGTTCGCCCAGGTCCGGTCACATCAGATCGAGATGACGCTCGGCCCGATCGAGGTGGACGGCCGGGAGGCCCGCGTGCAACTGACGCGCGACGACACGATCGACGGCAAGCCCTTCCAGTTCCAGCAGACGCTCGTGCTCGTGAAGGACGGGGGCGCCTGGACGATCCGCGAGATCGGACGGTAGGAAGCGAGCGCCGGGCTCACTCCGGCGCGAGCGGCGTGGGGGGGAGCTAGAAGCTGTACTCGATCCCGAACAGCGGGGTGAACGTGTCCCGGAGCCCCGCGTCGTTGAGCTTGAAGAGCGCGTTGAAGTCGGCCAGGAGCCTCCCGGCCAGGTTGATCTTGATCCCGACCGCCCCGTCCACCACCGAGAACGAGCCCGTCTCGAAGTGGATGTTGGGGAAGGTGGAGCCCACGTCGATCGCCCGGAAGACGGTGGACTGCAGGCGCGGCGAATCGAGCACGTGGCGCCCGAGGACGTCGAAGGCGATCGTCACCTTCTCGGTCAGGCCCACGTCGAGGCCGGCCGTGTAGAGGATCTGGTCGGGCATGTCGCCCTTCTCGCCGGTCATGATGTCGCCGGCGAGCACGCTGTCGCCGTTCCACTGGTACGCCAGGTTGAGGTGCGGCGCGAAGTTCCTGTTCGCGAAGGACACCGCCAGGAACGGCTTCACCCCGGGCGCCCCGGACCCGAGCAGGTCCTCCTCGTCGCCGGTCGGCAGCCGTGAATCGACGCCCAGCGCCATGGCCGTCTGTCCGCCCTTGAATACGTTCGCCTTCAGGCGGAGGATCACGTCCCCGATCCCGCTCGCCGTGCCCGAGCCACTGTAGAGCCTCGAACTGCCAAAGCCCCCGCTCCCGTCGCGGAAGAAATGCGTGGCGGGAGAGGTCGCGGTGCCGATCCGCTGCACGCTCGCGTTGGAGGACACGTCCATGTCCACCGTGACCAGGGGCACGGCGACGGACAGGTCCACGCGGTCGAGCAGGCCGAAGGTGAAAAACGCGGTGGCCTGGCCCACGCGCGCGTCGATCGAGTTGAGCGTGGTGACGATGTCCGCGCGGCCGCCCGACGCCGGGTCGTCGTGGGTGAACACCGCCGGCACCTGGTCGAGGCTGACGCCCTCAAGCGTGTCGAACGTGAAGAGCTGGTAGCTGAAGCCGACCGAGAACTTGCCCTTGCCGATCGTCTCCGCGCGCTCGGCCAGGATCGGCCCGAAGCTCTGGGTCGAGCGCCGGAAGACGCCCAGCGTGGGGTCGAGCTCGTAGGTGAACCCCGACGCGGACGAGGGGAGGGGCACGGCCGCGAGCTGGCTGGCCAGCGCGATGTTGAACTGGGTGAACTCCGCCTGGAACGCGCTGTTGAAATGGGCCGAGTGCGTCTCTCCGCTCGGCAGGCGGGCCTCGCTGTCCACGACCAGCCCCGTGGGGCCGTAGAGGGTGGGGATCAGGAAGGCCAGCTTGTCGCGGGCGGACTGGGCGGCGGCGGGCATCGCCACGAGGGTGGCCATCGCGGCCGCGAGCACCGTCTTCGTCGCCATCAGCGCTCCTTTCACACGGCCCGGGTCCGGGCCGTTGCGCAACGCGGAGGAATGAGCGGCGCGAGTGTAACACAAGGTATGGCAGGGCTTTGCGCCTACGAGCTCGAGTCGTGGCGGCAGGGCGACCGCGGGACTCGGGCCGCGAATGGACCCCGCCTGACGGGTGGGCGATCCACCATACGTCCATCGTCAGCGTCCACGGTCGGGAGGGTCCCTGAGCCAACTACTCGCGCTGCGCCGGGAGGACGGCACCGAGGCCCTCCTTTCGGTGCTGAAGTCGCTGGAGATCGGCAAGGCCATGGCCGAGCCGGTGCTCACGGCGGTCAGGCGTTTTCCGGCCGAGCCGGCCCGCTTCGCCGATTTCCCGCCCGGGCTCTCCCCGCGGTTGATCGAGGTCCTGCGGGCCCGCGGCGTCGAGCGCCTCTACACCCACCAGCGCCAGGCCACGGACGCGGTCCAGGACGGCCGTCACACCGTCGTCGTCACCCCCACGGCCTCCGGCAAGACGCTCTGCTACAACCTCCCCGTCCTCGACCGCATCCTCAAGGAGCCCGACACCCGCGCGCTCTACCTGTTCCCGACCAAGGCGCTGGCGCAGGACCAGCTCGCCGAGCTCTACTCGATGGTGGAAGCGCTCGGCGCCGACATCGGCACCTTCACCTACGACGGCGACACGCCCCAGGACGCACGCAAGGCCATCCGCTCGCGCGCGCACGTCGTGGTCACGAACCCCGACATGCTCCACAAGGGGATCCTGCCCCATCACACCAAGTGGGTGAAGCTGTTCGAGAACCTGCGCTACGTGGTCGTGGACGAGCTGCACAGCCTGCGCGGCGTCTACGGGTCGCACGTCGCGAACATCTTCCGGCGGCTGCATCGGCTGTGCCGGTTCTACGGGTCCGACCCGCAGTTCCTCTGCTCGTCGGCCACCATCGGCAACCCGCGCGAGCTGGCCGAGGCGCTCACCGGCCGCGAGATGACGCTGGTGGCGGAGAGCGGCGCGCCGCGCGGCGAGCGCTGCTTCGCCATCTACAACCCGCCGGTCGTCAACCGGCAGCTCGGCATCCGGCGCTCCGCCCTGGGCTGCGCGCGCGACGTGGCCCTGTCGTTCCTGGGCAAGGGCCTGCAGACGATCGTGTTCGCCCCCAGCCGGCTCTCCGCGGAGATCCTGGTGACGTACCTGAAGGAGGCGCTCGAGACGCGGCCGGGCTCCGAGGGCGTGATCCGCGGCTATCGCGGCGGGTACCTGCCCCTGAAACGGCGCGAGATCGAGCGTGGCCTGCGTGAAGGGTCCGTGCTCGGCGTCGTCTCCACGAATGCGCTCGAGCTGGGCATCGACATCGGGCGGCTCGACGTGGCCGTGCTGCTGGGCTACCCCGGCAGCGTGGCCTCGGCCTGGCAGCAGGCGGGCCGCGCCGGCCGCCGCGCGGGCGCTTCGGCGGCCGTGCTCGTGGCCAACTCCACCCCGCTCAACCAGTTCATCGCCAAGAACCCCGACTACTTCTTCGACTCCCCCATCGAGCGGGCGCGCATCAACGCCGACAACCTGCAGATCCTGGTCAACCACGTGAAGTGCGCGGCCTTCGAGCTGCCCTTCGCACCCGACGAGAGCTTCGGCAAGGAGGACCTGCTCGAGGTGCTCCGCTTCCTCGAGGAGCAGCGGCTGCTGCACCGGGCGGGCGGGCGATGGCACTGGACGAGCGAGAGCTACCCGGCCGATGCCGTCAGCCTGCGCAGCGTGTCCTCGGACAACTTCGTGGTGCAGGACGTCACCGCCGGGCGCGACCCGCGGATCGTCGCGGAAGTGGACTTCGACAGCGCTCCGTCCACCCTGCACGAGAAGGCGGTCTACATCCTCGAGGGCCGCACGTTCTTCGTGGTGGCCTACGACCACGAGCAGCGGCGCGCCCAGGTGCGCGAGGCGGAGGTGGACTACTACACCGACGCCATCACCAGCACGAAGGTGAAGATCCTCGACCGGCTGGTGGAGCAGGCCATCTCCCGCGCGCGGCGCAACCACGGCGAGATCCACGTCACGTCGCAGGTGGTCGGCTTCAAGAAGATCAAGTTCCACACCAACGAGAACGTGGGGTCGGGCGAGCTGCAGATGCCCGAGAACCAGATGCACACCACCTCGTATTGGCTCACGGTCCCGCGCGAGGTGATGGGCGCGCTGCCGTTCTCCTTCGAGGAGCGGCGCGACGGGGTGGTGGCGCTCGCGTACACGCTGGGCCAGCTCGCCGCGCTCTTCCTGATGTGCGACCGCCACGACATCGGCGTGGCGGTGGGGGACAACGGCCAGGGCGAGGCCCGTGTGGAGCGGGGGCTGCGCCTGGTCTCCGCGCGGGGCGACGCGCCGGGGGCGCCCGGCCTGGACTACGAGCCGAACGTCTTCATCTACGACAACTATCCGGGCGGCATCGGCCTGTCCGAGCCGCTGTACCACCTGCACGAGCGCCTGCTCGTGGAGAGCCGCGCGCTCGTCGCGCGGTGCTCGTGCCGGGACGGCTGCCCGTCGTGCGTGGGCCCGGTGGGGGAGACGGGCAGCCGCGGCAAGGAAGTCGCGCTGGCCATCCTGGACGCGATCGCGGGCTGACCACGATGGCCCCCGGGGTATTGACCGCTCTCGTCCTCGGCGTCCTCTCCGTCTTCCTCTGCGTCCTCTGGGGTGAAGCGGCCGTCGGCTCGCCTCGCGTGTACGCGGTCGTGCTCGGGATCGCGCAGGACGGCGGCGTCCCCCACATCGGTTGCCGGCAGGAGCTCTGCGTGGCCGCGCGGCGCCATCCCGAGCGGCGCCGGCGCGTCGCCTCCATCGGCCTGGTGGACGAGCGTTCGGGCCGGCGGTACCTGCTCGACGCGACGCCCGACCTGCCCGCTCAGCTGGAGATCCTGCACGGCGGTCGCGGCTGGCCCGACCGCGCGCGGCCGGTGGACGGCATCTTCCTCACGCACGCGCACGCCGGGCACTACAGCGGGCTCATGTACCTCGGCCGGGAGGCGCTCGGGGCGCGCGGCGTGCCCGTCCACGCCACGCCGCGGCTCGCCCGCTTCCTGCGCGAGAACGGGCCGTGGGGCCAGCTCGTTTCGCTGGGGCAGATCGACTTGCGCGAGCTGCCCCCGGGCCGGGAGCTGGCCCTGGCCGCGGACCTCACGGTGACGCCGGTGGCCGTGCCGCACCGCGACGAATACAGCGACACGGTCGGGTTCCGGGTGCGCGGGCCGTCGCGCTCGCTGCTGTTCATCCCGGACATCGACAAGTGGGAGCGCTGGGACCGCCGCCTGGAGGACGAGGTGGCGGCGGTGGACACGGCCCTCCTCGACGGCACCTTCTTCGACGCGGGCGAAGTGCCGGGGCGCAGCCTGGCGGAGATCCCCCACCCGCTGGTCGAGGAGACGGCGGTTCGCCTGCAGGGGTCGCGCCGGCGCGTCCTGCTCATCCACCTCAACCACACCAACCGCCTGCTCTGGGACGGCGCGGCCAGGCGGCGCCTGCAGGCGCGCGGCCTGGACGTGGCGCGTGAGGGCCAGGAGCTGCCGCTCTGAGCACCACGCTGCACGACCGGCTCCGGCGGCTGGGGCGGCCCACGCCCCCGCCCTCCGACCTCGAGGCGCTGGAGCGGACGATGGTGGGCGACGACGGCAACGGCCTGTCCCTCAAGGCCCGCCTGGAACGGCTGGTGGCCGTGGCCGCCGCGCGCACCCGCACCGCGCGCGAGCCGGCGCGCGCCCGCGCGCTGGAAGAGCTGATCCACGGCCACCGGGTGGAGAACGAACGCGGCGAGTTCTTCGTGGTGGACTGGGACGCGCCGCTCGAAGCGCTCCACGGCGGCGTGCCGCTCAGCCGCTTCCGCGCGCTGGCGCCCGCCTCCGTGGGCGTGCTCAGCGGGGACCCGGCGCTCCAGGACTTCGACCTCTCGCGCGCCGCCTTCCTCGACACCGAGACCACGGGGCTCGCGGGCGGGACGGGCACCGCCGCGTTCCTCGTCGGCCTCGGCTTCGTCGAGGGCGACCGCTTCCGCGTGCGGCAGTATTTCATGCGCGACTACCACGAGGAGGCCGCGCTGCTGCGCGGGCTGGCCGGCGACCTCGTCCGCTTCTCCCACGTGGTCACGTTCAACGGCCGCACCTTCGACCTGCCGCTGCTGGAGGCCCGCTATCGCCTCAACCGCGAGCCTTACCCGCTGGCCGAGCTGCCGCACCTCGACCTGCTCCCGCCCGCGCGGCGGCTGTGGAAGCTGCGCCTCGTGTCCTGCCGCCTGCAGGCGCTGGAGGCCGATCTGCTCGACCTGCGGCGGCCGGCGGACGTCCCGGGGGAGGAGATCCCACGCATCTACTTCGACTACGTCCGGCGCCGCGACGGGCGCGCGCTGCTGCGCGTGCTGGAACACAACCGCGTCGACGTGGTCTCGCTCGCGGCGCTGGCCGTGCTGGCTTGCCAGTGGGTCGAGGAGGGGCGGGCCGAGGACCCGCGCGACGTGTACAGCCTGGCCCAGGTGCTCGAGCAGGCGCGCCTGTTCGAGCGGTGCGAAGGGGAGTACCGGCGGGTGGTCGAGACGGGCAACGCGGGGCTACGGGTGGAGGCCCTCCTGAAGCTGGCCCGCCACAAGCGGCGGGCGGGCGACCACGCCGCCGCCGCCGAGCTGTGGGGCGAGGCGGCGCGGGCGGGCGACTGGCGCGCGCGCCGAGCCCTCGCCATCTACCACGAGCATCGCCGCCGCGATCCCACCACGGCGCTGGCCGTGGTCGAGCAGGCTCTCGCCGATCTCGGCGCGGCGTCCGCACCGGATGCGCCCGCCGGCCTGGCCCGGGTGGCCTCCGACCTCCGCCGCCGGCGCCATCGGCTCCTGGCCAAGCGCGCGCGCGCCGCGCCCTGCTGCTAGGGTCGTTCCGGAACGAGTTGGGCGAGTAGAGGTCAGGGACGACCCCCTGGCGTGGAGCCGCCGGTCGTGGCAGGCTTCCGCGATGGCAACCCCGGCCGGGGCTTACCGGCGAATCCTGCCCGCCGCCCTGCTGCTGGGCGCCACGGCCGCGTGCGCGAGCGCTCCGCCGCGCGTCGTCTCCTCGTCCCGGATCAAGGCGCGTCCGGTCGCGCGCGTGGACTGGATCCACGGCTGGGAGTCGGCCCTGGCCACCGCGACCGCGGTCATGGAGCGTGAGCTGGGAATCCCCCGGTTCGAGGTGGTCGTCCATCTCTATCCCGGCCGCCAGGCTTTCGAGCAGGCCCTGGTCGCCGGCGGATACCGCGCCGACTTCGCGCGGGACACGGCCGCCACCCTGACGGCCATCGGAGGCCACCGCGCCGTGCTGATCAACGCGGCGAAGCTGGATTCCGCGCCCTGGGAGCGGCGCCTCGCCCTCCTCGCGCACGAGGTGGCCCACAGCCTCCAATACGAGCTCGGCGGAGGCCGACGCGGGACGTCGGACCAGTGGCTGCGTGAGGGCTTCGCGGAGTGGGTCTCGCTCCGCGTGCTGGAGCGGCTCGACGCGGGCACGGTCGACGAGGCCCGACGGCGCGTGCGGCTGGCGCTGCGCGGTGGCCGGGGCGAATCGCTGCCGCCGCTGGCCGCGATGGTGACGTTTCCGCAGTGGGTCGCCCTCGGCCAGGGACCCCACCGTGCCGTGATCTACGACCAGGCGTTTGCCGCCGTCGACTTCCTCATCCGGCGGCACGGCGCCGGGAAAGCCGTGCGGTACTTCGAGCTGTTCTCCGGCTCGCAGGATCGCCTGGAGAACTTCCGGGCCGCTTTCGGCGAGGACCCTTCCACCTTCGAGCAGGCGTTCCGGGCGGACTTGCGCTAGTGCGAGTGCTAGGGGATGTTCGACTGCAGGAAGTCGACGAGGTCCTGGACGGCCACCGGCTTGTGGAACACGGTGACGCCCACGCGTAGGACCTCCGGCAGCAGCGGGGAGTGCGGGTAGGCGGTCATCACCGCCACGGGCAGGCCGGGGATCCTCTCGCGCAGGCCGGCCGCGACCGACACCCCGTCCCGTCCCGGCATCACCAGGTCCACGAGCGCCGCGTCGTAGGCGACGGAGTCCGCGCGGGCGAGCGCGTCGTCCGGCGACGTCGTGCAGTCGATGTTGAACCCGTGGCGCGAGAGCGCGCGCTGGAGCATGGTCACGATGTCCGCCTGGTCGTCCACCACGAGCACACGCGGGGAGCTCTTCACCGCGCGAGCCTAATCGAGCGCGCGGCGCCGTTCAACCGCGATCGGTTAGACTGCGGGGCTCCGCATGGGCGCTTCCCGCCGGCAGCTTCTCGTGGACGTTCTCGGGCTCGCGCTGGTCACGCTGGCCATCTTCGACTACTTCCCGCCCGCCCTGCTCCTGACGCCGACGGTGGCGGCCGGCGGCGACACGCCCTGCCACTACCCGACGCTGGTCCATTTCTACGAGCACCTCCTGCCGCGCCTGCGCCTGCACGGCTGGTACCCCGGCGCCTACCTCGGGCACCCCCTGCTCCTCTACTATTTCCCGCTTCCGTTCCTGGCCATGTCCGCGCTGGCGCCGGCCACCGGCCTGCCCGTGGCCTTCAAGCTCGGCACCGTGATCGGCGTTGTCCTGCTGCCGCCACTGGCCTACGCCGCGCTGCGCCTCATGGACTTCCGTTTCCCCGCGCCCCTGCTCGGCGCGGCCGCCGCCCTCGTCTTCCTGTTCGTGGAAGAGAACCCCATCTGGGGGGGGACCATGGCCAGCACCCTGACCGGCGAGTTCGCCTACGCGTACGGGATCGCCCTCGCCGTGCTCTTCCTGGGCCTGGTCTATCGCGCCTACGCACGCGGCGGGCGGCTGTGGATCCCGGCCCTGGCCCTGGCCGCGACCGCGTTCGCGCACGGATACGCCGTGCTCTGGGCCGGGCTGTCGGCCTCCTTCTTCCTGTACGGGGCGCGCCGCCCGGCGCGGACGCTGCGCTGGCTCCTCGCCCTCGCCCTGGCCGCCTTCGGCCTGGCCGCCTTCTGGCTCCTTCCGCTCCTCGGGAGCTGGGGCTCCACGACGCCCTACGACGACCCCTGGATCACGGTCTCGCTCCGCAACCTGTTTCCCCCCTTGCTCTGGCCGCTCTTCGCGGCCGCGCTCGCCGGCCTGGTGGCGACGCTGGTGTGGGGCCGGCGGGCGGGGGGCGCGGACCGCCGCCTGCTCTTCCTGGCCCACGCGGCGCTCGTCGCCGCGTGCCTGGCCGTCGCGGGACCGGCGCTCGGGATCATCGACGTCCGCTTCGTGCCGTTCGCGCAGCTCGCGCTGGCCGTGCTGGGCGCGGCCGCGCTCGGCCTCGTCGTGCAGGCGCTGGCTGCCTCCGAGCTGGCCGCCCTCGGCCTGGTGCTGCTGGCCGTGTTGCACGGCGATCACCGCTCGCGCGTGCTGCGCCACTGGATCGAGTGGAACTACACCGGCCTCGAGGCCAAGGAGCTGTGGCCCGCGTTCAGCGAGCTGGCCACGCGGCTGCGAGGCGGCGTGGGCGATCCGCGCGTGGCCGTCGAATACAGCAGCGTGCACGAGAAGGCGGGCTCCATACGAATGTACGAGACGCTCCCGCTCTTCTCCGGGCGGCCGACCCTGGAAGGGGTCTACAACCAGGCCAGCCTGCAGACCCACTTCGTCTACTACCTGGCCTCGGAGCTGGGCGCCACCTCGCCCAATCCGTTCCGCAGCCGGAACTACTCGCGCTTCGACGCGGAGGCCGCCCTCGCGCACCTGCGGCTGTTCGCCGCGTCGGACATCGTGGCGCTGAGCCCGCAGCTCGTGGCCGCGCTGCGCGCGCGCGCCGACGTGGTTCCCTTGGCGAGCGTCCCGCCCTACGAGGTGTTTCGCCTTCGCGGGCCCGCCCCCCGCTACGTGGAGCCCATGACCTACGCGCCGGTGCGCGCGTCGCCGCGTGGCTGGCGGGAGGAGGCCTGGAAATGGTTCACGCGCCGGCCGCTGAGCCCGGCCCACCTCGTCTTCAGCGACGACGCGCGCTTCGGGGTGACCGCCGGACGGGACCTCGACTCCCTGCCGCTCCTCCTCCTGGAGCCCGGCGCGCAGATCGACGGTGAAGAGGTCGGCCCGGAGACCATCGCCTTCCGCACGAACCGGCCGGGCCACCCGGTGCTGGTCAAGGTGTCGTACCACCCGCGCTGGCGGGCGGAGGGCGCCGACGGGCCCTACCTCGTTTCGCCCGCCCTGATGATGGTGGTGCCCCGGCAGGCGGACGTGCGGCTGGTCTACGCCCGGACGCTCTCGGATCACGCCGGCCTCGCCTTGACCGCCGTGACCGTGCTCGCGCTCGCGTTCCACCGCCGGCTCTCTTCGCGGCTTCTCGCGCTGGCCGGGCGCGTGGCCGCTCCCGCGCCCGCGCGTGTCGGCCTCATCGACGCGTGCGACCTGCCTCCCGCGCAAGCGCGGCGTTGGGGCTTTCTCGTCCCGGCGGCGCTACTGCTTCTGCTCGTGCTCTCGCGCCTGGTTACGTGACGCCGAGGGCGAGCAGCCGCGAGCGCAGCTCCGGCTCGGTCACGCGGTGGCGCGCGGCCTCGCGTCCGTCCACGAGCAGGACCGGTATGTCGTCCCGGTAGCGGGCGTGAAGGTCCGGGTCTTCGCGGACGTCGCGCTCGACGACCGTGGCGTGCAGCCCCGCCGCCGCCCGGCGCGCCACGTCCGCCATCACGTGGCAGAGGTGGCAGTCCGGCTTGCCGAGGACGGTCAGGACGGCCGGGGCCGCTTCCACAGGGTGAGCACCGCGGCGCCGGCCACGACGGAAACGATGACGAGCTGGACCAGGAGCCCGGTCAGCTCGGGATGGATGCCCATCCAGGGGATCTCCGGGAAGGACACGGGGCGGGGCGGCAGGTAGCCGGCGGAGACGAGCTCGTAGATCCCGGAGCCGGCGAACGAGATGGCCAGGGCGCACAGCAGCGCCCCGGAAACCGCGAAGAACGGCCCGAGCGGCAGGCGGAGGGCCGCGCGGCCCATGATCAATGCGATGGCCGCCACCACGGCCAGTCCCGCGGCGGCGCCGGCCCAGACCTCCCCGCGGCGGCCTTCGGCGTCGAGGAGCAGGGCCTGCGTGAAGAGCACCGTCTCCGCCGCCTCGCGGTAGACGGCCAGGAACGAGAGGCCGGCCAGCATCACGAGCCGCCTCCGCGTCAGCGTCGTCTCGAGCCGTTCGTGCAGGTAACCCATCCAGCGGCGCGACTCGGCGCGCGAGATCAGCCAGAAGCTCACCGAGAAGAGGACGGCCGCGGCCGAGAGCGCGATCAGCCCCTCCACGAGCTCACGTTGGTCGGCGCCGAGCGAGACGACCTTCTCCATGAGCCACCAGGTGGCGAGCCCGGCGGGGAGGGCGGCGATCCAGCCGGCATGGACGAAGCGCGCCGTCTCGGGCCGGCCGAGGCGGCGCAGGCCCGCGAGCAGCATGCCCACCAGCAGCGCGGCCTCGATGCCTTCGCGGAAGTAGATGAGGAAGGCGCTGAGCGCGGGGACGACGGCGCGCTGCCCGCCCAGGCGGGCGAGCCTGTCGTCGAGCGCCGCGCCGCGTGCCTGCGCCGTGGCCGCGTCGCCGCGGACGAGCGCCGCCCGGAAGTCGCGGAAGCCGGCCTCCACCTCGAGGGTCCCCCGCGGGTCGCGCGAGCGCAGGCGCGGCTCGAGCGGCTCGAAGCCCTGCAGGTACGCGTCGAGGGCCAGCCCGTCGGCCTCCGCGGTGCGCCGCTCGCGCGCGGCCTGCACCGCCGCCTTGACCATGCGTCGCGTGCGGTCGAGGCCCACGCCGGCGGGAGGCTCGCGGAAGGCGGCCTCGCGGCGCGCCCACACGGCACCCTGCGCGGGCGCGGGATGGCCCTCGAGCCGTAGCGCGTCCGCCAGCTCGCGGTCCGAGCGCGTGGCCATGTCGGCCAGGGGCATCGCGACCGGGCCGCGTGCGGGAGTCCCTTCGTGCCCGAGCCGGAAGACGTAGAAGGCCAGGCTCCAGCGGTCGGCCGCGGGCAGCGTGTCGAAGGACGCCATGCCCGTCCCGGGCACCCCGAACGTCAGCGCGTTGTAGACGCGGTAGGGTGACAGGTCGGCCAGGCGCGCGGGATCGCGGAAGCTGGCGGGCGGCGGATCGAGGGTCCGCGCCCGCTCGGTGTCGGCGTCCCCGCGCGCACCGTGGCAAGTGGCGCAGGAGAGCGCGTAGAGCTCCTCGGCGCGGGCGAGCGACGGCCGCTCGGTCGGCGTCGTCCGCAGCCCGAAGCGGGCCACGGCCTCGTCGCGGGCGGCGCGACAGGCCGCGGCCACCGCTTCCGCCGGGGCGCGGGCCTTGACGCGCGCCTCCACCTCCGCGAGGTGCGCGAGCAGCGGCTCCGTGGCGGGGACCTGTCCGCGCAGAAGCCCCCGCGCCAGGCGCTGGGCATCGGCCGCGAACAGGACCTGCTCCTCGTATTCCGCGGGGCTGACCACCGCGCCGTCCTGCACGGCCAGCGGGTAGTCGCCGGCGATGTACTCCACGAGCGAGACCAGGCGTTGGGCATCGCCGCCGTCGGGTGCCGGCGCCGGCTGCGGATGCTCGCGGCACCCGCCCATCGCGAGCGCCCCCGCGAGCAGGAGGGAGGTGGCGGGGGCGGCGGCGAACATCCTGAAAATGAAATTCATTTTCAAGATGCGAAGGGTACCACCCGCCGGCGCCGCCGGTCAAATCCGGGCCGGGGAAGCGGCCCGCGACAGGGCCTGGGGGTGAGAGGCGGCCGCCAACGCCGGCGCGGGCTATCGCGCAGGCGACTCCATCTCGCGGACGATCGCGTCCGCCGCCGCCGCGGGCGCGCCGGACTCGATGATCGGCCGGCCGACCACGAGGTAGTCGGCGCCGGAGGCCAGGGCGGCCGCCGGCGTGGCCAGACGCGCCTGGTCGCCGGGGCGCGCACCCGCGGGGCGGATGCCCGGAGTCACCACCAGGAAGTCGCGCCCGCAGGCCTGACGGATGAGGGCCACCTCGTGCGGGGAGGCCACCACGCCGTCCGCCTTCGCCGCCTGGGCGAGCCGGGCCAGTCGCTGGACGTTCGGCGGGACCTCGGCCTCGAGCCCGATCGTGCCCAGGCTGATCGCGTCGTGGCTGGTGAGGACCGTGACCGCCAGCAGCCTCTCGCCCATCGCCGGCAGCGCGCCCACGGCGGCTTCCATCATGGCCTGGCCCCCGAGCGCGTGGACGGTCAGGAGCGAGACGCCGAGGCGGCTGGCCGCGCTCACGGCTCCCGCCACCGTGTGGGGGATGTCGTGGTACTTGAGGTCGAGGAAGACCTTCTGGCCGCGGGCGGTCAACTCCCGGATGAAGTCCGGCCCGGCGGTGGTGAAGAGCTGGCTGCCGACCTTGAACATGCCGACCCGGCCCGCCAGCACGTCCACCAGCGCGAGGGCATCCGTCCCGCTCGGGACGTCGAGCGCGACGATCAGCCGCTCGCGCGCGTTCATCCCCCGCTCTCCGGCGTCGCTTCGGGACCGCCCGCGCCCGGCATCTGCAGGCTTCCCACCACCTCGGAAAGGTGCCCCAGGCCGTGGCGCGCGACGTAGGCGGCGAAACCGGCCAGGATGCGCTCGTAGACCCCGGGGTCCACGAAGTTCGCGGTGCCCACCTGCACGGCCGGACAACCCACGATCATGAACTCGAGCGCGTCCTCGGCGGACGCGATCCCCCCGATGCCGATGACCGGGATCTTCACCGCGCGCGCCGCCTGCCATGCCATGCGCACGGCGATGGGCCGGATGGCCGGGCCGGACAGCCCGCCCGTGCCGAAGGCCAGCCGCGGCCGCCGCCGCTCCACGTCCACGGCCAGGCCGAGCACGGTGTTGATGCAGGAGAGCGCGTCCGCGCCCGCCTCCGCGCAGACGCGCGCGAACAGCGCGATGTCCGCCACGTTGGGCGAGAGCTTCGGGATCACCGGCCGGTGCGTGACCCGCCGCACCGCGCCCACGACCTCGGCGGTCAGGCGCGGATCGCCGCCGAACGCCATCCCGCCCTTCTTCACGTTCGGGCACGAGATGTTGATCTCGACCGCGTCCACGCGCGGCGCGTCCTCGAGGATGCGGGTGACCTCGGCGTACTCCTCGACCGTGTCGCCGCAGACGTTGACGATCACGGCGGTGTCGAAGGGGAGGAGCCGCGGCAGCACGTCGCGCACGTAGGCGCGCACGCCCACGCCCTGCAGGCCGATGGCGTTGAGCAGTCCGGCGGGCGTCTCCACGATGCGCGGCACGCCGCACCCGTCGCGCGCCTCGAGATAGAGGCCCTTGGACACGACGCCGCCCAGCAGCGAGAGGTCGAGGATGCCCTCGTACTCGACCCCGTACCCGAAGGTGCCGGAGGCGGCGATGAGGGGGTTCTTGAGTCGAAGGCCCGCCACCTCCACGGCCAACGGCGCGGCGCCGGCCAATGCCGTGCTCACGCCCCGACCTCCGCCTGCCGCGCCCGGCGGGCGAGCGAGACGCCCTCCCCGCGCCAGACCACGTCGCGGGCGTCGAAGACCGGCCCCTCGGTGCACGCGCAGCGGAACCTCGGCCGGCTCTCCTCGGCGCCCTGGATGGGCACGACGCAGCCCAGGCACGTGCCGATGCCGCAGCCCATCCACGGGTCGAGGCTCACCTGGGCGCGCAGGCCGCGCCGCTCGCCCACGCGCGCGACCGCGTGCAGCATGGCCTCGGGGCCGCACGCGTACAGAGCGCAGCGGGCCGCGTTCGGGGACGCATCGATGTAGGCCTCGAGCGGCTCGGTCACGCGGCCGTGATGGCCCAGCGTGCCGTCGTCGGTGGAGAGCGCCACGGGCACGCCCATGGTGGCGAAGGGCGACCGGACCTGCAGGTCGCCCGCGCCGCGCCCGCCATAGAAGAGCCGCGGCCGGACGCCGCGCGCGACCAGCTCCAGGCTGAAGAGATGGAAAGGCGCGATGCCGTAGCCGCCGGCCACCAGCAGGGGCTCGACCCCGGGAGACGGCGCGGTGAACGGCCGGCCGAGCGGGCCCAGACAGGCCGCGGTCTCCCCGGGGCGCAGGTCGGCCAGCGCGCGGCTGCCGGGCCCCACCGTCTTCAGGAACAGCGTGAAGGTCTCGCGCCGCGCGTCCACGTCCATGATGGAGAACGGGCGGCGCAGCAGGGGCTCCGGGGACGTCCCGGCCTTGATCATCACGAACTGGCCGGCGCGCCCTTCGCGCGCCACCTCGGGATGGCGGAACGTCAAGAGCAGGTAGGCCCCTTCGAGCGGCTCCTTGCCGACGAGAGGGACGTCGCGGTTGCGAGCCATGCGTCGAGCGATGATACCCCGGCGCCTATAATCCCGAGGTCCACGTGCGCCTCCTCGCCAGCGCTGCCCTCGCGTCCGCCCTGCTCGCCGGGGACCTCGTGCTGCTCACGCTCTTTCTCAACCCCCAGGCCACGCTGCGCCGCGACGGGCCCGCCCTCGTCTTCTCCCTCTTCGTTCCCTACACCCTGGCGGGACTCGTCGTCCTCCTGCTCGTCGCCGCCCTCGTGGCCGCGGTGCGCGGCGGCGCGCCGCCCCCCCCCGGGCGCCGCGCCTGGGAGCTCGTGCCGGGGCTGCCGGGCTTCGGCGGGATGGCTCTGCTCGCGCTCGCCGCGGCGGCCGGGGTGTTCTGGTTCAACCTGTTCAGCTACCGGCACTCGATGCCGCTCCCGTCCCTCCGTGGCCTCGCCGTGGCCAGCGCCTGCCTTACCGGCGCCGCGCTCGTGCTCGGCGTGGTGGCGCTCGACGCGCGGCTGTTCCCCCACCGGGGCCGCGGCCTCTCCTCCGCGCTGGCCGTCCTGGCCCCGGCCTCGGCGCTGGTCATGCCGCTCGCGCTGCGCCCCGAGCCGGCGCCGCGCGTCCTTCCCGCGCGCGTGCAGCTCGAGCCACGCCCGCCGCTGCGCCGTGTGACGCTCATCGGCCTGGACGGGCTCGGACCGGGTCAGCTCCGCGAAGCCGTGGAGCGGGGGAAGGTCCCGGCGCTGGCCCGCATCATGCGTCGCGGCGCCTACGGTCCCCTGGCCACCCTGCGGCCGACCGAGGGGCCGGCCATCTGGACCACGGTATTCACCGGCCAGCTCCCGCGCGACCACGGCGTCAAGAGCTTCGGCAGCTACCGCCTGCGCGGTTCGCCCACGACGTTCGAGGCGCTGCCCAAGGGCGCGCTGGTGGGTCTGGCGGAGCGCCTTGGCCTGGTCTCCACCTCCACCGTGACGTCGGCGTCACGCCAGCGCCGCGCGCTGTGGGACGCCCTGAACGCCTTCGGCATCGGGGCGGGCGTGGTGCGGTTCTGGGGCACGTTCCCTCCGGAGAGGCTGCAGGGCTTCATGCTCTCCCACTACTTCCACCTGCTGAAGGACGATCCCGCGCGCGTGCGGGGGACGCTCTATCCGCCCGACCTCGTGGAGGAGGTGCGCGCGCGGGCGGTGGCGCCAGGGGACGTGGACCGCGCGCTCGTCTCCGAGTTCGTGGACCTGTCCGTGGAGCTCCCGGGTGATCCCGTGCCCTGGCGCCGCGAGCTGGTGGAGAAGGCGCTCGCGCCGGACCTCACCTATCACCGCGCGGGCGCGGTGCTGCGCGCGGCCTACGACCCGCCCTTCTTCGCCATCTATTACCACGGGCTCGACGTGGTGGGCCACGCGTTCACCCGCTTCGCGCACCCCGACCGCTTCGGCAACGTGGCGGTCGAGGAGGCGCGCCGCTACGGGGGCGTCTGCGACGCCTACGCCGAGCTTTTGAGCCGGTGGGTGGGCGAGGCGGCGCAGTCGCTCGGGCCGGGCGACGTCCTGCTCGTGGTCTCCGGCCACGGGATGCAGCCGGTCTCGCCGTGGCGGAGGCTCCTCGGCTGGCTCGCGGGCGGGACCGAGGCCAGCGGCACGCACGCCGGCGCGCCCGACGGCGTGCTCCTCGGAGTGGGGGACGGTATCCGCGCCGGCGCCGTGCTGAAGGAGGCGTCGGTGCTCGACGTGGCCCCGACCATCCTCTACCTGATGGGGCTCCCGGTCGCGCGTGACATGGAGGGCCGCGTGCTCACGGAGATGCTGGAAGAGGACTTCACGCGCGCCCACCACCTCAGCTTCCTGCCGAGCTACGATGCCGTGGCCGGCGCCGAGGCGCCAGGGGCTCCCGTGTCCGACCTGCCGCCGTTGCCCGAGGAGCCCTGAGACTTGTCGGTCCGTTCGGCCTCGGGTTACCATCGCCCGCCTTGGCCACCGCGGAAGACGTTCTCGCCCTCGACGTCCGGGTGGGAACGGTGGTTTCGGCCGAGGTCTTGCGCGGCGCGCGCAAGCCCGCCTTCGCGCTCAAGATCGATCTGGGGGAGCTGGGCGTCCGCAGCTCGAGCGCGCGCATCGCCGACCTCTACCAGGCGGAGGATCTCGTCGGCCTGCAGGTGATCGCGGTGGTGAACCTCCCGCCCCGCACGGTGGCCGGGTTCGTGTCGGAGGTGCTGGTCCTGGCCGCCGACAACGGGCGCGGTGAACAAGTGCTCCTGATGCCGGAGCGGCCGGTGCCCGACGGCGGTCGGGTAGGCTAGGGCACGGGAGTCACGAGGGTCATGGGTCTGCCGCCGGGCTACCGGGCGCGCCAGGAGATCATGGACCGCGATCGGCTGGGCCGCACGCTCGCCCGCATGGCCCACGAGATCCTGGAACGTCATCCCGACATGGCCACCACCCTCCTCGTCGGCGTGCAGACGCGCGGCGTCCCGCTGGCGCGGCGGCTGGCGCGGCTGATGGCCGCGGCCGGCGGGTCGGAGCCGCGGGTGGGGGCCCTGGACATCACGCTCTACCGCGACGACCTGACCACCATCGCCGCCCAGCCCGTGCTCAAGGGCACGGACATCCCGGGCTCCATCGACGGCCGCACCGTGGTCCTGGTGGACGACGTGCTCTACACCGGCCGCACGGTGCGGGCCGCCCTGGACGAGCTGGTGGACTTCGGCCGCCCGGCGCGGATCGCCCTGGCCGTGCTGGTGGACCGCGGCCACCGCGAGCTGCCCATCCGCGCCGATCACGTGGGCAGGACGATCACCACCGCGCGCGACGAGATCGTGCAGGTCATGCTGGAGGAGGAGGACGGAGAGGACCGCGTGCTGCTCCTGGAGAGGGAGAAGCCACCCGCGGCCGCGGCGCGAAAGAGGCCAGCGCGCGGGCGCGGCGCGCCCGGGGGCCGCCGCTGAGCGTCTATCGCCACCGGCACCTGCTGGGCATCGAGCCCCTGGAGCCGGCCGAGATCGAGGCGATCCTGGACACGGCCGACCGGCTGCGCGAGGTGCTCGACCGGCCGATCAAGAAGGTGCCGGCGCTCCGCGGCAAGACCGTGGTCAACCTCTTCTACGAGGCCTCCACGCGCACCCGCGCCTCGTTCGAGATCGCGCAGAAGGTGCTTTCGGCGGACAGCCTCTCCATCACCGCCGCCACCTCCAGCGTGCAGAAGGGGGAGACCCTCCTCGACACGGCGCGGAACCTGGAGGCCATGAACCCCGACATGATCGTCATCCGCCACTCCGCGTCCGGCGCCCCGCACTTCCTGGCCCGCCACTGCCGCTCCGCCATCGTCAATGCCGGCGACGGCGCGCACGAGCACCCCACGCAGGCCCTGCTCGACGCGCTCACCCTGCGCCAGAAGAGGGGCCGGCTCCAGGGGCTGAAGGTGGCGATCGTGGGCGACGTCCTGCACAGCCGCGTGGCGCGCTCCAACGCCTGGCTCCTGGGCAAGATGGGCGCGCGCGTCGTGCTCTGCGCGCCGCCCACCCTGATGCCCCCGGGGATCGAGCGCCTGGCCGCGGTCACCCACCGCATCGACGAGGCGCTCGAGGGGGCCGACGCGGTGATGATGCTGCGCCTGCAGCTCGAGCGCATGACCGGCGGCTACTTCCCGAGCACGCGCGAGTACCACCTGCGCTACGGGCTCACGGAGGAACGCGTCCGGCGCGCGCGCAAGGACGTGCTGATCCTGCACCCGGGACCGATGAACCGCGGCGTGGAGATCGCCAGCGAGGTCGCGGACGGGCCGTACTCCGTGATCCTCGACCAGGTGACCAACGGCGTCGCCGTGCGCATGGCCGTGCTCTACCTGCTCCTGGGCGGCGGCGAGGCGGCGGCATGAGACCCGCGAGCCGATGACCCGGCTGCTGCTGAAGGGCGGCCGGGTGGTCGACCCCGGCCGCGCCGTGGACGAGGTCGCCGACGTCCTGCTCGCGGACGGGCTGGTCGTGAAAACCGGCGCGCGCCTCCCCGCGCGGGGGGCGGAGGTGATCGACGCCTCCGGGCTCGTGGTCTGCCCCGGCTTCATCGACGTGCACGTGCACCTGCGCGAGCCCGGCCGCGAGGACAAGGAGACGATCGCCACGGGGACGCGCGCCGCCGCGGCCGGCGGCTTCACCGCGGTGTGCGCCATGCCGAACACGGAGCCGGTCAACGACACGGCCGGGATCACCCAGGCCATCCTGGAGCGGGCCCGCGCCGAGGGCGTGGTGCGCGTGTATCCGATCGGGGCCATCACCCGGGGATCGCGCGGCGAGGAGCTGGCCGAATACGGCGACCTGCGTGAGGCCGGCTGCGTGGCCGTGTCCGACGACGGCCGGCCGGTGGCCAGCGCGCGCATGATGCGCCGCGCGCTGGAATACGCGCGCGCGTTCGACCTGCCCGTGATCGACCACTGCGAGGAGCCGGCCCTCTCGCAGGGCGCCGTCATGAACGAGGGAGAGGTGGCCACGCTGCTCGGCCTGCGCGGGGCGCCCGCGGCGGCCGAGGCCATCGTGGTCGAGCGCGACGTGATGCTGGCGGAGCTGGCCGGCGGCCGCGTCCACGTCGCCCACCTCAGCACGGCCCGCTCGGTGGACGCGGTCCGCCGGGGCAAGGCGCGCGGCGTCAAGGTGACCGCCGAAGCGACGCCGCACCACCTCCTGCTCACCGACCAGGCGGTGAAGGATTCCGATTACGACACGGCGACGAAGATGAACCCGCCGCTGCGCTCGGAAGAGGACCGGCGGGCCGTGCTGGAGGGCCTGCGCGACGGCACCATCGACTGCATCGCCACCGACCACGCGCCGCACACGGTGGACGACAAGAAGGTCGAGTTCGACCAGGCCGCCTTCGGCGTCGTGGGCCTGGAGACCGCGGTGAGCCTGTGCCTCGACCGCCTGGTGCGGCCCGGCCTCCTCACCCTGGCCCAGCTCGTCGGCCTGCTCTCGGCCGGCCCCGCGCGCGTGCTGTCGCTGCCCGGCGGGACGCTGGCGAGCGGAGCGCCCGCCGACCTCACCCTCCTCGACCTCGACCGCCGCGTGAAGGTGGATCCCGCCCGCTTCGAGTCCAAGGGACGCAACACGCCGTTCGGCGGCTGGACGCTCCGCGGCGCACCCGCCCTGACCATCGTGGGCGGCCGCGTGGTGTGGAAGGCCGGACGCTAGCTCCGGGCGGAATGGTGGCGCCCGAACCCGCATCTCCGGCCGAGGAGTACAACCGGCTCCTGGCCGCCGACCCCGGCGGAGCCGCGGAGCAGGCGGCCTGGCTCGCCGAGGCCTTCACCCGGGCCGGGGTCACGTTCGAGGGCGCTCCCATGCGGACGTTCCTGCGCCCGCACCTGGTCCCACGGGCGGCCTGGGAGCGCCTCCGTGAGGACGGCCGGCGGCTGCTCGCGCTGGCCGTGGGCGTGGCGCGGCGGGCGTTCGCGGGCGACGCGCTCGCGCTCGGCGCGTACCTGGGCCTGCCGGACGCGCACGCGCGATGGATCGCCCTGGACCCCGGGCCGCCGGACGTCCTGCTCTCCCGCCTGGACGCCTTCCTGACGCCGGGCGGGCCGCGCTTCCTCGAGGTGAACAACGACGCGCCCGCGGGCTTTGGCTACGCGGACGCCATGGCCGGCGTCTTCCGCCAGTTGCCGGCGTTCCAGAAGTTCGCGGCCGCGCGGCGCGTGAGCTACCCGCCTTCCGCGCCGGCCCTGGTCGGGGCCGTCCTGGCCGCGGCGCCCCGGGGCGGGAGCGGGATCGTCGCGATCGTGGACTGGGCCGAGGTCAAGACGCGAGCCGACCAGGAGCTGCTGCGCCGCGCGTTCGAGGCGGCGGGCCGTCGCTGCCGGCTCGTGGACCCGCGCGAGATGGTCGTACGTCACGGACGGCTGTGGGCGGGGACCGACCCCGTGGACCTCGTGTACCGGCGCGCGCTGCTCGGCGAGCTCGTGGCGCGCGCGGACGAGGCACAGGCCTTCCTGCACGCCTACCGGGAACGCGTGGCCGTCTTCGTCAACTCCTTCCGCTGCCAGTTCTCCGAGGACAAGGCGCTCTTCTCCCTCCTCACGGACGAGCGCCACGCGGGGCTGCTCGCCCCGGACGAGCGGGCGCTCGTGGCGCGCGTCGTGCCCTGGACGCGCAAGGTCGAGGAGCGGCGCACCCTCAAGGACGGGCGCGAGATGGACCTCGTCGCGTACGTCGTCGAGCAGCGCGCCGGGCTGGTGCTCAAGCCGGCGCACGGGTACGGGGGAGAGTCCGTGGTCGTCGGCGAGGAGGTGGACGCGGCCGCGTGGGAGGCGGCGGTCCGCGCGGCCGTCGGCGGGCCATGGGTGGTACAGGAGCGCGTGCCGATCCCGGCGGAGGAGTTTCCGACCTGCGAGGCGGGCGAGCTGGCGTTCGCGCGGTTGAACGTCAACGCGAACCCGTTCTACGTGCAGGGCGCCGAGGCGGGCGGCGTCTGCCGCGCCTCGCGCAACTCCGTGATCAACGTCAGCGCGGGCGGCGGCAGCGTGCCGATGTTCGTGGTCGATTGACCACCCGCGAGCGGTGAGTTCCGGGCACGCCGTTTGCAAAAGCCTACGCGCCAATACAGGCGACCCAGGCGTGGAGGTGTCATGAAGCAGGAACAGCTGACCGAACTGCTCTATCAGGGGCTGGAGACGGAGAAGGGCGGCGTACAGATCTACAAGACGGCGCTGAAGTGCGTGCAGAACGACGAGCTGCGCGAAGAGTGGCAGAAGTACCTCGAGGAGACCCAGAACCACGAGCGCATCATGCTGGACGTGTGCGCCGCCATGGGCCTCGATCCGGACAAGGACACGCCCGGCCGCAAGGTCGTGCGGCACATCGGCGAGTCGCTGGTGAAGGCGATGGAGATGGCGCTGGCCTCCGGCCCGCCCAAAGCCGCCGAGCTGGTGGCGGCCGAGTGCGTCGTCCATGCGGAGACGAAGGACCACCTCAACTGGGAGCTCATCGGCCAGGTGGTCGAGAAGCTCTCGGGAGCGCAGAAGAAGACGCTGAAGGAGGCGTACGAGGAGGTGGAGGAGGAGGAGGACGAGCACCTGTACCACACGACGGGCTGGGCGCGCGAGCTGTGGATCCAGTCGCTGGGCATGCCGGCCGTGATCCCGCCGCCGGAGGAGGAGAAGGAAGTCAAGACGGCCATCGGCGCGGCCCGCGCCAAGCAGGCGCGCAAGGAGATGCTCTGAGTCTGCCGCTGTAGGGCGTGCAACGCTATTGTGGAACCGGGCTCCCACCCTCCCGGCGCTCCCCGTCCTCTCCGGCCGCGGCACGGCCACTCCCGGCCCGCCGTCGTCCAGACCGAAGACGGACGCTATCTCGCCAAGCTCCGCGGGGCGGCGCAGGGCACCGCGCCGCTCCTCGCGGAGATCGTCGTGGGCCCGGACCGGGCCGGATCCTTCTATTCGACCCGCAACGCGGCCATGGGGTCCACACGCAGAGCGCGGGCGGCGGGGACGTAGCAGGCGGCCAACCCCACCGCCGCGATGACCACGACCGCGGCGAGCACGGTCGCCGGGTCGTACGGTGACGTGTTCCAGAGCTGGCTGGTGATGAGCCGGTTGGTGCCCGCGCTGGCCGCCAGCCCCACGATCACGCCGGCCACGATGAGCTTCAGCCCCGTCCGCAGCACCAGCGACAACACCTCGCCGCGGCCGGCGCCGAGCGCCATGCGCACGGCGATCTCCTGCGTCTGCCGCGAGACGGCGTAGGCCAGGACACCGTAGACGCCGAGGCTCACGAGCAGCAGGCCGATCGCGGCAAACGCGGCCAGGATGATCAGCGTGAACCGTGGCTGGGCGTAGAACGAGCGTTCGACGGCGTCCTCCAGCCGAATCCCGTCGGTCAGGCCCACCCCGTGGTCCACGGCCCAGATCGCGCGGCGCAGGGCGTCGAGACTCGGCGCCGCCTGCGGCCCCACGCGCGCCACGATCAGCCGTCCGCCCGCGGCCGTCGTGGACGGCACGAGCGCCTCCGGCGCGGGCGCGCTGCGGACCCCGGTGTTCGCGACGTCGCGCATCACCCCGACGATCTCGAAGACCGGGTCCGCTACCGGCTCGGGCAGGGTGCGCATCCGCACGACCGTGAAGCGCTCTCCGATGGGATCCCGGCCCGGGAAGTAGCGTCGGGCGAACGTCTGGTTCACAACCGCCACCCGGCGCACCTGGACGACGTCGGCCTCCGACAGGCCGCGGCCGCGTTGGAGCCGCAGTCCCAGCAGCGGCATGAAACCCTCGCTGCACAGGCGCACGAACACTTCGTCGGCAGCGGGCGCGGGCACGCCTCCGATCTCCAATCCGCTGCGCAGGGCACCGAACGGGGGCGTGCCGTTGGACGCCGCCACCGCTTCCACGCCGGGTACCGCGGCCACGCTCTGGAGCGCCTGCCGGAAGAAGCGGTGGCGGTCGGAGGCGTCGGTGTACGTTCCCGGCGCGAAGGCCACGGGCACGGTGACGATGCGAGCGGGATCGAAGCCGAGGTCGGCGCGGACCAGAGCCAGGAACGTGCGCATGAGCAGGCCGGCTCCCAGCAGCAACACCAGGGAGAGCGCGACCTGCGCCACCACCAGCCCATTGCGGACCCGCCCGTGCCGCGCGCCGCCGCTCGTGCCCTTGCCCGCCTGGCGCAGGCCGGGCAGCACGTCCCGTCGGGCGGCGTGCAGCGCGGGGAGCAACCCGAACACGATCGCGGACAGGGCGGCGGTGCCCACGGCGAACGCGAGCACCGGGCCGTCGAGCGCGATCTCCGTCTCCCAGGGGACGTTCTGCCTCGGCATGGCCCGCACCAGGGCGGCGATGCCGCCCCAGGCGATCAGGCACCCCGCGAGGCAGCCCGCCGCCGCGAGCAGGAAGCTCTCGACCAGCAGCTGCCGGACGATCCGCGCTCGGCTGGCGCCGAGCGCCGCGCGCACGGTCATCTCCCGCTCGCGCGCCGTGGCCCGCGCCAGGAGCATGTTGGCGACGTTGCAGCACGCGATCAGCAGTAGCAGGCCCACCGCGGCGAGCAGCGTGTAGAGGACGCGCCGGAAG
>DATKEG010000173.1:0-28090 GCA_035544515.1 Vicinamibacteria bacterium | reverse complement strand
GCTCGAGACCTCCCAGGGTCCCGTGGCGATCCATCGGCTGCGCGAGCTGGAGAAGGAGGGCATCGCTCCCGGCCTCGACCGGCTGCCTTTCTCCATCAAGGTCCTCCTCGAGTCGGTCCTGCGCAACGTGGACGGGGAGCTGGTCACCGAGGAGGACGTCCGCCGGCTCGGCGCGTGGCAGGCGGTGGGCCCCACCCAGGTGGAGCTGCCCTTCATGCCGGGTCGCGTGATCCTGCAGGACTTCACCGGCGTGCCCGCGGTGGTGGACCTGGCCTCGATGCGCGCGGCCGTCGAGCGGCTGGGCGGCGACCCGCGGCGCATCAACCCGCTCGTCCCCGTGGACCTCGTGGTCGACCATTCCGTGCAGGTGGACGTGTTCGGCTCGCCGGAGGCGCTGGCGCGCAACGCGGAGATCGAGTTCGACCGCAACCGGGAGCGCTACGAGTTCCTGCGCTGGGGACAGAAGGCGTTCGCCAATTTCCGGGTCGTTCCTCCCGCGACCGGCATCGTCCACCAGGTCAACCTCGAGTACCTCGCGCACGTCGTCTCCACCCGCCGGGTGGAGGGAGGAACCGCGGCCTACCCGGACACGCTGGTGGGCACGGACTCGCATACGACGATGATCAACGGCCTCGGCGTGCTGGGCTGGGGCGTGGGCGGCATCGAGGCGGAAGCGGCCATGCTCGGGCAGCCGCTCTACATGGTGACGCCCCAGGTGGTCGGCTTCCGCCTGACCGGACGCCTGCGCGAGGGCGTGACCGCGACCGACCTCGTCCTCACCGTGACCCAGCAGCTGCGCAAGAAGGGGGTGGTCGAGAAGTTCGTCGAGTTCTACGGCCCCGGCCTGGGGGAGATGTCGCTGGCCGACCGCGCCACCATCGCCAACATGGCTCCCGAATACGGCGCGACCTGCGGCTTCTTCCCGGTGGACGAGGAGACGCTCGCGTACCTGCGGCGCACGGGACGCCAGGCGCCCCTCGTGGACCTCGTGGAGCGCTATACGAAGGAGCAGGGCCTGTTCCGCACGGCCGCTTTTCCCGACCCGCTCTTCACGGACACCCTCGAGCTGGACCTCGGCACCGTCGAGCCGAGCCTGGCCGGGCCCAAGCGCCCGCAGGACCGCGTGCCGCTCGCGCGCATGAAGGAAGCCTTCCGGCAGGCGCTCACCGCCCCGGTCAAGGAGCGCGGCTTCGGCCTCGACGGCGACGACCTGCGCCGCCGCGCGCAGGTGGAGGTGCGGGGGGAGAAGGCCGAGCTGGGCCACGGCGCGGTCGTGATCTCCGCGATCACGAGCTGCACCAACACCTCGAACCCGTCCGTCATGCTCGGGGCCGGGCTCCTGGCGAGAAAGGCGGTCGCGCGCGGGCTCACCGTACCGCCCTACGTGAAGACGAGCCTGGCGCCGGGGTCGAAGGTCGTGACCGAGTACCTGCGCCAGTCCGGCCTGCTGAGCGACCTCGAGCGGCTCGGCTTCCACCTGGTCGGCTACGGCTGCACGACCTGCATCGGCAACAGCGGCCCGCTCCCCGAGGTCGTCTCGCGCGCCGTACAGGAGAACCGGCTGGTGGCCGCGGCCGTCCTCTCCGGCAACCGCAACTTCGAGGGCCGCATCAACCCGGACGTCAAGGCCAACTACCTGGCCTCGCCTCCCCTGGTGGTGGCCTACGCCCTGGCCGGCACCGTGGACGTCGATCTCACGGCGGAGCCGCTGGGCAAGGACCGCGACGGCCGGGCGGTGATGCTGGCCGACCTCTGGCCGAGCCGGGCCGAGATCGCGGCGCTCGAACAGACCATCGGCGGCGAGATGTTCGCGCGCACCTACGCCAACGTGTTCGAAGGCAACCCCACCTGGAACGCGGTGCGCGTGCCCGAAGGGAACCTGTACGCCTTCCGCGAGGACTCGACCTACATCCAGGAGCCGCCCTTCTTCCAGGGCCTGACCCTCGAGGTCCCGCCCCCCGCGGACATCGTGGGCGCGCGCGTGCTCGCGGTGCTGGGCGACTCCGTGACCACGGACCACATCTCCCCCGCGGGCGACATCGCGGAGAAGGGCCCCGCCGGGCGGTACCTCCTGTCGAAGGACGTGCCGCGCGCCCAGTTCAACTCCTACGGCTCGCGCCGCGGCAACGACCGCGTGATGGTGCGCGGCACGTTCGCGAACATCCGGCTCAAGAACCTGATGGTGCCGGGCATCGAGGGCGGGGTGACCGCGCACGTCCCCTCCGGCGAGCGCATGGAGATCTACGCGGCCGCCCTGCGCTACCGCCTCGAGGGCACGCCGCTGGTCGTGTTCGCGGGGAAGGAGTACGGCAGCGGCTCCTCCCGCGACTGGGCGGCCAAGGGGACGCTGCTGCTCGGCGTGCGCGCGGTCATCGCGGAGAGCTACGAGCGCATCCATCGCTCGAACCTCGTGGGCATGGGCGTGCTGCCCCTGCAATTCCGGCCGGGCGAGACGGCCGATACGCTCGGCCTCGCGGGCACGGAGCGCCTGACCGTGCGGGGGCTCGACGCGCTCACCCCGCGCCAGCACCTCATGGTGGAGGTCCAGCGCGCGGAGGGCGGCGGGACCACGTTCGAGGTCGCGGCCCGGCTCGACACGCCGGTCGAGCTCAACTACTACCGCAACGGCGGCATCCTGCACACGGTTCTGAGGAAGATGCTGACCGGTTGAGGTGAAGGCGCTCATCGTGGACATCGACGGCGTCGTGTTGCAGGACGACACGGCCCTGCCCGGGGCGCGCGAGCTGGTCGCCCGCCTGATGGCCATGGCCGACCGCCTGCCGTTCCTCTTCCTCACCAACTACCCGTCCCAGACCCCCGCCGACCTGCGCGACCGCTTCCGGGCTTCCGGCATCGACGTGGACGTGCCCGCCCGGCACTTCTACACCTCGGCCATCGCCACCGCCGAGTTCCTCCACGACCAGGCCGGAGAGCGGCGGAAGGCCTTCGTCATCGGCGAGGGCGCGCTCGTGCACGCGCTCTACCAGGCCGGCTTCATCCTCACGGACACGGACGCCGACTTCGTCGTGCTGGGGGAGACGCGGTCGTACGGCTTCGACATGATCCGCCGCGCGGTGACGCTCATCCGCCAGGGGGCGCGCTTCGTGGCCACCAATCCCGACGTGTCCGGGCCCGAGGGCCGGCCGAGCTGCGGCGCGCTGGCCGCGCCCATCGAGAAGATCACCGGGCAGCGGCCGTTCTACGTGGGCAAGCCCAACGCGTTCATGATGCGCGCCGCGCTGCGCTACATGCAGGCGCACTCCGAGGAGACGCTGATCGTGGGCGACAACATGGACACCGACATCATCGCCGGCATCCAGTCCGGCCTGGAGACGGTGCTGGTGCTCACGGGAGTGAGCCGGGCGGAGGACCTGCCGCGCTATCCCTACCGGCCCCACCACATCGTGAAGGGGGCGGCCGAGCTCATGGCGCTGCTGGAGACGCTGGGCGCACTGCCCAAGGACGTTGTAACGTAGGAGCAGGCGCCGCGTCCAAGGGGCGTAAGTCCTGCCCTGGGCGCAGGCAAGGGAGGGTTAAGTCCTTGAACGAGAACGTACACGTGGTGGGCGACGCGGACTGGAACGTCGAGGTGCTGCAGGCGTCCGAGCTCGTCCTGGTCGACTTCTGGGCCGAATGGTGCCCTCCCTGCCGCAAGCTGGCCCCGGTCATCGACGCCCTGGCCCAGGAGTACGCCGGGCGCGTCAAGGTCGTGAAGCTCAACGTGGACGAGGCCCCCGAGGTCGCGAGCAGATACGCCATCTTCTCCATCCCGACGTTGCTGCTCTTCCGCGGCGGCGAGGTCGTCGAGCAGCACGTGGGCTACCGTCCGAAGGAAGAGCTCAAGACCGTGCTCGACGCGCACCAGGGCGAAGCCGCGCGAGAAGCCGCGAGCTAGATGGCCGAGCCGTTCGCCGCGGCGGACCGGGAGGCGCTCTCCCAGGCTCTTGTCGAGCACGGCGACCGGCTCTACGCGCTGGCCCTCCGCGTGACCCGCGACCCCGACCTCGCCGGCGACGCCGTGCAGGAGGCGTTCGCCACCGCCCTGCAGCGGATCGGCGCCTTCCGCGGCGAGAGCAGCCTCGGCACCTGGCTGCACCGCATCGTCTACAACAAGGCGATCGACCTGCTGCGCCATCGCGGGCGGCAAGCCCCCCTGCCCGACGAGGAGACCGCCGGCGGGGCCGAGGACGAGCGGCTGGCGAGCCTGCCGGCCTGGGCGCGGCCGCCGGACCAGCTCCTCTACGGCGCGGAGACGCGCAGAGCGCTCGACGAGGCGCTGGGGCGCCTCACCCCGCAGCAGCGCGCCGTGTTCACCCTGCGGGAGATGGAGGGGCTCACCACGGACGAGGTGGCCTCCGTGCTGGAGCTGGAGCCGGGCGCCGTACGCGTGCACCTGCACCGGGCGCGGCTGCGGCTGCGCTCGCTGCTGGGCGAGCACTTCAAGGGAGGGATGGTCGCGTCATGAAGTGCACGGACCTCTACCGCCGGTTGTCGGACCACGGGGAAGGGTTGCTCGACGCGGGAGACTGCGCCGCCATCGAGCACCACCTGCGCGAGTGCGCGCCGTGCGGCGAGCTGCGGCGGGACCTCGAGGCGCTGGCGCGCCTGTGCCGCGAGAGCCCGCGCCCGCGCCTGCCCGACGACGTGCGGCGGCGGATCGAGACGCTGCTCCGCAAGTCCGCCTGAGCGCGTTCCGGTCGCCACGCCGCGCGGGCGGCCCGGACGCGTGCCTTTCCTAGTTGCCGGCGGCCGCCGTCACCAGGCCCGTGTACGGCCCCAGGTTCACCGGGTCCAGCTCGCCGCCGGCCTGGTTGATCACGCGGATCCACTCGTTGGCCAGGATCGCATAGCCCAGATCGGTCGGGTGCACGCCGTCGAGGCTGATGACCCCACCCGTCAGGAAGTTGTTGGTGAGCACGACGCCGCCCACGACGTAGCCGCCGGAGAGGACGGCCCGGTAGAAGGCGTTCACGTCCACCACGGGCACACCCGCCGCCTGGCAGATCTCGGCGATGGCCTGGTTGTTCGCGTTGACCCGGTCCTGCAGGAACGACACCTCGCCCGGGTCGAGGATCACCTCGTCCGGCAGCGGCGTCCCGCGCCCGCCGGCCGTGGTCGGGATGCCGTCGCCCTGCGCCAGGAGCGCGCCCGCGGCCAGCGTCACCAGGGTGCCCGGCGGCAGCGGGCCGGCCGGCCCGAGCAGGGGCACCGGCTGCCCGTCGACCAGGAGGGGCTGCCCGGTCTGCGCGTTGACGACCACGCGCTGCAGCGTGGTCGCGTAGGGGATGCCGGTGACGTCGGGAAGGTTGGCCGCCACCACGCGCGCGCCCGTGGCCTGCAGGGCGGCGATGACCTGCTCGAACGCCGCGCGGAATTCGGCCGCGGGCGTGACCGTGACGCCCTCCAGGGCGCGGCCGGCGATCACCGCGCCGAGCAGGTCGTTGTTGCCGATCCAGACGGTCACGAAGCTCGGCCGCGCGGCCACGGCCTGCGCCACCTGCGCGCCGCGGCCGCGCAGCACGATGTCGTGGAACCCGCCGTTGTCGCCCGTGCGCCCGAGCGCATCCGCGACGGTGGCCCCGGGCACGGCCAGGTTGTTGAAGGACCGGCCGAGGCCGGAGTTGCGCGGCGCGCCCGTGCTCACGGCCTTGGGCCCCACGATGGGCGTCGGCACCAGCTGCCTGAGCACGTACTCCGGTGGGATGCCGGGCTCCGTGACGAGCGGCTGCTGGAAATCCGCCACCCCGGCCTGGCGGGCGAGCAGCGCGGGCACCGAGTTCGCCTGGTGCGTCTCCACCAGCGAGTTGTTGACGTAGCCCGCGGCCAGGCTGTCTCCGATCGAGTAGTAGGCCGAGAAGCTGATGGGGCCGGGGGTCGGGGTCTGCGCGGAGACGGGCGGCGCGCCGGGCGCCAGGGCGGCCAGCGCGGCGGCGGCGGCGGCCAATCGGCGAGGTCGTGTCATGGTCTTCCCCCTGGAACGTGCCGGATCAGAATTCATAGCCGAGCGACAGGCCGAAGGTGAAGGCCCGGTTCTTGTACGAACCCTCGTAGCGGTCGCGATTGACGCCCGCGGTGGACCTCTCGACGCCCAGCACCAGCCAGGTGCCGGCATCGAGCCGGAGTCGGCCCCTGTTCCAGGTGCCGCCCAGCGCGATGCCGTGGCGGTTGGAATCGGACAGCAGGGGCGACACCGACGCCGGCGGCGAGGGCGTCTCGTCCCAGAAGTAGCCGCCGCGGACGAACCAGGTCTCGCTCAGCTCGCGTTCCAGCCCGAAGCGGTACTGGAACGCGTCGCCGTAGTCCTCCACGATCACCTCGCTCAGGTCCGGCCGTTCGGTGAAGTCGATGGCCAGACGGTCGAAGGTCGACCACTGGTACCAGTTCACGTCCACCTCGAAGAGCCAGCGGCCCCAGCGCTGGGCCAGGCCCACGGAGGCGATGGCGGGAAAGGTGACGGACGTCGTCACCGGCTGCGTGCCCGGCGGCAACGCGGAAACGACCAGGGCATCGAGCTGCGCGTTCCCGGTGGGCGTCGGCGTGAAGGTGGCGGCGCCTTCGTAGTCCACCTTCACCTTGTGCCGGTACGCCAGGCCGACCGAGGTCGTCTCCGAGGGCCGGGCCAGCACGCCCAGGTTGAACCCGATGCCGGTGGACATGTCGCTCTCGAGGTCGAGCGCGGCCGCGTCCACCACCCGTTGCGTGAACGGGTTGACCAGCGGCACGCTGCGCTCGAGCTTCACCGCGGAGAACCGCAGGTCGAGGCCGGCGCCCACGGCCAGACGGTCCGCCAGCTTCACGGCCAGGGTGGGGTTGAGGGCGAAGCCCGTCAGCTCCGCGGACCGGGAGATGAACCGGCCGCTGTAGGCGGCCGGGTTCGCCCAACGGGACCGCAGGCCGAAGGGCACGTGCACGCCCACGCCGGCCACGATGTCCGGCGCGAGCGCGTGGGTGTAGTACGCGCTGGGCGGGATGAGGAGGCCGGCGTCGGTTTTCTCGGTGACGCCTTCGCCGGGGAACGGGCTCGCTCCCTCGAACGTGCTGGAAGGCGCCACCAGCGTTCCGCCCAGGTAGATCTGCTTCCCGCGCAGGAAGGCGATGCCCGCCGCGTTGTGGAAGATGGCCGAAGGGTCGGAGGCCTGGGCCGTGAAGGCGCCGGCGAAACCCATCCCGCGAGCGCCCTGCTCGAACAGCGCGAAACCCGCCGCGCGGGCGGGCGCGGCGCCGGCGATGGAGACGGCGAGCAACGCCGCGGCCAGCGCGACACTCTGGCCGGAAGGAGTCGGCATGAATGCGGTCCTCCGTGTCAGGTCGTTGGAGCGTCGCGGGCCGCATCGGCGGGCGGCGGCCTAGACTTTCGGCGAGCGGCGGAACGCGAGACACAACCCCTAGCGGTCTTAGGAATATACGGCCCCGCCCGCAGCGTGTCAACGACTTTTTCCCGACCGCCGGGGACATCAGGCCAGGGGGTAACCTCCGCGCTCGATGGCGGCCTCGGCCACCTGCCGCCGCAGCGCCACCGTGTCGAGCGTCTCCCGCTTCGTGAACCGGCGCAGCGCGGCCAGCATGGTGCGGAGCGTGTCGCCTTCCTCCACCGCGGCGAGCAGCCGCCGCGCGCCCGTCTCGACCCGGTCGAGGGCGTCCTGCGCGAAGCAACGGAGGGCGGCCGCCTGCAGGGCGGTCTTGTCCTCCCCCTCGGCGGCCGCGCGCTTGGTCGTGCGCAGGAGAGCGCTCTCCAGCGCGTAGACCTCCATGGCGATGTCGGCGAAATGGCCGAGGACCTCCTGCTGCTCCTGCAGGTCGGCTCCGAACCGCTGCACGGCCAGGCCCAGGGTCATGAGGGCGGCCTTCTTCGCGCCCGCGAGCATGCGGGCCTCCGCGGCCAGGAAGCCGTCGTCCGTGTCGGGCGCGGCAGGCGAGGTGATCTCCTCGGCCAGGGCGGTGGCCCTCTGGAACAGCGGCAGCTCCTGCGGCGACTTCATCGCGCGCCGGATGAGGCGGCCCGGCACGAGCAGGCGGTTGATCTCGTTGGTGCCCTCGAAGATGCGGTTGACGCGCGCGTCGCGCCAGTACCGCTCGGCCGGGTAGTCCTCGACGTAGCCGGACCCGCCGAAGATCTGCACGGTCTGGTCCACCACGTAGTCGAGCGCCTCCGAGCACCACACCTTGACCATGGAGCACTCCACGTCGTACTCCTCGATCCGGCGCAGCGCCTCCGCGGTGTCGAGGAGGCCCGGCGCGCCGAGGTTGCGGTCGATGAGGCCGGCCGTGCGGTAGACGACGGACTCGGAGACGTAGGCGCGGATGACCATCTCGCCGATCTTCTGCTTGACCAGTCCGAACTCCGTGATCGGCTTTCCGAACGCGGTGCGGCCCTTGCCGTACTCGACCGCGGCCCCGATGGCGAGCTTGGATCCGCCCGTGGTGCCCGCGCCGAGCTTGAAGCGGCCGATGTTGAGGATGTTGAAGGCGACCTTGTGGCCCTTGCCGATCTCGCCGAGCAGGTTTTCCCGCGGGATCACCGCGTCTTGCAGGATCAGGGGGCGGGTGGAGCTGCCCTTGATCCCCGTCTTCCTCTCCTCCGCGCCCAGGCTCACGCCGGGCGAGCCCTTGTCGATGATGAAGGCGGTGAAGTGCTCGCCATCCACTTTGGCGAAGGTGATGTACACGTCGGCGAAACCGGCGTTGGTGAGCCACATCTTCTCGCCGCTCAGGATCCAGCTCTTGCCGTCCGGGGAGAGAGAGGCGCGCGCCTTCGCGTTCATGGCGTCGGAGGCGGACGAGGCCTCGGAGAGCGAGTAGGAGCTGATCCATTCCCCGCTGGCGAACTTCGGCAGGTACTTCCTCTTCTGCTCCTCGGTACCGAAATAGACGATGGGGAGCGTCCCGATCCCGGTGTGGCCCATGAACGACACGGCAAAGCTGCCCTCGCGCGCGGAAAGCTCCGAGGTGATGCAGCCGGACACCTTGTCCAGGCCCAGGCCGCCGTACTCCTCGGGGATCTCGACGCCGAGCAGCCCCAGCTCGCCCGCCTTGCGCAGCAGGTCGCGGGTCACCTCGTATTCGAGGGCGAGGATCTCGGGCACGCGCGGCACGACCTCCTTCTGCATGAAGCCGGCCGCGGTCTCGCCGATCATCCGCTGCTCCTCGCTGAAGTCCTCGGGCGTGAAGACTTCGTCGGGCGTGCGGTCCTCGACCAGGAAGCTGCCGCCGCGCGCGGCCAGGATGGGCGTGGTGGTTTCGGTGGCCATGACCTAGATCCTTTCGATGATTCCGGCCGCGCCCATGCCCCCGCCCACGCACATGGTGACGAGCCCGTAGCGGGCCTGCCGCCGGTGCATCTCCGCGAGGATGGACGCCGTGAGCTTCGCGCCCGTGCAGCCCAGCGGGTGGCCCAGGGCGACCGCCCCGCCGTTGACGTTGACCTTCGCGGGGTCGAGGCCGGCCGCCTCGATCACCGCGAGCGCCTGGCAGGCGAAGGCCTCGTTGAGCTCCACGAGGTCGATGTCCTTCAGGGTCAGGCCGGCCAGACGGAGGGCCCTGGGGATCGCCTCCACCGGGCCGATGCCCATGATCTCGGGCGGCACGCCCGCCACCGCGTAGGCGACGAGCCGGCCCAGCGGCCGCAGGCCCAGCGCCTCGGCGCGGGCCGCCGAGACGACGACGGTGGCCGCGGCGCCGTCCGACATCTGCGAGGAGTTGCCGGCGGTGACGATGCCGCGGGCGGAGAAGGCCGGCTTGAGCCGGGCCAGCGCCGCCGCGTCCGTGTCCCGCCGCGGGCCTTCGTCGGTGTCGAACACGACGGTCCGCGGCGGTCCGCCGTTCTCGGGCGGAACGGCGACGGTGAGCGGGACCGTCTCGTCCTTGAAGCGGCCGGCCTCGATGGCGGCCAGCGCCTTGCGCTGCGACTCCAGGGCGAACGCGTCGGATCGCTCGCGGTCGATGCCGTACTTCTTCGCCACCAGCTCGGCCGTCATGCCCATGCCCAGGTAGCTGTCGGGATAGCGCTCGAGCAGCGTGGGGTTGGGGGCGACCTTGTGCCCACCCATGGGTATCAGGCTCATGGACTCCGTGCCCCCGGCCACGGCCACGTCCACGCGTCCGCTGCGCACGGCGTCGTCGGCCAGCGCGATGGCCTGCAGGCCGGACGAGCAGAAGCGGTTGATGGTCATGGCGGCCGCGGTGTACGGGACGCCGGCGAGCAGGCTGGCGATGCGCGCCACGTTCATGCCCTGCTCGGCCTCGGGCATGGCGCAGCCGAGCACCACGTCCTCCACCATCTCCGGCTTGATGGCGCTCACGCGCGCGAGCGCGCCCCGGATGGCCTCGGCCGCCATGTCGTCGGGCCGCGTCTGCCGGAGCGTCCCCCGCCCGGCCTTGCCCACGGCCGTCCGCACCGACGAAACGATCACCGCTTCACGCATTGCTCACCCTAGTTCCGCAGCGGCTTGCCTTCCTTCAGCATGTGCTGGATGCGCTCCTGCGTCTTCTTCGTGCCCAGCAGGGACAGGAACGCTTCCCGTTCGAGGTCGAGGAACGCCTGCTCGCCGGTCGTGCCCGGAGCGCGGTCGCCGCCGCACAATATGGTGGCCACCTTCGTGGCCACGAGCGCGTCGTGCTCGCTGACCTGGCCGCCGCGCAGCGCGTTGTGGATGCCCATCTTGAACGTGGCCAGCGCCGGCCGGCCCAGCGCGGGGACGTCGGAGCGCATCCGGCCCGGCCGCCAGCCGGCGCGGGCGAGGCCGAGCGCCACCTGCTTCGCGTCCTGGAGCAGCCGGTCGGGGTTGGGCGACAGCGAATCGGCGGGGGTCAGGAACAGGCGCAGCGCTTCCGCGCCCGAGGCCGAGACCCTCGCGAAGGCGATCGTCTCGAAGGCGCGCTTGACGAAGGGGAACGCCTCCACGCCGTCCACGCCGGCGCAGCGGTCCAGGGCCCGCAGCGCCATCTCCTTGGTGCCGCCGCCGGCGGGCACGAGGCCCACGCCCACCTCGACCAGGCCCATGTACGTCTCGGCCGAGGCGCGCACGCGCGCGGCGTGCAGCGCGATCTCGCACCCGCCCCCCAGGGTGAGGCCGAAGGGAGCGGCCACCACCGGCAGGTCGGCGTACTTGAGGGCCAGGTTCGCGGCCTGGAAGCTCCGGATGGAGCGGTCCAGCTCGTCCCACTCCTCCTCCTGCACGGCCAGGAGCACCATCATCAGGTTCGCCCCCACCGTGAACTGCTCGCCCTGGTTGCCGACCACGAGCGCGTCGAAGTGGGCGCGACCCTCCTTGACCGCGGTGGCCAGCATGGAGAAGGCGTCGGTGCCGAGCGCGTTCATCTTGCTGTGAAACTCGACCAGGCCCACGCCGTCGCCAAGGTCGACCAGGCTCGCGCCCGGGTTCTTCTTGCGCACCGCCCCGCGCTGCTTGAGCGGCCCCAGCGCGATCACGCCGCTCCGCTCGGGCACCGGCCGCGCTCCGCCCGGACCGTAGGCCGTCTCGGCTCCGTCCTCCATCTCGTAGAAGCGCTTGCGGCCCGAGGCGAGCAGGGCCTCGAGCAGGGGCGGGACCGCGCGGCCCTCTGACTTCGCCCGCTCGGCGACGGCGGCCGGCCCGAGCATGTCCAGCGTGCGGAACGGACCCGCGCCCCAGCCGTAGCCCCACTCCATGGCGCGGTCGATGGACACCACCTCGTCCGCGATCTCCGGCACGACCGAGGCGGCATAGAGCGCGGTGGACGACAGCACGCGCCAGAGGAAGCGCGCGCCCGGATCGCTTCCGGCCACGACCTGACGCAGTCGGGCCGCGGGGTCGGAGACCGCCTGCGCCGCCGTGAGCGACGGGAAGGGCGCCTGGCGCCGCTCGCGGTACTCGAGCGTCTTCCAGTCGAGCGCGCGGATCTCCGCGCCTTCCTTGCGGTAGAAGCCCCCGCCGGCCTTCTCGCCCAGCCACCCGCGCGCCACCATGGCCTTCATGAACTCGGGCGGCGCGAACACGTCGCGCTCGGGATCCCGGGGAACGGCCCGGTGGAGGTTCTCCGCCACCTTGAGGCACACGTCCACGCCCGCGATGTCCGCCGTCCGGAAGGTCGCGCTCTTCGCCCGCCCGATGGCCGGCCCCGTGAGCGCGTCCACGTCGTCGATGCCGAGGTCGAGGTCCTGCATGGCGCGCAGCGCGGCCCCGAAGCCGTAGGACCCGATGCGGTTGGCGATGAAGTTGGGCGTGTCCTTGCAACGGACGACCGCCTTGCCGACCACCGTCTCCAGGAACGCCTCCATGGCCGCGAGCACGGCGGGATCGGTCTCGCCTCCGGGAATGGTCTCCAGGAGCTTGAGATACCGCGGCGGGTTGAAGAAGTGCGTGCCCAGGAAGCGGGGCCTGAGCGAGGCGGGCAGCCCCGCGGCCATGGCCGCGATGCCGAGGCCCGACGTGTTCGTGGTCACCACGGCCCGCGGGGACATCGCCGGCGCCAGCCGCGCGAAGAGTGCCCGCTTGATCTCCAGGTCCTCCACCACCGCTTCGAGGATCCAGTCGGCGGCGCGCAGGCGTGCCCCATCGTCCTCGAAGTTCCCCGGCGTGACGGCACGAGCGTCCTCGGGCAGGTGGAGCGGGGAGGGCTTGAGGCGCCGGAGGCCCTCCAGCGCGCGCACGGCCAGCCGGTTCCGGTCGCTCCCCGCGTCCGCCGGCACCAGGTCCAGGAGCGACACGGAGAGGCCGCATCCGGCCAGGTGGGCGGCGACCTGCGCGCCCATGGTCCCGGCTCCGAGCACCACGACGTTCCTGATCGGCGGCTGGCCCATCTAGGCGGCGGCCCCTCCCTCGTACATGCGGTCGATCACGGCCTTGTACTTCTGCTCCACCACGCGGCGCTTGACCTTCAGCGTCGGCGTCAGCTCGCCGGCCTCCAGGGTGAACTCCCGGGGCAGGAGCGCCACCTTCTTGATCTTCTCGAACGAGGCCAGGTGTCCCGTCTGCTCCTTCAACATGGACTCGTACAGCTCGACCACCCGCGGGTTGACCACCAGGTCCTCGCGCGAGGAGAACGGGATCGCCTGCTCCCGCGCCCACTTCTCCAGGTTCTCGAAGTTGGGCACCACCAGGGCCGCCGGGAAGTGGCGCCGGTTGCCGATCATGACGATCTCGGCCACGTACCGGTTGGTCTTCAGCAGGTTCTCGATGGGCTGGGGCGCGATGTTCTTGCCGCCGGAGGTCACGATGATGTCCTTCTTGCGGTCGGTGATGACCAGGAAGCCGTCCGCGTCGAAGGCGCCGACGTCGCCGGTGTGGAACCAGCCGTCCGCGTCGATGACCTCGGCCGTCGCCTCCGGCTTGTTGAAGTAGCCCCTCATCACGTGCGGGCCGCGGGTCAGGATCTCGCCGTCGTCCGCGATCTTGACCTCGACGCCGGGGAGGGGCTTGCCCACGGTGCCCGGCCGGAAATCGTCGGGCCGGTTGCAGGTGATGACCGGCGAGGTCTCGGTCAACCCGTAGCCCTCGAGGATGGTGAGGCCGGCGGCTCCGAAGAACTCCGCGATCTCGCGCGCGAGCGGAGCGCCGCCGGAGACGAACACCCGGAGCCGCCCGCCCACGCGCTCCTTCACCTTCGCGAACACGAGGCGGTCGGCCAGGGCGTGTTTGACCCTCAGCAGGGCGCCCGGGCGTCGCTTCGCGACCGCGTGGGAGAAGGCCTCGGCCCCCACCCTCATCGCCCAGCGGAAGATCTTCTGCCGCGCGGGCGGGTCGGAGGCGACCTTCTCGTTGATGCGCGCGAACATCTTCTCGTAGAGGCGCGGCACCGAGCACATCACCGTCGGCCGCACCTCCGCCATGTTCGCCGGCACCTGCTCCACGCCTTCCGCGTAGGCGATGGTCGTGCCGGCGTTGAGCATCATGTAGTAGCCGGCCATGCGCTCGAAGATGTGGGAGAGGGGGAGGAAGGAGAGGGCGACGTCCGTGGGGCCGAACTCCATGAACACCTGCTGAGCGGAGTCGACGTTGGACACGATGTTGCGGTGGGTCAACATCACGCCCTTGGGCTCGCCGGTGGTGCCCGAGGTGTAGACCAGCGTGGCCAGGTCGTCGGGCCGCGCCTCCGCGGCGCGGTGGCGCACGGCCTGGGGATCGCGCGCGAGCGCCTCGCGGCCCCGGGCGCGAAGCTCGTCGAAGCTCATGGTGTCCGCCGCCGGGGGCGCGCCCGCGTCCATGCGCACCACCTGGCGCAGATGCCGGGCCTGGCCGCGGATCTCCGCCAGCTTCTGGACCTGCGCGGCCGTGGAGGCCACGCACACCTTCGCTTCGCTGTCGTTGAGGATGTAGAGCACCTGCGCCGGGGTGAGCGTCGCGTAGATCGGCACCACCACGCCGGCCGCGGCCAGCGTGGCCAGGTCCGCCATGGCCCACTCCGGCCGGTTCTCGGAGAGGAGGGCCACGCGGTCGCCCTTCTCGACACCGAGCGCCCGGAGGCCGAGCGAGGCTTCCTCCACCGCGCGGCGGAACTCGTCGGAGCTGATGTCGCGCCATTGCCCGTCCACCTTGTGCTTGAGGTGGTCGGGCTTGCGGTACCGGTCCACGGAACCGTAGAAGAGGTCGCTGAGCGTGCGGCCGGCGCTGTCCTGCAGCATCACTTGCCTCCCGTCGCGCGCGCCGCCACGGCCAGGGCCGGGGGCGCCGCGATGTCGCTTCCGGCGGCCGCGCCGTGGAGGAAGAGGTCCACCATCGGGCCCGCCAGGCGGGAGAGATCGTAATCCTTTCCGCCCACGATCCACGAGGTGACCAGCTCGTCGAGCGCCCCGAAGAACACCTTGGTGGCGAGCTTGCGGGGCAGGCCCGGCCGGAGGCTGCCGTCCCGCTGCCCCTCCTCGATCACCTCGCCCAGGAGCGCGAAGTAGTCCTGCAGCCACGACGCCGTGAAGCGCTCCATGAACTGCGTGGACTGGCGCAGCTCCACCTGGAAGACAACGGCGAGGTCGCGGTTGGCGCCCAGCACGCGCAGGTGGTGGCGCGCGATCGCCTCGAGCCGGGCGGGCGCGCCCCGCACCGCGGCCAGCTCCCGGCGCGCCTGCTGGAGGTGCTCGTCCATCACCTCGTCGAAGAGCGAGACCAGGATGTCCTCTTTATTACGGAAGTACAGGTAGATGGTGCCGCCGGCCACGTCGGCGCCGCGCGCGATGGCCGCCACCTTGGCCTGGTGATAGCCCTTCTGCGCGAAGACCTTCACCGCGGCCTGCAGGATCCGGCGGCGCTTTTCGTCGCTTTTCTGACGGGGCATGGCGATAATGAATCGCGGTTCATTATCGAGCGCCGTCCTCGCGGGTGTCAAGCGCCGGCCGGCGGGGCGCCGTCCGTCAAGGGGTGTCGAAAGAGAAGGCGATGCTTTCGCCCTCGCGGCCCGCGAGCCGGAAGACCACGACGTTGCCGGTGCGCACCGCGACCGTGCCCGCGGCGACCTGCAGCGAACCGGGCCGGATGCCCGGCAGCTCGAACCGCCAGGTGCCCGGCCGGGAGGCGGCGCCCACCAGTACGCCCTCGATGCGATGCCGCCCGCCGGCGGCGACGTTGGCGCGCGCGCGCCCGCCCTGGCCCGCCGTCACCAACGCGCCGTCGAACACGATCTGGCCGCGCGCACCGGAGGCGTCCAGGTGGCTCGTCTTCTTGCCCGAGCCCTTCCTCTCGCGGGCGGTCGGAGCGGGCGTGGGCTTCGGGGGGGACGCGGGCGGGGCCGCGGCCGGGGCGCGCATCGCGGCCACCTCCTGTCGCGCGGCCTCGAAGAAGCGGATCACCTGGGGAGAGAACTCGGCCGGGTCGAGCCGCAGGTCGGGGTCGCGCAGGACGGCGGCGCGGAAGCGCTCGAGCGCGGGCATCTCCTGGCCCAGCTCGAGGTACGAGATCCCCAGGTACAGGTAGCCCTGCGCGAGCTCGCGGGCGGGCGCTTCCGCGGTTTCGAGCCGCCGGACGGCCTCGTCGAGCCTGAGCAGCGCGCCCTGGAAGTCGCCCTCCCGGGCCAGGGCGATGCCGGCCGCCAGCGCCGCGTCCTCGACCAGCGGCGTGGCCGCGCGAGTGAGCGGGCTCGCCGCGAGGGCCAGCGCAGACAGGACTCGAAGGATCCGCGTCATGAGGGCCCAGGCAGGGTAGCCACGGCACCGCGGGCTTGCAAGCCGCCCCGTCTCAGCGAGGGAGACGGATGGCCTTCTCGGCGAGGTCCAGCGCCAAGTCGAGCGTCACCCCCGGGTCGATCGTAACGATCCGCTGGAGCGGCTTGTAGTCGGGGTGGAGGATGCGGACGACGTGCGTGCCCGGCGGGAGGCTCATCTCGTGGGCCGAGACGGTGCCGACGAGCCGACCGTCCACCGTCACTTCCGCGGGCGGCACCACGGTGAGACGCAGCGTGCCGACGGCGAGGCGGCCGAGGTCGGGGACGCGCGCGGACGCGACCAGCGCGGGGCTGGTGGACGGCCCGGGGCGGGCGGTGGGTTCCGGGCGCGGTCTCGCGGGAGGCGTGCCCGCCGGCGCGGCCACGGACGGCGTCGTGGTCGCCGGCGCCGCGGCGCTGTCCAGGCGCGGCGCCGTAGGGGGTTGCGGCCGCGAGCGGACCGGCGTTTCGCGCGTCCCCAGCACCGCGGCGGCCACCGCCACCGTGAGGAGGGCGACCGCCGCGCCTACCGCGCGCCGACGCGCGGAATGGATCGGGGGCAGGGGCGCGTAGGGTGCGGTCTCGGAGGGCGCCGGGGGCGCGGCCAGGATCGTTGCGGTCTCCGGCGCCGGGGCCGGACCGGGTCGTTCGCACGGCGCCGCGGACGGGGCGTCGAGCAGGCAGCGCCCGCGCGCGTCCTTCAGGGCGGCGATGAAGAGCGCGATCGTCTCGTAACGCGCGGCGGGGTCCTTGGCCAGGGCGATGCGCAGCGGCGGCACGAGCGGCGCGGGCAGGGGCACCCAGGCGCCGTCGAGGGGCGGGTCCTCGTTGATGTGCTTGAAGAGCGTCACCAGCGGCGTTTCCCCCTGGAACACGGCCTGGCCGCTGAAGATCTCGAACACCACGCAGCCCAGCGCATAGATGTCGCTCCGGAAGTCGAGCCGCGCGCCCAGGGCCTGCTCCGGGCTCATGTACTCCGGGGTGCCCATCACGTGGCCGGCCGCGGTGAACGTGCCGGTGTCGGCTCCCGCCACGCGCGCGATGCCGAAGTCCAGCAGCCGCACGCGGCCGCGCTGGTCCACCATGATGTTCGAGGTCTTGAAGTCGCAGTGGATGATGCCGCGCTCGTGCACGGCGCCCAGCCCCCCCGCGGCGCCGATGGCCAGCTCGAACGCGTCGGCCACCGTGAGCGGCCGCCGGCGCAGGTACTCCTTCAGGTCCACCCCGTCGATCCACTCCATCGAGATGTAGCGCAGGCCGCCGTCCTCGCCGTACTCGTGGATGCGGCACACGTTGGGGTGGCTGACCTTGCGCGCGAGCTTGATCTCGGAGAGGAAGCGCCGTGCCATGTCGGGCTCGCGGGCGAACTCCGGGCGCAGGACCTTGAGCGCGACGTGCTCTTCGAGCACGCGGTCGAACGCCTTGTAGACGCGGCCCATTCCGCCCTGGCCGAGCGGGCTCAGGATCTCGTACCGGCCGGCGAGCACCGCGCCCTGGATGAGGGCGTGCAGGGCCTTGCCGCAGGTGAAGCAGGCCTCGGACGCGGGGTCGTTTTCGGCGGAGCAGCCGGGGCAGGTCATGTCGCAAACCACGGGGCACGGACGGCCGCGGAGCCTTCAAGGGTAACCCCGGCGCGGGGCGGCTCCAAGCCCCCGCGTTGCCGGCCGGAAAGGGCTTGCGGTAGGCTGAGCGTTCCACATGGGCTCCTCCCCCGTCGTCTTCATCGGACTGGGGTCGAACGTCGGAGATCGCGAGGAGGCGCTCGCCCGCGCGCGCGCCCTCTTGCGCGAGCGCGGCTTTCGGGAGGAGGCCGTGAGCCCGCTCTACCTCACCGAGCCCATGGGCGGGCCGCCCCAGGGCTGGTTCCTGAACCAGGTGATCGGCGGCCGGACCTTCCTCTCCGCCCCGGACCTGATGTCGGCCTGCCTGCAGGTGGAACGCGAGCTCGGGCGCGTGCGGTCCGTACGGAACGCGCCGCGCACCCTCGACCTGGACCTTCTGCTGTTCGGCGACGAAGTGTGGGAGACCCCGCTCCTCTCCCTCCCCCATCCGCGGCTGCACGAACGCCTCTTCGTGCTGGTGCCGCTCTCCGAGATCGCGCCCCGGGTGCGCCATCCGGTCCTGGGCGCCACCGTGGAGGAGCTGCGCCGCCGCTGTCCCGACCACTCCGAGGTGCGCGTGTTCCAGCCCGCACCCGCGGCGCGCTGATGCCCTTCCAGTACCTCGCCGTGGAGGGCGTGATCGGGGTGGGCAAGACGCTCGTGGCGCAGCGCCTGGCCGAGCGGCTCGACGCTACCACCGTGCTCGAGGACTGGGCCAGCAATCCGTTTCTCAAGCCGTTCTACGACGGTCAGCCCGGCGCCGCCTTCCAGACGGAGCTGTTCTTCCTGCTTTCGCGCTACCGGCAACAGCAGGAGCTTTTGCAGCGGCGCTTGTTCAGCCAGGCCACCCTCTGCGACTACGTCTTCGAGAAGAGCAAGCTCTTCGCCTATCTGAACCTCGACGACAGCGAGCTGCTCGTCTACGAGAAGCTGTACTCGCTGCTGGCGGAGACCGTGCCGCGCGCCGACCTGGTCATCTACCTGCAGGCGCCGACCGAGGTGCTCCTGCGCCGCATCCGCCAGCGCGGACGGCCCGAGGAAGCGCGCCTCTCGGAGGAGTACCTGGCCGAGGCGAACCGCGCCTACAACCACTACTTCTTCCACTACACCCAGACGCCGCTGCTCGTGGTGAACACCGCGGACGTCGATCTAGCCTCGGTCCCGGAAGACCTCGACGACCTCCTGAAGCAGGTGCGCCAGATGGGCAAGGGCACCCAGTACTACGTGCCGCAGGGCAGACGCTAGAGCAGGGCCTCGCCGGGCTCCGCGCGCTTGACGGAGGCAGTGCTCTGGTCCATCCTTTCCGGGGTTCCCACAATGGCATCCGCAGTCCGGTTCCGCCCGCGCCAGCTCGCGCTCAGCTTCGAGGACACGCCCTTGTGGGACGCGGCCAGCCTGCAGGCCGCGCTGCGCCGCGAGGCCGCGCGCGACGTCGAGTTGACGCTCACGGAGAACCGGTCGGTGCTGCTCTCCTTCCGCCGCCGGGGCGGTACGGTGCTCGTCCGCCTCCACCGCATGTTCCTGCATGCGCCACTCTGCGTGGTGCGCGCGGTCGCGCGCGGGCTGCGCCGCACGAGCCGCAGCGCGGACGGAGAGGTGCGGCGCTTCATCAACGAGAACCTGCACCGCGTGCGCCGGATGCCGCGCACGCTGCCTCCCCTGGTGACCGTGGGGCGCGTCTACGACCTGCGGCTGGTGTTCGACCGGCTGAACGCGCGCTTCTTCGCGGGCGGCCTGCACGTGCCCCTCACCTGGGGACGCGGCGGCGGACGCGCGCGCCGGGGCGGTCTCACCTTCGGCAGCTACGATCCCGTGCTGGCCCTCATCCGCATCCATCCCGTGCTCGACCGCCGCGACGTGCCCTTGTACTTCCTGGAGAGCGTCGTCTACCACGAGATGCTGCACCACCACCTCGGCGGCGTGCCCGACGGGGCGGGGCGCACGGTCTACCACTCACGCACCTTCCGCGACGCGGAGGCGCGCTATCCCTGGCACGGGCAGGCGCTGGAGTGGGAGAAGCAGAACCTCCCGCACCTGCTGCGGGCCAGCCGCGGGCTCGACCGGCGGCGCAAGGCGGAACGGGCGGCGTTGCGGCGCGCGTGAACCCGGCCGTGACGACCGGACCCTTCCCGCAGCTGCGCGGGCTGCTCCCCTATCTCCGCCGCCACCGCCGCGCCCTCGGGCGCGGCCTCGTGTTCCTCCTCTCCACCACCGCGCTGTCCGTCCTCTCTCCCTGGATCCTGCGTCACGCCGTCGACGACCTGGCCCGGATCGTGACGCGCGAGAAGCTCTTCCTCTACGCCGGGGCGATCGTGGCCGTGGTCCTGGTGGAAGGCGTGCTCCGCTACTACATGCGCACGGTCCTCATCGGCCTCAGCCGCGAGATCGAATACGAGCTGCGCAACGACCTCTTCGCCCACCTGGCGCGGCTGTCCGCGCGCTACTACCAGAACCAGCGCATCGGCGACCTCATGAGCCGGGCCGGCAACGACCTCTCCGCGGTGCGCATGGTGCTGGGTCCCGGGATCATGTACACCGCGAACACGTGCGCCACCTTCGTGGGCACCATCGCCATCATGTCCATGATCAGCCCCGCGCTCCTCTCTCTGTCGCTCGTCCCCCTCGTCTTCGTCTCGGTGATGGTCTGGTACTTCGGGCGGCGCATCCACGACCGCTTCGAGGCCGTCCAGGAGCAGCTCTCCAACCTGACCGCGCTGGTGCAGGAGAACCTCTCCGGCGCGCGCGTGGTGCGGGCCTATGCCCAGGAGGCACACGAGCTCGCGCGCTTCGCGGAGTCCAACCGGGAGTTGCTCGGGCGAAACCGGCGGCTCATCCGGATGTTCGGCAGCCTCTACCCGGGGATCCAGCTCCTGATGGGAACGGGAGCGGTGTTGGTGCTCTGGCTCGGCGGACGGATGGTGGTGGCGGGCACGATCACCCTGGGAGAGTTCGTGGCCTTCGGCGCGTATCTGACCATGCTCCACTGGCCGATGATCGCGCTGGGCTGGGTGGTGAACATCTACGAACGGGGCGAGGCCTCCATGGGCCGCATCCGGCAGATCCTGGCCGCGCCGCCCGAGATCCTCGACGAGGACCCCGCGCCGGTCTCCACCCTGCGCGGCGCGGTGGAGTTCCGCGGCCTCGACTTCCAGCACGACGGCCGGCCGGTGTTGCACGGCATCGACCTGCACGTACCCGCGGGCACCACCGTGGCCGTGGTCGGCCCCACCGGGTCGGGCAAGAGCACGCTGGTGAGCCTGGTCCCGCGCCTGTTCGAGGCGCCCCCCGGCACGGTGTTCGTGGACGGCCACGACGTGCGCCGGCTGCCCCTGGCGCTGCTGCGCGGCTCCATCGGGTTCGTGCCCCAGGAGAGCTTCCTCTTCTCGGACACCGTCGGAGACAACGTCGCCTTCGGCCTGCCCGCGCGCGGAGCCGAGCGTCAGGCGCGCATCGAGGCGGCGGCCGGGATCGCGCAGCTGGCGAAGGACGTGGCGGACTTCCCTCGCGGTTTCGACACCTTCGTGGGCGAGCGCGGCATCACGCTCTCGGGCGGCCAGAAGCAACGTACCGCGCTCGCGCGCGCCCTGGCCACGGACCCGCCCATCCTCATCCTCGACGACGCGCTCAGCTCCGTGGACACCTACACGGAGGAGGAGATCCTGCGCGGCCTGCGGCAGGTGATGAAGACGCGCACCACGTTCCTGGTCTCGCACCGCATCTCCACGGTCAAGGAGGCGGACCTCATCGTGGTGCTGCGGGAGGGGCGGATCGTGGAGCAGGGCACGCACGCCGAGCTGGTGGCGCGCGGCGGCTTCTACGCGGACCTCCACCGACGGCAGCTCCTCGAGGAGGAGATGGAACGGACGGCGTGAGCGCCGCATCCTTTCACGAGGACGACACCGTCGCCCGCAGCTACGACCGGGAGCTGCTGGTCCGGCTCCTGCGCTACCTCCGGCCCTACCGGGCGGCCGTGGCCTGGTCGTTCCTCCTGATCGTGCTCATGGCCGGGCTCGACCTGGTGGGCCCCTACCTCACCAAGGTGGCCATCGACCGGCACATCGCGCGCGGCGATGCCGCCGGCCTCACCCGCGTGGCCGTTCTCTACCTGCTCGCGCTCCTCTCCGCCTTCGCCGTGCGCTTCGCCCAGGTCTACATCCTGCAGATGACGGGGCAGCGCATCATGATGGACCTGCGGCGGCAGATCTACGCGCACCTGCAGCGGCTGCACGTGGCCTACTTCGACCGCAATCCCGTGGGTCGCCTCATCACCCGCGTGACCACGGACGTGGACGCGGTGAACGAGCTGTTCACTTCGGGCGTGGTGACCGTGTTCGGCGACGTGTTCACCCTCATCGGGATCATGGGCGTCATGCTGGCGCTCGACTGGAAGCTGGCCCTGGTCACCTTCGCCGTCATCCCGCTCTTCTTCCTGGTCACCAACTGGTTCCGGCGCGGCTCGCGCCAGTCCTTCCGCGAGGTGCGCCGTTGCATCGCGCGCATCAACGCCTTCCTGCAGGAGAACCTCTCCGGGATGACGGTGGTGCAGCTCTTTCGCCGGGAAGAGCGCAACGTGGCCGCCTTCGCCGCCATCAACCGCGAGCACGCGGACGCCAACCTGCGCTCCATCTTCTATTACGCGGTGTTCTACCCGGTCATCGACCTCCTGGCGGCGGTGGCCATCGCGCTCATCCTCCTCTACGGCGGCGCGCAGGTGCTTTCCGGTGGCCTCACCCTGGGCGTGCTGGTGGCCTTCATCCAGTACTCCGAACGCTTCTGGCGGCCGATCTCGGACCTCTCCGAGAAGTTCAACATCCTGCAGGCCGCCATGGCCTCGTCCGAGCGCATCTTCACCCTGCTCGACACGCCGGTACAGGTGGCGGCGCCGGCGCAGCCCCGGCGCCTGGGCGCCCTGCGCGGGGCGGTCGGCTTCGAGGACGTCTGGTTCAGCTACGGCCAGGGCGAGCCGGACTGGGTGCTGCGGGACGTCCGCTTCTCGGTGGAGCCGGGCCAGAGCGTGGCGCTGGTCGGGCACACGGGGGCGGGCAAGACCTCGATCATCAGCCTGCTGGCCCGCTTCTACGACGTGCAGAAGGGACGGGTCACCCTCGACGGCGTCGACGTGCGTGACCTGGACCCGCAACAGCTCCGCTCCGCGCTGGCGCTGGTGCTCCAGGACGTGCACCTGTTCAGCGGCACCATCGCCTCGAACATCCGCCTCGGCTCGGACATCCCGGACGAGCGCGTGCGCGCGGCGGCGCGGGCCGTCCACGCCCACCGCTTCATCGAGGCCCTCCCCGGCGGATACGCGGCCGAGGTCAGGGAGCGGGGCTCCAGCCTCTCGGTGGGCCAGAAGCAGCTCCTCTCCTTCGCGCGCGCGCTGGCTCACGACCCGCGCGTGCTGATCCTCGACGAGGCCACCTCGTCCGTGGACACCGAGACCGAAGGCCTGATCCAGGACGCGCTGCGGGTGCTGCTCCGCGGCCGCACGGCCATCGTCATCGCACATCGGCTCTCGACCGTGCAGAACGTGGACGAGATCCTGGTCCTGCACAAGGGGACCATCCGCGAGCGCGGCACGCACCAGGCGCTGCTCGCCCAGCGCGGGCTGTACTGGAGGCTGTACCAGCTCCAATACAAGGACCAGGAGCGGATGGCGGCGCGAGTGGCGCCCGCGGCCACGGCCTAGTCTAGGGCGGCCCCACCAGGCGGCGGACCTCGGCGGGCGTGAGCCGGCGATGGCGGCCGGGGGGCAGCTCGCCGAGCTTCAGCCCGCCGATGGCCACCCGCACCAGCTCGCGCACCTCGTGCCCGACCGCGGCGCACATCCGGCGCACCTGGCGGTTCCGGCCTTCCCTGAGCACGATCTCGAGCCAGGTCCCCACCCCGCGCGCCGTGCCCAGCGGGCGCACCCCCGCGGGACGCGAGATGGTTCCGTCCCCGAGCGGCACGCCCTCGCGCAGCGCGCGCAGCGCCTGCGCGTCCGGCACGCCCGCCACGCGCGCGTGGTACGTCTTGGGGACCTGGTGCGCGGGATCGGTGAGCCGCTGGCCCAGGCGATGGTCGTTGGTGAGCACGAGCAGCCCCGAGGAGTCGCGGTCGAGGCGGCCGACCGGGAAGACCCAGCGGTCGACCTCGCGGATCAGGTCGTAGATCGTGGGACGGCCGCCGGGATCCACCCGCGAGGTGATGTAGCGGATGGGCTTGTGCAGCGCGAGCACGATGCGCTCCGTGTCGTCGCCCACGCGCCGGCCGTCCACCGCCACCCGGTTCTTCCGCGGGTCGATGCGCCTCCGCGGCCCGAGCACGGTCCGGCCGTCCACGCTGACGCGTCCGGCCACGATCCAGCGCAGGGCCTCGTTGCGCGAGCAGACGCCGAACTTGGACAGGGCGCGGGCCAGCGAAAGAGGGCCGCGCGTCTTGCCGGTGGGCGAGGGGGCGGGACGGCCGCCGGGCGCGCCGCGGGGCGGCCTCATCGCTCCTACTCCGGCCGCTCTCCCAGGGCAAAGGTCATCTGCCCCTCCCCGGCCACCTGGCCGTTCACGAGCGCGCGTCCGCGGAGACTGCCCATCCGGCCCCGCAGCCGTACCACCGTGCCTTCGAGCATCACCGCGTCGCCGGCGACCACCGGCCGCCGGTACCGCACGCGGTCGATGCCCATGAAGTAGATGAGACGCGCGCGGTTCTCGGGCTTGGCCAGGATCAGCACGGCGCCGGCCTGGGCCATGGCCTCCGTCAGTATCGAGGCGGGCAGGATCGGCCTACCGCCGGGACCGGCGATGAAGTAGCGCTCGTCCGAGGCCACGTTCTTGACGCCGAGGATGCGGCGGTCCTCCTCCAGCTCCAGGATGCGGTCCACGAGCAGGAACGGGTAGCGGTGCGGCAGGATGGCCTTGATGTCCTCGATCTCGAGCGGGAGCGTGAGAGAGGCCACGGACACGCGAGGAGTGTACACCGTCGATGGCCACGAGTACGACGCCCGCCGGTCGGTGCGTGCTACCATCGCTCGTCTTGCGCACCTCGCCCGAAACGGCGCCTCTCACCGCCGAGCTGCTGGGGCGCCTTCTCCCCATCGTGCGCGAGATCAACGCCGTGCTCGATCCGGACCAGCTCCTCCCCACGATCGCGCGGCAGTCGTGGTGAAGATCCTGTGACGGGCGCGGACCGCCGGAAGAGCCCGCGGAAGGTCGTCGACCTGCCCGTGCGCTGCGTCGTGGACGGCAGGTCCTTCCCGGCCCGCCTGCGCGACATCTGCCGCGACGCCGCCCTCGTCGAGGCCCACGAGGCCTGCCCGCTCGAGACGAGGATCGTGCTCGCGCTGGAGCTGCCCGGGGCCGGCGCGGTCGAGGTGGCCGGACGCGTGATCCGGCTCACCGACGGCGAAGGCGACGCGCACGGCCTGGCGGTGGTCTTCACCGCCGCCACGCCCGCCGCCGCCACCCGCATCGACCTGTTCCTGTCGCGTCAACCGGCCTAGCCGCACCGCCACGGGTCCGTATTCCGGATAAGCGCGGGCCGCTGGGCCGCGTGAGGGGCGTCACATTCGTGGTTCGGCCCCGCCGGCCTATACTGGGAGGGAAAGGGGCGCGATCTGCGGGGTTTTTTCCGGGTTTCAGCGGCGGCTGGCCTTCTTGTCGCCTTCCTGCCCGCGACCGGGCGCGGCCAGGTGCCGCGCTTCACGGCGCGCACCGACCTCGTGCTCCTTTCCGCGACCGCGGTGGACCGGAAGGGACGCCCGGTCACCGACCTTCGACGCGAGGAGTTCCGCGTCTACGAGGACGGGCGGCCCCAGCGGCTCGACCACTTCGCCCTCGGGCGTGATTCCCGTGCGCGGCTGCTCGTGCTGGTGGACGCGAGCGGCAGCATGACCGGCCAGCTCAAGACCGCGAGCGCGCGCATGGCCCTGACGCAGATCCTGGCCGCGCTCGAGCGCCACGACGAGGCGGCGCTGGCCGGTTTCGACCACCGTTACTTCGGTCTGGTGCCGTTCACCACGAACCGCCGGCAGATCCTGGACGCCTTCGACGAGATCGAGACGTTCGGCTCCACCGGCCTGCACGATGGCCTCGACCGCGCCGCCCGCGACCTGGCCAGCCATGGCGAGGCGCGGCGGGCCGTCGTCGTGATCACCGACGGGGTGGACACGGCGAGCCAGAACCGGCCGGAAGACGTGATCGCGCGCTCCCGCGCGCTCGACGTGCCGATCTACGCCGTGACCGTCGTTTCGCCCCTCGACGATCCCGCTTCGCCACGCTTCACCGGCAAGGAGCGGCCGTCGGTGGCCGTCACCGGCGCCCAGATGCTCGGGCGCTACGCCGACCATTCGGGCGGCGCCGCCTTCGTCGTCAGTGACTTCGGCGCCCTGCGGGCCGCCGCCGCCCAGATCGCGTACGAGCTCAAACACCAATACCGGCTCGGGTACGACCCTCCCGAGGGTCCGTCCGGGTTCCGGCGTGTGGAGGTCCGCACCACCCGCAAGGGAGTCCAGGTCCGCACCCGTAGCGGCTACGTGCCCCGGTCTTAACCGTTCACCGTTCCCGGGCGAGCGCTCGCCCTCAATACAACTGAAGAGTGGAGGTCCTGTGAGGACGATCATCGTGCCGTTTCTCGTGGCCGGCATGGCCGGCGTGGCCGTCTCCGGGTGCGCCACCAAGAAGTACGTGGGCACGGAGGTCGGCGAGGTCAACCAGAAGGTCGACACGCTCAGCGGCGAGGTCGAGAAGACGCAAGAGCGCGTGCGGCGCAACGAGGTCCGTATCGACGAGGTGAACCAGCAGGCGCAGTCCGGAGTGAGCGAGGCCAAGGGCTCGGCCCAGAAGGCGCTGCAGCGCGCCACCGAGGCGGAGCGCGCGGCCAAGGGCAAGCTCATCTACACCGTGACGCTGTCGAACGACAAGGTCACGTTCCCGGTCAACCGCTACGAGATCAGCGACGAGGCCAAGGTGATCATCGACGAGGCGATCACTCCCTTCAAGCAGGAGAACCGGGGCGTGTTCTTCGAGGTGGAGGGGCACACCGACGCCACGGGGCCCGACGCCTACAACCTGCGGCTGGGCGAGGACCGCGCCGTGGCGGTGCGGAACTACCTGCGCGACCAGCACGGGATCGCGCTGAGCCGCATCGAGGTGATTTCGTACGGCGAGAGCCGGCCCGTGGTCGACAACAAGACGAGGGAGAACCGTGCCGTGAACCGCCGCGTCGTGATCAAGGTTCTCGAGTAGACCACTCGACCGGGGAGGTTCCCGGCGCACCTCCGGTCCGGATGGCCGTGGAATGCCGGGAGACCTCCGACCGTATCCCGAGCGAGGCGGGCGCCCGGTGTCCGGGCGCCCCAAAGGGGTTCGGGCGATGCTCCTGAGCCGGCGGGGCGGCCGCGAGGCGCCCTCCGCGCGACCGGCCCGCGCGGAGGCCAATGGGGAGGCTCGGGGGGTTCGCTCGCGTGCGACCCCCCGGCGTTGAAAGCACCACGCCACCCGCACCTGCGGCCGTCGATCCCGGAGAGGCCGACCTCCTGGCCAAGGCCCAGGGGGGGAACCTGTTTGCCTTCGAGGAGATCGTGAAGCGGTACCAGAAGCGGGTCTACGGCACGGCCATGCGCATCCTGCGCCGTCACGACCTGGCCGACGACGTCGTGCAGGACGCGTTCCTGCGGGCGTACCAGGCGCTCGGACGCTTCGACCGCCATCGGCCCTTCGGCCCCTGGATCTGCCGCATCGCCGCCAACCTGGCCGTCAACCACGTGCGTTCCCCCGAGTCGCGCGAGGAAGCCTTGCCGGAGAGCCTGGCCGACACGGCCGCCCCCGACGAGGGCCCCCTGCGCGGCGTCCTCGAGGCGGAAGGTCGCGAGGTCCTCGACCGGGCCATGGCACGGCTCTCGCCCGAGCAGCGGGCGGTGTTCGTCCTTCGCGTCCGCGAGGAGCTGTCGTACCAGGAGATCGCGGAGGCCCTGGAGATCTCCCCCGGCACCGTGATGAGCCGCCTCTCCCGCGCGCGCGAACGCCTGCGTGTCGCCCTCACCCCCTACCTCGGCCTCGCGCTGCGGCGGGCCGGCGGCGGCGGTCCCGCGTGAGCGCGCACGTGTCGGAGCGCATGTCGGCGTACGTCGACCGCGAGCTCCCGCCGGCCGACCGCGCGGGGGTGGATGCGCACCTGCGCGAATGCCCGGACTGTGCGCGCGCGGTCGAGGAGATGCGCGCATTGGACGCGCTCGCGCGAGGCCAGGAGGTCCAAGCGCCGGAGGGCTACTTCGACGCGCTGCCGGGGCGGCTGCGGGGGCGGCTGGCGCCGCGCGCGCACGCCCGCGTGCCGCCGTGGACGCTCGCCCTGGCCGCGGGACTGGCCGTCGCCTTGCTGGCGCCTCTGGCGCTGAGGCGCGCACCCCCACC